>JAOAGZ010000009.1 GCA_026415495.1 Eximiradius proteiniborus | reverse complement strand
TTGTTGCTCTTTGGTGCCCGGCAAATACTGCAATAGGTTTTGTAGATTTTACATAACTACCTGTCAAATCACGATTTGTATTGCTTGTTGAAATTCTTGCTTGAACGAGATATGATTCGCCGGCATTTAACCAAACTTTCTGCTTATTGATGCCATTTTTATAAGTTGCATCCGATGGCTTTATTTCTACTAATGTGCTATCTTCTATTGCCAAAACAGTAAATTGAGATGGTGTGCTTGTTCCTATTACCTGATTAAAAAAATTCATCTTACCGTCCGAGTTGTATGTCAGAATATAATATTCATTTCCTAATACGTTTGAAGGCAAAACAAGAAACGCTTCGCTTGTCAAATTTGCTTGATTAAGTGCATAAACAGTTACATTTTCCTCCGTAACAACTCTGAAATATTGATTTGCTGCTCGTTCACACTGGTTGTTAGTATCAATTGTTCCACTATTGTTAAATCCTTGAAGCTCATAATTGAAAAATGATACTGCAAATGTGTAAACAACAGATGGGTCTGTAATTTCAAATTTTTTAGAGCGAAGAGCACCATTTATGTTTCTATATATTATTTCCCCTTTTGTGGGTTTCTGGGCTGACACAAAAATATAAAGCGAATCTGTTTCATTAATTGTTTTCGTATTATGATAATTTGGTAAAAAAGTTAGCCAAAAATCCTTTCCTTCGGTATTAATGAGTTCTTGTGAATATAGTTGGAATATTGGGATAATACAAAAGATAAATATATATTTTTTCATTTGGTACCTCTTTGTTATATTGAAAATATAAACGATATATTCCCAAAATATTTGTTTTATCTTATGAAAAAACTTTTACATAATGAAATACTTCAAGAAAGAATAACACTTGAAACTGCAAAAAGTATCAAACGCCACCCAATTTCTGTAATGCTTTATGATATAAGAAGTTTATACAATGTTGGCTCAATTTTTCGAACTTGCGATGCCGCACTTGTTGAAAAAATTTATATTACTGGATTTACTCCCTCTCCACCAAGACCCGAAATTGATAAAACTGCATTGGGAGCAACTGAAAGCGTTCCTTGGGAATACATCAAAAATTCTCTCAAAGCAATAGAGAAAATTAAAAACGATGGTTATAAAGTGATTGCGTTAGAACTTACCGATAAAAAAAGACTATATTCTTCATTGAATTCTAACGATTATCCTTGCTGCATTGTATTAGGGAATGAAATCACAGGTATTGACGACGAAATTTTAGCCCTTTGCGATGATGCAATTGAAATTCCTATGTTTGGAGTGAAACATTCTCTAAACGTAAGTGTTGCAGCTGGTATAGCCATTTTTGAAGCTGTTAAAATTTTCCGAGAAATAGAGAAATATTAATTATGCAAGAAATAATCTCAGACAAAGCATATTATCTTATCAATAGTCTTATTAAATCTGTCAATACAGTTATTGTTGGGCAAGAAGAAGTTATCAAAAAATCTATTGCGGCTATGCTTTGCGACGGACACCTATTAATTGAAGGTCCGCCGGGTCTTGCGAAAACAACTCTTGTCAAAACACTTTCTGAAGCTGTTTCTTGCTCCTTTTCTCGAATACAGTTTACCCCCGATCTTATGCCATCGGATATTACAGGTTCTTTGGTCTATAACGTTAAGCTAAACGATTTTATTACCCGAAAAGGTCCTCTATTTGCTAATTTTATTTTAGCAGATGAAATCAACAGAGCTCCTGCAAAGGTTCAATCTGCTTTGCTCGAAGCAATGCAGGAACGCCAGGTAACAATTGGCGAGGATACATATCCCTTGCCAACTCCTTTCTGGGTTCTTGCCACTCAAAATCCTATCGAGCAAGAAGGCACTTATAGGCTTCCAGAAGCTCAAGCCGATAGATTTATTATGAAAGTTCTGATTAATTATCCGGATATTCATACTGAAATTAAGATAACAAAAAAAGTTTTGAATAATGAAGTCTTTATTTCAAAATCCATTATTTCATTAGATGAGTTGGAATTTTTAAAAAAAGAAATTCAAAAAGTTTTCATTGATGAAAAGATTTTTAAGTTTGCTGCTTCATTAGTCCATTCCACAAGAGAAGATTCTTTTACCCGGTTACTGAGTTTTTCTGTTTCACCAAGAGCAACAATCGCACTTATTAAATTAGGGCGTGCGTTGGCTCTTATTGAAGGTAGAAACTACGTGCTTCCAGAAGACATCATCTATTTTGCTCGCGATGTTCTTCGCCACCGCATAGGGCTTACTTTCGAAGCTCTGGCTGATGGGAAAACGAATGAAAGCATTATTGATGAAATAATAAATTCAACAAATATTCCATAATAAGTGTTGGTTTTTTGTTATTTTTGTTCTTTATTTCTATCATCATCTTTTTAGGTGTCCTATGAAAAAGTTTTCTTTTGTGTTTTCTTTTCTTGTCCTTTTTGTTTTTACTAATATTGCCTTTGCTCAATATCAATGGAAGTTCGCCAAAGATAAGAATGGATACGAATACAAATATGTCGAAGGCGATCATCTTAATTGCCGAATTTATACTTTAAATAATGGTCTTACTGTGTTTTTGAGGCAATTGAAGGATGAACCACGAATTCAAACTTATATTGCCGTTCGTGCCGGTTCCACTTATGATCCAAAAGAGACTACCGGACTTGCACACTATCTTGAACATATGATGTTCAAAGGTTCATCAAAAATCGGTTCAGCCAACTGGGACAAAGAAAAACCTTTATTGGATGAGATTTCTAAGTTGTTCGAACTTCACCGAGCAACAGATAATCCTTCCGAAAAAAAACGTATATACAGAATGATTGATAGCGTTTCCCAAATTGCTGCTCAGTATGCTATTCCGAGCGAATACGATAAAATGGTTTCCGGAATTGGTGCTAAAGGCACAAATGCATATACTTCTACCGAAAGAACTGTATATATAAATGACATTCCTGCAAACGAACTTGAACGTTGGCTTACGATTGAAAGTGAAAGATTTGGTGAATTAGTTTTACGACTATTCCATACTGAACTCGAAACGGTATACGAAGAATTTAATATGTATCAAGACGAAGATGAAGCTCGCGTCGAAGAAGCATTCAATTCTGCTATGTTCAAAAAGCATCCTTATGGTACCCAAACAGTCATTGGAAATCCACAACATCTCAAAAATCCTTCTATGGTAAATATTCATAACTATTTCAATAATTTTTATGTTCCTAATAATATGGCAATGAGCCTTTCTGGTGATTTGGACTTTGAACAAACTATTCAACTCGTTGATAAATATTTCGGAAAACTAAAAAAAGGCAATCCTCCGGTTATTCAGCATCCTAAAGAAGATCCAATCACTAAGCCAATATTAAAAGAAGTTTTCGGTCCTCAACCGGAATTTTTGGTTCTTGGTTATAGGTTAATGGGATATAACGATCCTGAGTTGATGAAAGCATATATTCTCGACCAGATATTAAGTAATGGTAAAGCCGGACTTATGGATTTAGATTTAATCAAATCGCAGAAAGTATTAGGTGCTTCTACTTACTTGGATAAAAACATTGATTATTCAGTACACAGTATCTCTGCTTCACCAAGAGAAGGACAATCACTGGAAGAATTAAAGCAATTGATTTTAGCCGAGATTGAAAAAATTAAAAAAGGTGAATTTGATGATTGGCTAATTGAAGCAATAATAAATAATATCAAACTATCGAGAATGAGAGCAGAAGAGACGAATGGAATTGCACATACTTTTGCTATTAGCTTTACTATGAAAGAAGACTGGTTGAAATATTATACTTTTATCAAAGAACTCGAAAAAATTACTAAACAGGATATTGTTAAGTTTGCAAATGAATACTACAAAGATAATTATGTATGTGTGTTCAAAAGAATAGGAAAAGATGAAAATATTGTTAAAGTGGAAAAACCTGAAATTACACCTGTTCAAATGAATAGAGATGCCCAATCTGCTTTTTATAAAAAAGTTATGGCTATGGAAGTGGCACCACTTAAACCTGTTTTCCTTGATTTCGACAAAGATATTATACGCAAAAAACTATTAAACGGAATAGAATTCAATTATATTCAAAATAAAATTAATGACTTCTTCCAGCTTTCTTTTATTCTTGATATGGGTAAAAATCACGATCTAAAAACAGAATTAGCTGTTGATTACTTACCTTACATTGGTACAACTAAATATTCACCTCAAGATTTAAGCAAAGAATTCTACAAACTTGGTATTAATCTAAGTGTTTCCACTTCCGATGACAGAAGTTACATCTCTATTAGTGGACTAAAACAAAACTTGGAGAAAGGTTTAGAGCTTCTCGAACACACTCTAGCCAATGCTAAACCCGACCAACAAATATACAATGATTTTGTTGATGGAATTATTAAATCTCGAAATGATGCTAAACTTGACAAAAATTCGATTTTATGGGGAGCAATGTTTTCTTATGCAATGTATGATGGCAAATCCCCATTCACAAACATTTTGTCCGAAGAAGAGCTTCGCAAAATTAATCCCAAAGAACTCACAGATATTATCAAAAATTTATTAAGCTACAAGCACTACATATTTTACTATGGCAAAGATGCTGAATTTGCTCAAAAAGCTATAGAAAAAATTCATAAGTTTGAATTTAATAAGCTCAAAGATTATCCAAAACCAATTTCTTACAAAGAAAGAAACTTTGATAAAAATTATGTTTTTGTTGTAGATTATGATATGGTGCAATCAAACGTACTTTTTATGTCGAAAGATTGCAAATTCGATAAAAACTTATTGCCTTATTCAAGGATTTTTGGAGAATACTTTGGCGGTGGTCTTTCTTCAATTGTATTTCAGGAAATTCGTGAGGCTCGCGCTCTTGCATATTCTGCTTTCTCTGCTTTTTCAACTCCTGCAAAACCCGATCTTTCACATTTTGTATTTGGTTTTGTAGGCACACAGCCTGATAAATTGAAAATAGCAACTGATGCACTTGTTTCGCTTCTGAATGATATGCCAAAAGCGACTGCACAATTTGAACAATCAAAAACTGGAGTAATGAGAAAAATTGAATCCGAACGAATTACCAAAGCTTCTATTTTCTGGACTTATTTATCCAACAAAGATAAAGGTATTAACTACGATATTAGAAAAGATATTTATGAAAAAACTAAAACTATGTCTATCAATGAATTAGATGATTTCTTTAACACACATATTAAGAATAAGAAATATATCTTTTTAATTTTAGCTAACAAAAGTTCACTTGATTATAATGTATTGCGACAAATTGGTGAAATAAAAGAACTTTCTTTAAAAGAAATTTTTAACTATTAGTTTTTACTTGGAGATAAACGTGAAGATAATATGTTATCTTCACGTTTTCTCTTTAGATTTTTTTCGAAATACCGATACTTTTATTATGAGGTTGTTAAAATTCAATATTATTATTCTGTGTTTTTTAGAATTCCTGTTGCAAAGCTGTTGCTCCATACCAAATTCTCAACAGTTTCAAGATAATTATTATTTTCTTGATTCTACTGAAACTTATTCAGTTATCTTATATTGGAAATCATATTTTTCTGAAGACTATCCTTCTACAATTCATCAGAAAACTTTCCATCTTCCGGATAATCAATCTTTTGTTTATACTCCAAACTATTCAGTTCTACCGAAAAGCAAATCATTTGATATTACAGAGTTTTCAATATTAAAAATTAATTCATCTCTTTATGAAAAAAATTCCTTTATTCTAAAAAAGAATCGCATTATATTTGATGATAAGAAGTTTTTGAATGATAATTTTGTTCTTTTGCCAGTTGCTAAGAAAACGACTTCTGGATATGAGTTTGGATTATTTTTGATAAAATTGCAAGATAGAGAAGAACATCTTTATTTTCCGGGTTCCGAGAGATTGAGAATTGAAATATCCGACAAAAAAGGGAAATTAATTTGGAACTCAAACTTTAACAAAAACTATTTGACTGTTGTGGGTGAATTATTGCCGAAAGAAAAGTATGAATATCAATATTATTCGATTGAATGGAATAGAATTGACAATTGGGGAAATGAATTATCAAGCGGTGATTATTTAGTAAATTTTGTTCTACCATTGCAACCTAATCATTTATCAATCGTTAAAACAATTTATTTGGAATAGATATGTTTTTTACAGACAAATCAGCGATGAAAAGAGCAATTGAACTTGCTCTGAGAGGAACTGGCAAGGTTAGCCCTAATCCACGCGTTGGATGTGTTATTGTCGAAAATGGTCAAATAATTGCCGAGGGATGGCACGAAGAATTCGGCGGACCTCACGCAGAAGTGATGGCTATCCATAATGCAAATCGCGATTCATTCGAAGGGTGCACTTTGGTAGTGAATTTAGAACCTTGCTCGCACTACGGCAAAACTCCACCTTGTGTTGATTTAATTATTGAAAAGCGGTTTTCTAAAGTCATAGTTGGTATGATTGACCCAAATCCTGATGTCTCTGGTTCTGGCATTCAAAAACTGCAGGATGCAGGTATTGAAGTCGAAGTTGGTGTATTAGAAGAAGAATGCAAATGGATAAATAGATTTTTTTCAAAACAAATGAATACAGGTTTGCCTTATGTTATTGCTAAAGTTGGACAATCTCTTGACGGTTGTATAGCAACAAATCGAGGTGAATCAAAATGGATTACTTCCGAAGAAAGTCGTCGTAAAGTTCATATTTTGCGAAACGAGGTTGATGCTGTAGCCATCGGTAAAAAAACTGCTTTATTAGACAATCCTTTGCTGACAGTTAGAGATATTGAAGGCATTAATCCGAAACGAATTGTATTTGATACAGATCTTACTTTACCATTAAATTTAAATATTTTCCAGGAAGATTATCGTGAATATACCTATGTATGTTGTAGTCCAAATTCCCTGCAAACAAGAAAAGCGGATACTCTTAAATTGGCGGGGATTAAGCTTGTTCCTGTTGAAGTAAATGATACTGGTAAATTAAATATTCCCAGTGCCTTATATGCTTTCACTGAACTTGGTATTTCTTCAATTTTAGTGGAAGGTGGTGCTGAACTCCTTTCGAATTTTGCTGCGTCTCAAATGATAGATGAACTTCATCTTTTTATTGCTCCTATCATAATAGGCAATGGTATTCATTCTTTTGATAAATATAAGATAAATTATTTAAAAGAATCGTTTAAATTAAAATTGAAAGCTTTGTCTAACTGTGGTCAAGATATTCACGCTTTATATACAGTTAATTAATAGATTTATAAGGTTTTAAATAATTTCATTCTTTAATCGTTTTTCCTCATTGTTTTTATTGAAAAAATTGAGGAAAAAATGCTTTGTATTCTTAATAATTCAACTGAACCATACTTCAATCTCGCTGCGGAAGAATACTTTTTCAATAATTTTAATGAAAATATTTTTATGCTTTGGAGAAACTCGCCTGCTATTATTGTCGGAAAACATCAAAACACACTTGCCGAGATTAATTATGACTACGTAAAGGAAAACAACATTAAAGTTGTTCGCCGTATGACTGGTGGTGGAGCAGTTTTTCACGACTTAGGTAACATTAATTTTACTTTTATTGAAACAGGCGAAAGCGAAAAACTTGTAGATTTCAGAAAATACGTGCAACCTATTTTAGATATTCTTCTCAAATTAGGTGTTAATGCAAAATTTGAAGGTAGAAATGATTTAACAATAGATGGGAAAAAATTTTCGGGTAATGCCGAACACGTCTATAAAAATAGAATTCTCCATCACGGAACTATTTTATTTTCAGCTAAAATGTCGGATTTAACCCAAGCTCTAAATGTAAAAGATGTTAAATATACTGATAAAGCAGTCAAATCTGTCCGCAGTAGAGTTACCAATGTTTCTGAACATTTGCAGGCGCCTCTGACTGTGCTTGAATTCATCAATCTTGTGTTTAATCATATACTTGAAATGTATGAAGATGCTCAAATTTATGAAATAACTGATGAAGACATCCAAAAAATCAACCAATTAGTTGAAAATAAATATTCCACTTGGGAATGGAATTTTGGCTATTCTCCTGAATATAATTTCTCCAAATCTGTGAGAACCGAAGGCGGCACTCTCGAAGTTTCTATGTTCGTTGAAAACGGCATAATTCAAAGATTAAGATTTTATGGCGATTTCTTCACTCATAGAGATATTTCTGAAATCGAAGAGGCATTCGTTTCTATTCAACATAGGGAAGATCAGGTAAAACAAGTTTTAAGCCATTTTAATTTAGATGATTTCTTCTTTAATATTAATCAAAATGATATTCTTTCTGCAATGTTCTAATTTACGAGAGTAAAAAATGAAATATCTAACAATTCCTGAAATGTTCAACAAAACTTGTGATAAATGGGGAAATACTAAAGTTTGCTTTCGATATAAAAAAAATGACGAATGGATTGCTTTAAATTATGACCAGCTAAGAGATAAGGTTTTTAGTTTGGCTCTTGCTTTTATGGAGCTTGGTATTCATAAAGGTGATAGAATAGGGATTGCATCGGAAAATCGTATCGAATGGATTATTTCTTCTTTTGCAATATCACTTATTGGTGCAATAGATGTCCCAATTTTCCCGATTCTTACTGCAAAGCAAGAAGAATACATTTTTTCACATAGCGAAGTTTCAGCAATAATTGTCTCTAATAATTTCCAGCTTAAAAAAGTTCTGGAATTTAAAGATAATATTTCTTCATTGAGACATATTATTGTAATGAATGATGATTATGAAAAGAAAAATGTCTTTGTGCGATCTATTTCAGAACTTATTGAGCGCGGAGCATCTCTTCGTAATAAACAAGAAAGAGATGAAATAGTATTTGATTGTTGCAACAAAGTTAATGAAGATGATTTGCTGACAATAATTTATACAAGTGGCACTACTGGCAACCCCAAAGGTGTTATGCTTTCTCACAAAAATGTAGTTTCTAATGCGCTTGCATCACTAAAAGCATTTGGTGGGGATGTTAGTAGCGATGTCTCTCTATCTTATTTGCCTTTGTGCCATGCTTACGAACGTACTGCTGGCTTTTATGCATTTTTTGTTGGTGGATCGGAAATTGTTTTAGCTGAATCCATTGATACTGTTGCTTCCAACATAAAAGAAGTGCGACCTACTTTTATGACAACAGTTCCTAAATTGTTGGAAACAATTAAGAAAAAAATCTATTTCGCAATGGACAAAGAATCTCCAATAAAGAAAAAAATGTTTAACTGGGCGGTTTCTGTTGGAGTTAAATATGTTAGAAGTAGTTTGAATAACAAAAATAACCCAATTTTAAAAACACAGTATAATTTAGCTGATAAACTTGTTTTTTCCAAGTTACGTGAAAAGCTTGGTGGTAGGCTTAGCAGAATGGTTTCAGGTGGCGCAGCATTACCGCTCGATGTAGCGGAATTCTTCTGGGCTATGGGCATCAAAGTTTACGAAGGTTACGGGCTAACTGAAGCTTCCCCCGTAGTCTCTTTTAATAGAGAGGATAACCCGGAGTTAGGGACTATCGGAACGCCATTAGATAATGTCGATGTTGTGCTGGCTGATGACGGTGAAATTTTAGTTAGAGGACCTAATGTAATGAAAGGATATTGGAAAGATGAATTAGCAACACAAGAAGCAATTGATGCAGATGGCTGGCTTTATACAGGCGACATTGCTGTTTTTACAAAAAAAGGAAATTTAAAAATTACTGACAGAAAGAAAAATATTTTTGTTTCGAGTGGTGGCAAAAATATTGCACCTCAACCTATTGAAAATCTTCTTTCTCAAAGCAAATACATTGACCAGTGCGTTCTTATAGGTGAGAGAAGAGAATATTGTACTGCTTTGCTTACACCAAATTTCGAACAACTTAAACAATTGGCTTCCGACCTCGGTATACCATATAATAGCGAAGAAGAACTTATAGTTAATGAGAAAATTATTCAACACATCAAGAAAGAAATTGATTTTTATCAAAAAGATTTATCTAAATTCGAAAAAATTAGAAAATTTTCACTGCTTAGCAAACCTTTCAGTGTAGAAAATGGTGAACTAAGCCCTAAAATGAGTATAAAAAGACATATTGTCGAAAGAAATTACGCTGAAATCATTAATCGAATGTATAACGAAGATTAATTATTGCCTATACTTTTGATCCCTACTCCCACGGATATTCTCCGTGAGGAATAGGGATTTTCCTTATTTATTACATTTTTTCCGTCTATTACCATTATTGTCGAACCACCGCCATCTAAATTCATTGCATCATAACAACCAATATATTTCATTATTTTGGATAATGACGCTAAATTAGCTCCACTTGTTTTTTCTGATTGATTAGTCGGTTTGATGACAACAAAATATAGAATATCTCTTTTCTTGTTGTAACCAATTGCAGTTCTTGGCAAATTCTTTTGAATGAATCTTTTACTTTTCGAACCTTCCTTTACCGCTTCGTGCTCAGCAATCCCGTTACGAACTAATCGAGGTGTGCCACAAACTCCATCTGTGAAAATTTGCTTTTTATGAACATTTGTGAAAAATTTAAGTTTTATTGTATCTCCAACATTTGGCAATTCCCTCATTATAAAATCCTGTCCCAACGAAATTATACAGCCATTCTTTGGCACACTCATCACGTTAGAGCCAGTCTCAATAACTTTACAAATAATTTCAGAATTAATGGATGGCTCATTTAAATATTCTACACTAATTTTGGGGGTCGCAAATTCAATTGAATTCAGTAATTCTGTCTTAATATATTCTTCTTTCATTGTTTCAAGGTTGAATTCTGCCTCTGTAGAATCGTTATATATAACTTCTTCAGAATTTTCTTTTATTTGAGCAATGATTTCTTCAATTTTTTGAGTATTTATTGCAGGAATTTGCGAACCACTATATTTATTGTATATTACTATTCCCGTTGAATCTGTTCTTCTATTTACGTCTTGAATTTTAAATTTGTTTTTCTTGTTTAATATTAATTCGCCTGAAATTTTAAAATTGTCTATAAATGGAATACCCAATGCATCAAAAAAAATAGAACTCCATTCTTTGTAACTATGAAGTTGAATGATTTCACCGTTAATCACAACTGGACCAATCGGGAAATTGCTATATGCTCGCCAAAAATTAGCATTTACCGCCCCATAAATATTATCTTTATACAAAGAATCATAATATTGAATGATGTTTTGTAATTTATCTAATCCGATAATATTCTCTTTTGCTTTTATAACAGTTGGAGTACAATTACATTCTTTCAAATGTGCTTTTATGATATAGGTGTCGTGCTTATTGCAATTATAATCGACTATTGCTCTTTGAAAATATATTCCTTCGCCGAGAATAGTATCCTGAATAAACGTGTGTGAAATTGGTGGGCATTTCTTAGTAACTTTTTTCTTCTTTTTTGCTTCAAGAGATTGATAATTTGCTAATAAAAGTGCTATAAAGAAAAAAAATATAAAATATCTCAATCTATTGTGATTATAATGGTTCATTTCTTAAACTTTTAATTTTTTCTCTAATTTCGGGTAAATAAATTGAAAGAGGAAATTTCGACAAAATTTCTGTGTATAAATTCAAAGCATCTTGCTTGTTATTTATAAATACTAAAGAATCAGCTTTTCTTAAAAGTGCAAAATCTCCGTAAATTGAATCTGGTACTTTTTCCAAAAGATAATCAGCTGTTTTTATTACCGATTGATAGTCTTCACTAAGATATTCTATCTCAATTTTCTTTTTTAAAGCTAATTCAAATAAATCAGTTCCAGATGATAAATTAGCAGTATTTGAATACAATTCTATAGCTTCTTTTAGATTATTCCTTCGTTCCTCGAATTCAGCCCGAGCGAAACTTGACAGTGCCTTTGTGTATTGTTTATTTTGTTCAATCAATACGATTCTATTAAGGGATGCATTAGCAATATCAGTTTCTGGAACTATTATCAAATTTGCGTATTGTTTTAGTGCAGTATCTAATTGCCCGTTGAAAAAAGAAATTTCTGCGATTAGAAATTGTGCTTTATTGGTTAAACTTTGAAAATTACTTGCATTGTTATTAATGAAATTACTAAGCATAATTTTGGCATCTTCAAATTTTTCAAGATTAATGTAGATATTTGCCAGATCAATAGTTGCAGATGCGGCAATGCTTGTTCTTGGTCGCTCAGAAATTGCAGCATTCAATTCCTTGATAGCTTCTTCATGATTTTTTAGGTAGTTCGATAATATATAAGCAATTCTCAATCTACTTTCTAATGCCTGCTGTGTATTAGGAAATTCTTTTATTATACTTTTATATTTTGCAATTAACTCATTGGCAGATTCTTTGGACATTTGTTTTTGCGACATTATCTTTTGCTCGAGTGTTCTTGCGTAACCATACCAAGCAGAATGAATTAAAGGGTGATTTTTCCCTAAATCTATTACAATGCCATAAGCCTTCATAGCTACATCGAACTGACCGTCTCGACGGCATTCCTCAGCAAATCTTAATATTTCTGCCCCGTTTGCTTTCTTTAATCTATCGATATTTCTGAATAGTTCAAGTGCTTGCTCTAACTTATTAGTAGTGCGATAATACCAAGCAAGTAACTCCTGAGCAATAATATTTTCACTGTTATTGTTGGCAAATTTTTTCAGTTCATTTAAAATGTATTTTTCTGCTTCATCATTTATTAATAGCGCATAAATTCTACCTTGTGTAATTGCCAAATTCCAATTGACTTGAAATTGAGATAAAATCTCTGTTAAACCATTACGGTAATCCCCAATGGCAATATATAGTTTGCTTAAATTGTCGGAAAAAATAACTTTGTTGTTTAAATTATTCCGTCCTTGCTTTAATACTGAAATTGCTTTATCAAATAACCTCATCTGTATCATAGAATTTGAAATCTGTTCATAGACAAGAGGGTTTTGTGAATAATCACTTATTGCTTTATCCCAAATTTTGTTCGCTTCATTTGTATTGCCTGTTCTCCATAAGAGCTCAGCATAAATGCTTGAATTGATGATGTCTTTTTGTTTGTCGTATCTATTCTTAACATATTGAAGTAGTTCGCTATATCTGTTTAGTGAAATGAAATTTCTCACCAATCCCTCAAAGACTACTTGATTGTTGCTGTTCTCTTTATACAATTCTTCATAAATTCTTGCAGCATTATTAATATCTCCACTTTTCTCATATGTTTCCGCAAGCCGCAATCTTTGCTCAAAGGCAGTTTGAGCTAATAAATAATTTTGAGTAACAACAATTAATATGAATATTACCATTTTTTTCATTTACTGCTTCATCAAATCAATAACTATAATTTAAAATTGACGATAAAATCATATGTATGTTTTATTTTTTCTTATGTAATCAATAAAAAAGGTGATTGACACTATTCAATCACCCAAATTTTAAAATTATTAATAGCCTTTTTACAATTTTGAATATTCGCATAAAAATACAGCAGATGCTTTAATTCCACCAAAAAAGTTTTCTAAGTTAATTTTTTCATTTGGTGCGTGAATATTATCATCTGGCAATCCAAGTCCCATTAATACAGGTGGAGCCCCCAACATTTTCGAGAAAGTGTCAGTAACCGGAATAGAACCACCTTCTCTCATAAATACTGGTTTTTTGTTAAAAGCTACTTCCAAAGCTTTTACTGCTGCCTTTATTCCTGGGCTGTCAATTGGAGTAATAACAGGATTGCCCCCATGTGCAGGGTTTACGATAACTTTTACGCTTTTAGGAGCAATTGAAATTAAATATTTCGAAAGCTTTTCAGTTATATCCTGAGGATTTTGATTTGGAACAAGTCTCATTGATATTTTAGCAGATGCCTCCGATGGAATGATTGTTTTCATACCTTCGCCAATATATCCGCCTTTTATTCCATTAACATCTATGCTCGGTCTTATCCAAATTCTTTCTAAAACGCTGAAATCAATTTCGCCAGACAATTCTTCTACTTCAATACTTTTTTTAAGTTCATCTTCGGAAAATGGAAGATTTTTGAAATGCTTTCGTTCTTCTTCGCTAACTTTTATTACATCATCATAAAATCCGGGTATTATGATCTTGCCCCTCTCATCTTTAAGCATAGTTAGCATTTTTGCTAAAACAAAAATTGGATTATCTACTGCACCACCATAAGAACCAGAATGCAAATCACGGTTCGGACCAATTACTTTTACTTCAACAAAAGAAATACCGCGTAGGGCATAACAAATTGAAGGCAGTCCAAAGGTATACCATTCGGTATCAGAGATCAAAACTGTGTCGCATTTTAATAGTTCTTTGTTATTTTCAATAAATTCATCTAAATTTCCGCTTCCAGCTTCTTCTTCACCTTCAATAAGCAATTTCACATTAACAGGTAGCTTCCCATAAGTCTGGAAATGTGCCTCAATTCCTTTAATATGAGCAAAAATCTGTCCTTTGTCGTCTGCTGTTCCTCGTGCATATAATTTGCCGTCAATTACGGTAGGCTCAAATGGGGGAGTATTCCATTCTTCAATCGGGTCTACAGGTTGAACGTCATAATGACCATAAATTAATACTGTTTTAGCATTAGGACCTGCTCCAAGCCATTCTGCATATACGATTGGATGTCCCTTTGTTTCAAAAATCTGAGTTTTCTCGAAACCAATTTTCGATAAATGTATTTTGAGCCACATTGCTGTTCGCCGTACTTCTTCTTTGTATTCTGGCTCAGAACTAATACTTTTTAATTTTAAAAACTCTTTTAGTTGTTCTAAATGCTTTTCTTGGTTGCATTCAATAAAGTTTAATAACTCTTCCATTATATCCTTCAAAATTATTATTATTTCCTTGAAACAATAGTTGCAGTTGCCTGCTGTGTCGGTGTCAACACAATGTTTTGTATATTCACATGACGTGGTTGCTGCACAATGAAATATGCAATTCGAGCAATATCTTCTCCATTCAGTGCTTCAAGTCCTTTGTAAACATTTGCAGCACGTTCAGCATCATTATCAAATCTTACTAACGAAAATTCAGTTTCAACCATACCGGGATCTATACTACATACACGAATATTATACCCATTAGTGTCAATTGTCATTCCTTTTGAGATAGCACGTTCAGCAAATTTTGTGCCACAATAAACATTACCACCGGGATAAACCTCGTGTCCTGCAATTGAACCAATGTTAATAATATCTCCATAATTTCTTTCAATCATTAACGGCAACACACAACGAGTTACATATAATAATCCTTTTATATTCGTATCAATCATTTCTTCCCATTTTTCAATAAACCCATCCTGAATTTTCTCTAATCCCCTTGCCAATCCAGCGTTATTAATTAATACATCAATTGCTTTCCATTCCGGCGGTAAGCTATCTATGGTATCTTTCACCTGCGGGAAATACCTCACATCACAAACATAGGAAAGCACTTTTACATGATACTTACTTGGGATATCTGAAGCAATTTCATTGAGTTTTTCTTTACGGCGTGCTAAAATAATTAAATCTACACCTTTCGATGCAAATTCATAGCAACAAGCCCTCCCAATTCCGGATGATGCTCCGGTGATCAATGCAATCATAGTTGTATTTTCAATTAAATAAATACAAAAATAATGAAATTATGTAAAAATTAAAAACTGAAAGCAAAATCTTTTAAGGTGAAATTTTCAGAAATACGAATTCCCTGAACTCCTAATAATGAGAATTTGTCAATATTATCTTGAATATCGTCGAGAAATATTGTTTCTTGTGCGATTATTTGTGCATCTATTAGAGTGTGTTTGTATATTTGGGCGGACGGCTTCTTATAACCTACTTCAAATGAAAAATATAGTTTGTTGAACCGATTAAAAACTTGTTTCATTCCACTGCTGAATTTTTCGTAGTGCAAGGGACTTGTATTGCTTAGCAGATATAAATTGTATTTTTCAGATAGCTTATGTATGGCTTCTTCGGAATATTCAAACGGTTCGATTAATATACTATTCCATACAAAATCAAATTCTTCGTCTGTTGCAGCCCAATGAAGCAAACCTCGAATGTTGTCCCTAAATTCAGCTGTATTTATTTTCCCACATTCGTATTTGTCTATAATAGTATTTATGATATTAAAATCAGGAATTATTCCCGTGCTTTTCGCAATTTCAAAAAATTGTTTATGTGCTGCAAGCAAATCAACTTTGTAGATTACATTTCCAAAGTCAATGATGATGTTTTTAATCATTTGATTTTGCTGGAATTTTTATTGATAATACAGGGCATTCTGCCTTGCGTAGCACTTTTTCAGTTGTGCTGCCAAAAATAAACCTGTCAAACGAGCTTCTCCCGGTAGTCGTGATGCAAATAATGTCTATGTTATTATTTTTTGCATATTCAATTATTTGGTCAGAAGCTCTCCCAAAAAGTATTGCTGTTTTTACCTTGAAATTTTCTGCCGATAATGATTTTTCTATTTTCTCTATTTCAATTTTAGAGCTATTAATTAGCTCTTTTTCTAAATCAACATAACTTAAGTGTCCGAATCCCATATCTGATGGATATAACGACGGTTCAATGACGTGCAATATATGCAAAGTAGAATTGCCACATTCTGCAATTTTTTTTGCATAATCTAATGCTATTTCAAATCCCTCGAAGAAATCAGTTGGTATTAGAATGTTTTTAAAAGGCATATTTCACCTTTATTATTAGTAATTCTCAATTTCTTCTATTAATATATCTAATATTTTCTCTTCTGGAATTTTTCCTAATATTTCCCCATTTTTGAAAAGCAAAGCTTCACCATTGCCACAGGCAACCCCAATATCAGCTTCTTTTGCTTCGCCAGGTCCATTTACCGCACATCCCATCAGAGCCACTTTAATCTTTTTCTTAATAGGACGAACACGTTCTTGCAATTGTTTTGCTATTGGAATTAAATCAACCTGCAATCTACCGCAGGTTGGACAAGATATAATTTCAATGTATTTTTCTTTTAGTTCAAGGGATTGCAAAATTTCTTGTGCTACTTCAACTTCTCGGACCGGATCGTCAGTTAATGATACTCTGATTGTGTCGCCAATGCCTTCTGCAAGCAGACTTCCAACCCCAACCGCAGATTTAATAGTGCCACTTAAGAATGTTCCTGCTTCGGTTACTCCCAAATGTAACGGATAATTTGTCTTTTCAGATAATAATCTATAAGCTTCGATAGTTAATTTGACGCTTGTAGACTTGACAGATATGCATATATCATCGAAATTAAAATCATTAGCTATCTTTACGTGTCGCATAGCACTTTCTGCCAGAGCCTCTGCTGTTGGATGACCATATTTATTCAATATATCTTTTTCCAGAGAGCCAGAGTTTACACCAATCCTGATTGGAATACCATTTATCTTTGCAGCATCAAGCACCTTCTTTATTCTTTCACTTGAACCAATATTCCCAGGATTAATTCTTACTTTTGCTACACCCGCTTCTATCGATTTTATTGCAAATATATAGTTAAAATGAATATCGGCAACTACTGGAATAGGGGAGAGCCTGCAAATTTCTTTCATTGAATTTGCTGCTTCTTCATCATTCACAGTTACTCTCACAATATCAGCGCCTGCCAGCGCTACCTGCTCAATTTGTTTCAACGTAGCAGCTGTATCCGATGTTCTTGTTTTTGTCATTGTTTGAATGGAAATAGGTGAACCACCACCTATTTCTATTTTGCCAACTTTAATTTTTTTTGTGATTTTTCTTTCGAAATGCATTTCTACAACTTTTTGCTTAATTCAATAAGAATATGTTTTTCTCTTTCTGTAAGACTCTGATATCCGCTGACTGATATTTTATCAAGTATCTCATCAATTTGGCTTTGTGTGATGTTTTCGCCGTTAATTGTAATTACTATTTTTGTTGAAGATGGTGTTTCTTCTTTGTAAATCGTATAATTAAAATTATCTGGTTTATTCGTGAACGAATAAACCTTAGGTTCTCTATCAAATTGGGTTCTTTGCGAAAAATAATCATCGATACCATATCTTTTGGGTGTTTTTCGCTTAAACAATTTTTCTGCTAATGAATATATCCCTAGTTTATCACCAAATTTTAAAAGGAGAAAGCCAGTTGCCGCTCCACCTAAATGTGCAAACCGTGCTATCTGATCATTTACGGAAAATCCAAAAATCAATTCAATAGCAATCATCACAATAACAAAAATTTTAGCTTTTATTGGAATGAAAAATGGAAACATATATATAGGTCTATCAGGATACGAGAGACCAAAAGCTAACAATATACCATAAATCGCGCCAGATGCTCCAACAGTTGGTGCAATTGTTCCGAGCATTGGGCTTACAATTAAATGTGTGATTGCTGCTCCAATTCCTGACAAAAGATAAAATGCTAAAAATTTACCTTGTCCCCATTCATCTTCGAGCTCTGTTCCAAACATCCATAATACGAACATATTAAAGAAAATATGCCAGAAATTAGCATGCAGAAATTGATATGTAATTAATTGCCAAACATAGAATGCATTATTGGGAATAATATCAGAGCCATCGAAAAATGGTTGCAACGCAAAAAAGTGAATAATTATCCTGTCAACTGGCACTCCACCAATTGTAAAAATTGATAACATCAAATGTTGCACAATAAAAACTATAACATTTATTAGCATTATAGTTTTTATGACTGGAGGAAATAAGCTAAACCTTCTAAATCCATAATAACTCATTTTTTAAGGACACTCCTATCTTAATTCAGTGAAATATATATTGTAGTTGCGTTATTTTCAAGTTTATTTAACAATTTTTGATAATCTTTCCAAATTAGCGAAAATGTTTCATAAGAATTGAAAAAATTATCTGGATTTTCAAAAAAAACTTGCCAGGCTTTCATCATTTCATCGTAAAAATAAATTATATCTTGTTTATTGTACATAATCTTCTTTTTAGAAATAAGCATTTCAGGAAAATTCTTTAACACTTTTCCCATAAATTTTAGGATTTCCCCTATTGTTGAATGAATTTGTTCGGATATTTTTGTGTTCATTCTCAATATTTTGTTGAGTTCTTCAAGTGAGTCAACAATAGTATTAACTACTAATATTTGTTTTTCAATTGTAAGCACAAAAATCACTCCTTTTACTATATAGAAGTATTAATATGAAAAATAGTTTATTTTTCTGCCTTACTTTTGCTTAATGCGACTTTAGATAACAATAGATAGTATATGTTCCATAAAATGTTCATTCTCAGGGTGCAAAAACTTTTGTTAATTTCCCAAAAGCTTGTTATTTTTGTGCCAGTTCTTTGTGCAAAAAGCGAAAGTAGCTCAGTTGGTAGAGCACAACCTTGCCAAGGTTGGGGTCGCGAGTTCGAGTCTCGTCTTTCGCTCAATCTTCCTTTAACTTATTTATCATTTCAACAAAATATTCCCAATAATTCCCTTGATTTTTTGCTGGTTTGAAAAAATTGGCACAAAAAATGATATACTCTGATAGTATCTTTATTTACGAGGGGAAAATGAGGGTTTTCGAAAAATTTGATGTAGAAAAAAAACAACACAATATTAAACTATTTGGTGATGATACTTATAATAACACTTATACATTTTCTTTCAGTAATATCAATATTGCTTCCTATGTGGTTGATAATCCGGAGAGTTGCTTTTTAATTCGTGTAAAAGGTGATTCAATGATTGGAGCCTCAATTAATAACGGTGATATTTTACTAGTTGATAAATATAAACAAGTTAAAGATGGCGACATAGTTGTTGCAGAAATCAATGCAAAATTAGTTGTTAAAAAAATAAAACTTGAAGAACATTGCGTTGCTTTGATTTCCGAAAATCCAAAATATTTGCCAATAATTGTTGGAGAAAACGACAATCTCAAAATCTGGGGAGTTGTTCGCTCAGCAATCAAAACTGTTTAGTCGAAAGCCTTAATTCCCCCCAATTAAGCTTTTGACTTGGTGGAAACGCCGCAAAGCCCCCTTTACGGGGGTTTTTATTTTGCAAATTCAGAAAGTTTTAGCACTGCTTCGACATACGCAGTGCTATTATTGTATGCAAATATTGCTTTTCTTTGTTCACTTAAATTTTCATTCCATCCGTGCTGTTTTAAATAATTTGCTACAGAAAAAATCGCATCTGATAAATTAAATAAATCAACAACACCGTCATTGTTCCCATCAATTGCATACTTTACGAAAGATGATGGTAAAAACTGAGGAATTCCGAATGCTCCTGCCCACGAACCGTATATATCTCCAATAGGAATATTGTAACGATTTTTCATTGTTTGTAATGCCAAAATCTCGTTAATTGCCCAATTAGATTTTCTTTCTGACCTTTCTTTGAGAACTATTTTCAAACTATCTTGTTTGAGCTTGTCATCAGGGAATTTTAGTTCGATTTCATTCTCATTTAACTTGATGTTTTCTTGTTCATTGCACATTGCTGTCGATAAAAACACACTAACTATATGATGTGTGCCTAAAAAATTTCCAAACCTTGTTTCAATCCATAAAATTGAAGCAATAATTTCCTTTGGAACTGAATATTGCCTTTCTGCCTGTTCCAATATTTCGCGGTTTTTTACAATAAACTCTTTTGCACTGTTAATCGAGCTGCTGTTGTAAAAGTGTGAATAATCAGTTTTGCTTAAATATCCGGTAACATTTATTTTAACATACTTTTCACTAAATTGGGTTTTACCATTTGACAACAGACTATATATGAAATTTGTATCAGCGCCTTTTTCAAGTAAAATAGCAATAACATTTTTAAAAGTATTATGATTTTCAAGGAAATTATTCTGTTGAGAAGAAAAAGAAATTTTCGTGCATGAACTTGCATTTATTAACACAAAAATAACAATAAAAAAACATACTCGTTTCATTACTCGTTTCATTTTACAACAAAAGTTATTGAAATTATTATTCAATTTACAAAAAAATCTTTATTTTTAGTAAGATTACAATTTCAATGTATTGAAAATAATTGTTGTAAAACTTTATTGAGTACTGCAATGAAAAAAATTATTACCTTAATACTTATAGTATCATTTTTTACGCACAATTATATTGCTAATGCTCAACCTTCAGATAATGAAGATGTAATGCTTAAAGGATTAATGCTTGATTTCGGTGGTGGAAGTGATGGACTTAGTATGGCTTTCGGTTTTCGATATTGGCTTGCCAGTTTATCAATTGGAGTTGTCGGTTTTGCAAATAAAATCCCAAAATATTCCAATGTTCCGCCGGTTGGAGTAAACCTTAATCCATCTCAACCTTTGCCCAATGGTTTTGTCGAAGAGAAACACACAGGAATAATAGTTACATTCGATGGTGCTATTCATTATGAAATGTTCCCTTGGAATTTTTTCGGAAGTATTGGATATTACACTCAGCAAGATTCAGTTTTAGCAAAACAAGTTAATACAACAGGTCAAATATTAGGTAGATATAGCTATAAAGTTGAAAATTCGCAAGGAATTGCTTTTGGCGCTGGTGCTAATTATTACTTGTCTGATAACATTGGAGTTGGAATTGGATTGCATACTAAACGTGGAGTATACGCTCAATTTGTTTATGTTTGGGAATAATTACTTATTTCTAATATAAATTTTACCTAATATTGGATCGGTTCTGTTGATTGTTCTGATACGTTCGATTCTTTCTTCGTTAAGATTAACATTCGGGGCAACAAGTATCAATCCCGATTCTGTTACAATATGGCGAGCTGTGGTCATTGTTTCATCCAACTCGTGAATTGCCACAACATATTCTCTACCTCTTACACCAAGAACACGCGATACTTCTTTAGAAGCAAGGAATTGGTCATAAAATGTAATTACTCTATGATCATACAATCTTCTTGCTTCGATAAACATTTGTTCAAGTGTTTTTGCCGGATTATCAGCATTCTTTTTCATCATTTCTTCAAAATCTAAGGCAACCCGCAAAATTCTTGAACCAAGAGGAATTTCCCAGGATTTCTTCCCTTCAGGGAATCCTGTTCCGTCAAAGTTTTCATAAATATGATATATAATTGGTTCAATATTTTCCGTTCCTCGTATTTTTGTGAGCATTTCACGAGAATTTTTCGGAATATCAAGCATTTCGGGTCTTGTTACCATTCCTTTGGTCATTGCCGGTGCTTCAACAATCTTTTCGTTTAATCCAATTCTTCCACACAGACACAGTTCTGCCGCTTTCTTTATATTCTCCACTTCTTCCATGGTATCGCATAATTCTTTTCCAATAAATTCAGAAGCTTCAATTATTCTTGGTATTCTTTTCACTAATTCTGGCATTCGTATTTCAATAAACCTTTTGATTTGTTCGAGCATTGTCTCTGCTGCTTTATCAAGCTCTTTTTCATATTCACTCATCTTTTCTTTATATCCTTCTTCTGAGTTTAGCATTTTGACAACTCTGATTGCTGCCCGCACCTTTGCTAAAAAAACATCTACAGAAAAAGGCTTGACTAAAAAATCATCAGCTCCCTGCTGGATTGTCTTTATATTGACCTCAGGTTCTATGCTCGACGACATAGCAATAAAATAAAAATTCTTTGTATTTTCCATAGTCTTAATTTTTCTCAACAATTGCAATCCAGTCATTCCGGGCATTATTAAATCACAGATAACAATTGATGTGTTATCCTCTTTTACTAATGACTCCCAAGCATTTATAGCATCTGTAAATAATTTTACATCAATATTGGGATATAACTTATTGATTATTTTAAATAATGAAAATACTATCTGTTTTTCATCATCAATTAAATATATGTTATAGTTCTTACTCATTCTTTTACCAATTTTGTTAATATTGTTTAATCAATAATTATGCCATTAACATACATTTTACTTATAAACAACTATATTTCTTTTTAGCAATATTTTAAAATAATTGTTAATATCAAATCGTTTATGTTTGTAATAATATCGTCAATAATTATTAATAATTAAAGGGGTTATTTATGACAAACAACACAAGATTTTTCTTTATCCTTGCTTTCTCTTTTATTATTGTTTTTTCACAGTCTGCTTGCACTCAGCAAAAGAAAGACAACCAACCTAAAAATACTGAAAATGTTCAAAAAATACAAGAGGTTAATTCAAAAGAAGTATCCTCACCCGGTGTTTTTGAGCTGTCAGAAGTAGGTGAACGAACTGAAAACAAGTTAGTGGATTTTTACTATAAAAATCTTGATAAAAATGTATCAATCAAAGACTATGCAAAAGGAAAATATATATTTTTAAATTTCTGGGGAACCTGGTGTCCACCTTGCAGACGCGAAATCCCTGAAATAATTGAAATTCAAAAAGAATTGAAAGATCAATTAGTTGTCATTGGTGTAGCTTTGGAAAGACAACCGGATTTTGAATCAGCTGGTAAAAACGTTTCCGAGTTTGTTGCTGCTAACGGAATAAATTATTTGAATGTGGTTGTTCCATCAGGAAATCCTAATAGAATGAAGATAGCAGGTGCTTATGGTGGTATTCAGGCTGTGCCGACTACTTTCCTTGTCGACAAAGATGGAAACATTTTTGAAACTATTGTCGGTGGCCGTTCCAAAGCAGAATTTATGCAATCAATTAACCGTATGATGGGTAAACAATAATTGTTATTGCAAATTGTTTTTTATAGGCTGTTTTCGTTATTGAAGGCAGCCTATTTTTCTTTTATAAGTTTGAATTGAACAAATGATAGTATAGCTAAAACAATAAATAATACTATTGCAATTGCCGAGGCATAACCCATTAAGTTGGTTTTTTCGAATGCATAAGTGTATATTAAATAAACAAGCGTTGTAGTCGAATTAATTGGCCCGCCTTTCGTCATTACATATATTTCTACAAATACTTGGAATGATTTTATTGTATTTATTACTATGATAAATAGCAACATTGAACGAAGTGATGGAAGTGTGATTTTCCAAAAAGTTTTCCACGAATTAGCTCCCATTATCTTGGCGGCATCATAATAATCCTCTGGAATTGCTTGCAATGCAGCTAAAAATAATACAGTATAATATCCGGTAGACATCCATACATCCATTATCATAATTGCTGGTAATGCAAAATCTGTGCTTTGAAGCCACCCGTTATGAGGATAAGGTAACCCAAGAGACATTAATATTAAATTTATGTATCCTTTTTTTGAGTATAAGTTCATAAATATCAATGAAATAACTACTAATGATGTTACAGATGGCATAAAAATCGTAGTCTTAAAAAAGTTTTTCCACTTTATCGTTCTCGAATTAATAAATATTGCCAGTAAAATTGCCAATGAAGTTGTTACCGGAACAGTTCCAAATGTAAAAATAATGGTGTTTTTCAATGCTTTCCAGAATAGTTTATCGTTAAATATTGTTTCATAGTTTTTTATTCCAGTTAATTTGAAATTGTTCAAAAGAGAATTATAATCCCCGAAGCTTAACACAATAGACCAAAGAAAAGGATATATCCAGAAAACTAATAATATGATTATCCAAGGAATAACTAAAGAAAAGTAGAAACCGTTATGTTTTGATAGTTTCATTGCAAAGATTCTTTCAGCATTCTATAAAATAGTTCAATCGGAAGCCCAACAATATTATAATAACAGCCGTTTATATGACGAACAAAGACTGCGCCGAAATCATCTTGTATTCCATATGCACCAGCTTTGTCCATCGGAGAACCGCTTTCAATATATGCATAAATCTCATCATCGGACAATTCTCTGAAAGTTACATCAGTTTTGCTAAATTCGTTTATGATTTTTTGTGAATAATTATTTATCAAGGTTATCCCTGTATAAACCTGATGAGTTCTTCCACTTAGCTTTTTTAGTATTTCAAAAGCCTCATTGCAATCCTTTGGTTTATGCAAATAATTTCCATCTAAATATACAGTTGTATCTGCTCCGATAACTATTTCATCACCACCAAGCATAGACGACACATTTTCAGCTTTTAGACGTGATAATTTAATAACATACTCATTAGGCTGTAATTTCTCGCTTATATTTTCGTCTATTTTTGATGGAATAACGTCAAATTCCAAGCCTAAATTTTTAAGAAGTGTTATTCTTCGAGGTGATTTCGATGCCAATACAATTTTTTGATTGATTTTCAGTAATTTTGAAATCTTAATCATCAAATTAAAATTTTGATTGATAAACAAACAACAAATATATTAATTTATTAGTAAAAACTGAAAATGTAATAATTTCAAGGAATAATAAAATGAAAAAAATATCTGTAATTATAATTCTATTCTTGTCGGCAATTTCACTTAAGTCCCAAGTGATGCTGATTCCTATGGATTTAGCACAAACTAATCATCTAAAAGCTTATGGTCTTGTCTATTGGGCGCTCAATCAGGGAATTCAATCTGAATGGCTGTTAAACTATCGTGGCGGTTCATTTTTGATGGATTATCACGATAGGGTTGCAACAGAATGCCGTATTCGAGGTGTTTCGTTCGAGGCTATTAGCCAATCAAAAGCCGATGAAATATTAAGCTATGTTCGTTCCGAAGGAGTAAATATGGATGCTGTTCGCCTTGAAAAAGCTCCAAAAATTGCTGTATACGTTCAGCCCGGCAATGCTCCTTGGGACGATGCAGTTAGGCTTGCATTAGAATATGCCGAGGTAAAATACGATGTGGTTTGGGACGAAGAAGTATTGGCAGGTAAATTAAAAGAATACGATTGGCTTCATCTTCATCACGAAGATTTTACTGGACAGTATGGCAAGTTCTACGCGGCTTTTGCTACTGCTCCCTGGTACATCCAACAAGTTTCCATTAACGAAAGTATGGCGAAAAAACTTGGTTTCAGAAAAGTTTCAGAGATGAAGAAAGAGGTTGCTCTCGCTATAAAAAAGTATGTTCAAGAAGGCGGTTTTCTTTTTGCTATGTGTTCCGCAACTGATACCTACGATATCGCGTTATCCGCTCTTAATGTAGATATTTGTGAAGTAATGTTTGATGGCGACCCTTGCGACCATAGAGCCAATGAAAAATTAGATTATAGCCAGACTTTCGCATTCGAAAACTTTAAATTAATTCTAGATCCTTACATTTACGAACATTCCGATATTGATACTGGTCCGACTATGATACAAAATCCAGAGGCTGACTACTTTACTCTTTTCGAATTTTCTGCAAAATACGATCCAGTTCCAACTATGCTTACACAAAATCACGTAAATGTGATAAAAGGATTTTTAGGGCAAACAACTGCATTTAGAGAAAGTTTGATAAAAGACAAAGTAGTCATACTTGGCAAAAGAGAAGGTACCGAAGAAGTCAAATATATTTATGGAAATATTGGCAAAGGCTTCTTTACCTGGTATGGAGGACACGACCCCGAAGATTACCAGCACGCAGTAGGTGATCCCCCAACAGATTTAAATTTACATAGAAATTCTCCCGGATATCGATTAATTCTGAATAACATTCTTTTCCCGGCAGCTCGTAAAAAAGAACAAAAAACATAAGTGTGTTTCTCTGTCCAATTTATTATTTTTGTAACTTGGATGGAGATAATGGGAAAAAATGTTGTTCAAAAAAATCATCAAATATTTATTTTACAGCATAGCACTGTTTTTTGCTTCTTCAATTGTTTCAGTTGTGCTGACAAAATGGATTAATCCATTTATTACTCCTGCTATGATAATACGAACAATTGAAGGCGTTTTCGAAGGAAAATTCGTTGGTATTAATCAAGATTGGGTAGCCTTCGAAGATATTTCTCCAAATTTTTTCAGAGC
This sequence comes from Eximiradius proteiniborus, assembly GCA_026415495.1. Lineage (GTDB taxonomy): Bacteria > Bacteroidota > Ignavibacteria > Kapaibacteriales > UBA2268 > JAKIZO01. The sequence goes on along the minus strand of JAOAGZ010000009.1, from coordinate 25,624 downwards.
CGTAGTTGCTGCCGAAGATGCTAAATTTATGAGACATGATGGTTTTGACCGCAAAGCTATTGAAGCTGCAAAACGATATAATGAAATTCACAAAGGTAAAAAGAAACGCGGTGCAAGCACAATTTCTATGCAAACTGCCAAAAACACTTTTTTATACCACTGGCGAAACTACATTAGAAAAGGCTTGGAAGCGTATTTTACTATTCTGATTGAGAATATATGGGGCAAAAAGCGCATTATTGAAGTATATGCTAATGTTATTGAATTCGGTGATGGTTTGTATGGAGTTGAAGCTGCATCTCAACATTTCTGGGGCAAAAGTGCACGAAATCTAACAAAACGTGAAGCTGCACTTTTGGCTGCTGTTCTGCCAAATCCACATCGATGGTCGCCTGCCCGTCCGACTCCGTATATAAATAGAAGAGTAGCTTGGATAATGGGACGTATGAATTCTGTTGCAATACCTAAAGCTTAGCTACTTTTTAGATAATTGAGCATATCGCGCAAAGCAGAAAGCAATTCTTGCTTCAATTCTTTATTAATTTTATTAGATTTTTTATTTGTGGAATTCGGTTCCGAGCCCTCGTAAATGGACTTGGAAACAACTTTCTCGATTTCATTTGATTTTATTAGATTTTTCAGCTTACTGTTTGCTTCTTTAACGCTTAACTTTTCTTCACGAATGAAGGATTTTATTAATTTTAGCGTTTGCAAATCCTTTTCTGAATATATTCTATTTCCTGCACGATTTTTACGTGGCTTCAAAAAATCAAACTCTTTTTCCCAATACCTTAAAATATATTGTTCTTCGTCTAATATTTTAGAAATTTCACTAATTGAATAATATAGTTTTTTCATTTTGATTAGCCACTTTTAGTTTAAAAAGCAAATTTATTAATTCGTTCCAATAAAAAAAGTTTTTTGTTAATTATTTTTGTATTATTTTTGTAATCTTTAATTCCATAAATTTATGGAGGGAAAATGGAAAAATACATTATCAATCCTGTCGTTGTCCGTATGAAAGAATCCGAAAAAGGTTCAATTTATCAATCAATTGTTGCAATGGGAATGCGAGCCAGACAAATAAATGACGATATCAAGAATGAACTTAACAATAAAATGGCAGACATTATTCCAAACACTGACGAATCTGAAGGTGCAAATTTAGACCAAATTTCTATTAGCCGTGATTTTGATAAACTTCCGAAGCCTACATTCCTTGCTATGAAAGAAATTTATGAAGGTAAATTAACTTTTGAAATACCAAAAGAGACCGACAATCAATAAATATTAGGGTGTTCTTCCGGAACACCCTTTATTTTAATATCATCCCTGTTTCGTAACTCCAAAAAAGTAAATCTAATTCATCAAGTGCAATGTTAACTTTTTCAGCATAATCTTTGAATTTCTCTTCTATTTCTAAATATTTTGCTTTATTGATCGACTTTGGAATGTTTTCAATTACCCCGCATTTTATTAAATTTTTAAGTAAATGTCTATCTATTATCGCTAAATTTCTATAACCAATGTTTCTTAAAAAATGTGAAGCTTCTTTATAGCCAATTCCTTTGATTAATTCTGCAACTTTTTCCCGCTTTGCCGTTGGATCAATCAAACTGAGTAAAATATCCAGTAATTCGGGATACTTCATTTTTGCTTCAATTAATCTTTGGGCTTTTTGATTATGAAATCTAATATAATGCTCTCTATTACTTAATAATTCAACAGGGTTAAAATCTTGATTGAGAAAATCCATCTCAATAAGTTTTTTTTCAACTTTTTCTGCATTTCTGGCAGATGATTGCGGCGTGCAGATGCAATAGCATAATTCGTAAAAATAATTTTCAACAGGGATAGATGCAAATTCACTCAAACGCTGTTGGATTAATTTAAAATTCTTGAGATAATGTTCTTTTAATTCAATTGGCAATTGCTTCATTAATAAGTAATGCTCCAGATTGGCACATATCCGGATTGTTTTATCAGCGATTGGGCATAATGGCTCAGTGTCCAGTCAATAAAACTTTTTACTGCGCCTTCAGGCTGCTTCAATGTAATAAAATGTAAATATCTGCTTAATGGATATAAATCTTTTCTTACGTTTTCTTCTGTGGGTTCTATACCATTGACTTTTGCGTGTGCAACTCCATCATTAAACCCAATACCACCAAAACCAATAGCATATTTGTCCTTAGCAATTTTCCCAACTAATTTGTTTGTGTTAGATTCCGACGAGGCGGCTGGGCAGAAAGATTCCCCGTTCAGTACGATTTGTTGAAAATAATAATATGTCCCTGAATTAGGATTTCTAATGTGTAGATTAATCACATGGTCAAATCCACCTAATTCTTTCCAGTTATTTATTTTGCAAGTGAAAATTCTTCTTAGTTCATCTATTGTAAAATCTTTCACAGGATTTTCAGGATTAATATAAATACTGATTGCATCCTTTGCTATGAGGTATGATATTCCAATAGAGTGATTTTCCATTGCGAACATCGCGACTTCATTAGGTGTGAGCAATCGAGAGACCATCGCAATATCAATCTCTTTGCTGGTAAGCGAAGCAATTCCATTTTTCGAGCCTCCTCCATCAACATAAATTGCAACATTTGGATTCAGTTTCATATACTCGCGTGCAAGAATTTCAATAAGTCCCAACATTGTGTCGGAACCCTTGATTCTAATTACGGAAGTTTTTGGCTGAAAAAAATTACAAGAAGTTAATAGTAAAATTGTAAATAATATTATGAAGAATTTTTTAAACATTGTAGTTTCTTTTTATTTCAATAGGGTACCGTGCTGTAAAAACTGTTCCTAATTCTTCATCACTTCTAAATGATACCTCACCATTTAAATATCTTTCACTTAGTAATTTCATACTGTATGTGCCAAGACCTCGACCGGCTCCTTTCGTTGAAAACGATCGCTTGAAAATTTGCAATTGAATTTCACGAGGGATATAAACTGGATTATGCACCCAAAATTCAACTTTATTCTCAAGAGCAGTGCATCCGATCGTAATGGTGCCGTTAGCAGGTGTTGCTTCTACTGCATTTTTCAGCATATTCAAAAGTACCCTGCGCAGCAATGTTTTATCTGAAATGATTTTTATTTCTACTGTCTTAGAATCAATATCAATTTTCCGATTTTTTACTTGATAGTTCTTTGTATATGTTGATGCTATTTCTTCAACTAATTTTCTTGTATTAATCTCATCAATAGATATTTGAAGTTCATTTTTTTCTGCTGATAATAGTAGTTTTTGCGAGTTAATTTCTTCTATTAATCTTTCAGATAAATTTACTATTATTTCTTTAAATTCTTCAAAATCATCTACGTTATCATCTAACAGTTGGGCAATACCATATAAACCTCCAGCAGTATTCAAAATATCGTGAAAGAAAATTCTTTCAAGAGCCTGTCGCCGCTTTTCATCACTAATATCTGATAAAGCTAAGATTGAGTAAACTTTACCATTATTGTTGTAAGAAGTTGCCCATACTCTAAAATCCAGTGCGTCGCCGGTTTCATACTGCTCAATTCGGCATTCATAAACAGCATTTCTTCCGTGCAAACTTTCAACAATTGCTTTAAAAGCACCACAGGTTTGACAAGTTTCTGTTGTTCCACATCCATATATTGATTCAGCGGCGTGCCTGCAATTAAGCAAATGCCCAAGTCTGTTCCCAATTACTTGCAAAGTTTGCTTATCTTTGAAAAACTCATACATTGCTTTATTTGCGAAAACAACTCTTCTTTCGCTATCAATTATCAAATAAATTTCGGGAACGGCATTAATAAATTCAGAAAACTCCTGAATTTTGCTTTTTAATAATTCTTCTGAAAAATCAGGGCTGAAATATTCTTCCATAAAATTCTAAAAAAAATGTAATAAATAATGTCATCTTTTATTAAACAAGGATGTCAGTAAATAACTGACATCCCATAATTTCAACAAAACCTAAAATTATTTTCCAAATAACTTACCGGTAAAAGTGCTAATTGCTTTTTTTGTTGCATTAAAAAAAGTAATAGAATTATTAACAGGGCTTGCTATCATCGAATAAAGTGCTTTTGATAGATTTTCTAAAGGTTCGAGTTTCTTAAATAGAATTTCTACTTTTTCACCGACGTTTTGTGCAGAGTAGTCTATTGTTTTCGCTAAACTATCCACACTTTGAAGAGAAGTAGAAATATCTTTTTTCAAGTCTACAACTTCATCTAACAAAACTATTAGCTTACTTTTAACAACAGATAATTCATCTAATGATTGAATTAATCTTGTTTTTAACTCGTTTGAGTCAGATGTGATTTTATCAAGGTTTTTTTGTGCATTTTCAGCCAACATTTTATAAGATTTTACTGCATCGATAATACTCAATGCAGCAAAAATTATTGCTATGCCAGCTAAAATGGCAACAATGATTAATGCTGTAAGCATTACCTCACCTATTTATTCATTACCACGAGATGCTTTTAGCTCAGCTTTGAAAGCTTCTGCCCCAGCCTTTGCAGCATCTTTAATAGCATCATAGTTATGAGCAACCGTCTCTTTTGCTTCAACAGCTTTTGCTTTCGCTTGTTGAAGAATATTTTCAGCTCCGCTCATTATTTCTTGTGCTTGTTGTTTGGCACTTTCAATAATGCTCTCAGCTTTGACCTTTCCTTCATTCACTGTTTTTGTAAAGCTTTCTTCTGCTTTCTTTTCGATTTGTTTTAAATAGTCTGCAGCCTTACTGTAAAGTTCAGCAGAAGTGTCAGCGATGTCGCGTCTTAGTTCTGTTCCACTTTTAGGAGCTAATAGTAATGCTGTAATTGCACCAGCAACTCCTCCAATTATTGCGCCTACAACGAAGCCTTTCGAATATTCACTTTTTAAATCCATAATGACCTCCTTTGAAATGAAAATTACCAGTTCTCTTCTAAAATTAATGATTTATTTTGTGAAAGCAAAATTAAATCGCAAATTTCTCTAACGGCTCCGTCGCCCGCATTATTTTTGCATACATAATACACAGTTTCCTTTATAATATCATTCGCATTTTGCGGACAAGCAGAAAAACCTACCTCTTTCAAAGCAAAATAATCATTGACATCATCTCCAATATAAGCTATTTCTTCTAAACTTATTTCTAATTGTTCTGCTAAATCTCTAATTGCTTGCAATTTATTCCTGCTACCTAATATTACGTGTTCGATTTTGAGTTTTTTCGCTCGATTTGTAACTATCTGTGAAATTTCGCTTGTTACTATCGCACTTGTGATTCCGGCTTTATTCAAGAGAGTTATTCCCATCCCATCTTTTGCACAAAAACGTTTCATAATTTCGCCGTTTTCGGAATAAAATAAACTTCCATCGGTTAATGTTCCGTCCACATCCATTGCTAATAATTTTACTTTTTTTAGTTTTTCATTTAGTTCTGTTATTTTCATATATTTGCGTATTAGTGGTACAATCAATTCATTTTATAGTAGTATCAACATTATTTTTATTGGATTATTATGCTGAAAAAATTTATTAATGTTAAATTTAGTCTGTTGGAAGAATTTTTCCCATATTTCTATGTCGTAATAGAAAATTATAACATTGAAGGAATAGAAGAATTATTCGATGAAATTATTGTATGTTTCCAAATCGATAATTGGAATGATAAGATTAAATTTGAGCTGCTTAGTGCACTCAGGAAATATATTCCAGAAGTTAAAATTATTAGCGAAGAAATAATCGAAGACAGAAACTGGAACGAAGAAATTGAGCAAAATACTCCTATTATAAAAATAAATGACAAGATTGGTATTGCTCCTCAATGGAAAATCGAGCAACTTGATACAGAAATAAAAATTATCATTAATCCTAAAATGTCTTTTGGTACAGGGCAACATTCAACGACAAAGCTTGTTTGTTTGTTGTTGGCAAAAAATGTACACTCAGGTGATTTTTGGATAGACGCAGGCACAGGAACCGGTGTTTTAGCTATTTTAGCTAAAAAATTAGGTGCTTCAAAAGTTTATGCTTTCGATTATGGTGAGTGGTCAGTTCTAAATGCTCGTGAAAATTTTATGCTCAATGATATTGATGGAGAATATATTATTGAACAGCAGGATATATTTGAAATTAATCTACCAAGCTGCGATGGAATTGTTGCCAATATGTTTCTTAATATTCTTGAAAAAACCATTGATAAATTTCATTCTGCGCTCAAAGAACGTAGAGGACATTTAATTCTTTCCGGAATTTTGAAATATGACAAAGATTATCTCATCGGGAAGTATTGCCAAAATTATTTTGAACATATTGAAACATTAGAAGAAGATGAATGGGTTGCAATCCATTTAAGGGCAAAATAATATGAACACGTACGCTGGAATTGATATAGGCACAAACACTATTTTAATGACAATTGCAAAAGGAGATAATTGTCAAAAATTTGACATTCTTGACGACCTGCATTCAATAGCAAGACTTGGAGAAGATGTCGATAAAACTGGATTTATTTCTGAGAATGCTATTAGACGGGCAGAAATAATTCTTAAAGATTATGCTCAAATAATGGCTAAGCATAAGGTTGATTCTGCTCTTGCAGTATGTACCTCGTCAATGCGGCTTGCGAAAAACAACCTTGAAGTTTTACAGCTTTTCAAGAAAATCTTAGGTTGTGATGTGATTATTGTTTCTGGTGAAGTCGAAGCTGAACTTAGCTTTTGTGGGACAATCGAAACACCTGACGAAGCTTTGGTTATCGATATAGGTGGTGGGAGCACTGAAATAATTCTTGGAGAAAACTACCAAATCAATTATCGAATTTCTACTGAAATAGGTGCTGTCCGTTTAACCGAACGCTTTTTAAAACATAATCCTGCTAAAAAATCAGAAATAGAAATTATGCAAACCCATATTTTAGAAAGCATCAAAGACTTGCGTATCGGAGAGTTTCAGGGAAATGTTTATGCTGTTGCTGGCACAGCAACAGCACTCGCATCAATTGATATGAACTTGAAATATTTCGATATTGAAAAAATTCACAAGTATGAATTGTTAAGATGTAAAATTAAATCAATCAGCGATAATTTATTCAAAATGTCTTCTCGTGAAATTGAATTGAAATACAACATTCCACAAAAAAGGGCGGATGTACTTCCCGCTGGCTCATTGATTTTGTATGAAATACTAAATGCAATTAATTCCGATAGAGTAATTGTTAGTGCTTACGGACTAAGATATGGAATTATTAAGAAATTACTTGATAGCAAAAAAATTAGTTCAATTTTTTAGGTTTTCTCAACATAAAATATAATCCTGATAGGATAAATGGAATACTGAGTATTTGCCCCATGTTTAGTGCCATTTGTGTTTCAAAATCTACCTGCGGTGCTTTCAAAAACTCTATGAAAAATCTAAAACCAAACACTAATATTAAGAATAGTCCAAAGTTATAACCTTCTTTTAGATTATTTTTGCTTTTTCGGTAATTTAATAACAGTATCAAGAAAGTTGCAAAATATGCAATTGCCTCGTAAATTTGTGATGGATGGCGTGGAATACTATCTACTCGCTCAAATATAACTGCCCACGGAATATTTGCAGGTGCTCCATATATCTCAGAATTGAAAAAATTCCCCAGACGAATAAAGCCTCCTGCCAAAGCAGTTACAATGACAAGTCTATCAACAAGCCACAAAAAATTCATATGCGGTCTTCGCTTGATATAAAAATAGAGTGCTGTTAATATTCCTATTGCTCCTCCATGGCTTGCAAGTCCTCCTTCCCATATATATATAATTTTTACTGGGTTCGACAAATAATAACTGGGTTCGTAAAACAAACAATGTCCTAATCTTGCTCCTACAATTGTTCCCAATACCATAGCAACTGTAAGAGCATCAAGATCTTTTTGAGTTTTACCTTCTTTTATAAAAATTTTTTGCATTATCAAATATCCAACCACAAAGCCAAGAGCAAACAACAATCCATACCAACGCAAAACAACATTGCCAATATGTAATATTTCAGGTGAAGCATTCCAATGAATGAATAATAAAAAGGTTTCCATATTTATCTTTGTTTTTAAAAATTATGATATTTATACAAAATTAGAAAAAAAGCAACTTCATTAAAAGAAAAAAACTATTCAGCATTCTTTTTAACACTTGAAATAAACTATTTTCGTTTATAATTACAACTTTTCCTATTATTTCAAGAGGTATTTTTATGGCAAATCTACAAACCACCTATTTAGGTCTTAAACTTCGTAATCCAATTGTTGCTGGAAGCTGTGGATTAACTAACTCTTTAGAAGATTTGAAAAAATTAGATGAAAAAGGTATTGGAGCAATAGTATTAAAATCAATTTTTGAAGAAGAAATTCTTGCAGAAATGGCTCTTAGTCTAGCCCAAGCTCAGCGTCCTCAAACTATGTATCCCGAAATTTATGATTTTTTCTCTGTTGATGAAATGGAAGATACTGTATCCAACTACCTTTTTTTGATTGAGCAAGCTAAGAAACAAGTTTCTGTCCCGATTATCGCAAGTGTCAATTGTATTTCTGCTGATGATTGGACACTGTTTGCGAAAAGAGTTGAAGAAGCTGGTGCCGATGCTCTTGAACTAAATGTTTTTGTTCTTCCTTCTGATGTTAATCACAGCAGTGAACAAAATGAAAAAGTGTATTTTGATGTCGTTACTAAAATCAAAGAAAGTACTAAACTGCCTATTTCTCTTAAAATAAGCTACTACTTTACCAATTTAGCAAATATGATAAAAAAACTTTCTGAAACTGGTATTTCAGGAATTACTTTGTTCAACAGATTTTTCAGCCCCAATATCGACATTAACTCGATGAAAATTATTCCTTCAAGTCTTTATAGCACTCCCAATGATATTCATATTTCTTTACGTTGGGTTGGTATTATGTCCAATAGAATTAGTTGTGATATTGCTGCTTCAACAGGTGTTCACGATGGTGAAGGATTAATTAAGCAACTGCTTGCCGGCGCTAAAGTAGTTCATATTGCTTCTACACTCTACAAAAATGGTTTTGATGTAGTGCCAGATATGTTATCAACTATTGAAAAATGGATGAACGAAAAAGGATACTCAAATCTTGATGATTTTAGAGGTAAACTGAGCCAAAGCGCAATTGCCGATCCTGCTGCATACGAAAGAGCTCAATTTATGAAATATTTTGCTGGCAAGACCACCTCTAATTTGTAAAATTTATTTTTGCTTTATAAAATAAAAGGATGTTTTACCATAAATGGCAAGACATCCTTTTTTACTTGATATTATTGATTATTAACTAAAAAATGTATCTTTAACTTTTTCGAAAAAGTCTTTATTTTTCTTATTTTTTCCTTTCACTGTTATGTTTTCAGATTTTGATAGTTCTTTAAGCAATTCTTTTTCCTTTGCATTAAGTTTCGTTGGAATATACACATTGATTAATACAATCATATCGCCGCGGCTATCGTAATTTAATCGCTTTATTCCTTTACCTCTGAGTATTAATGTTGCTCCCGGTTGAGTGCCGGGATTAATTTTTATTTTCTCTTTTCCATCAATTGTAGGTATTTCAATTTCTGCTCCCAAAGCTGCTTCTGGAAAACTAAGAGTGAGCGGATAAAGAATATTATCACCCTGACGTGTGAAAATATCGTGAGGCTTTTCTTCAATTACTACAATTAGATCTCCGGATGGTCCATTGCGTCTTCCAGCATTTCCTTTGCCTCGCAACGGGATATAATTACCTTCTTCAACTCCCGCAGGAATTGACACTTGAATAGTTTCTTCGACTGTAACTCTACCATCACCGTTACAAATTTCACATTTTTCCTTTATTACTTGTCCATATCCACCGCAATTCGGACAAGTTGAAATATTAACGAACTGACCAAAAACTGAACGTGAAACTTGTCTTATTTCTCCACTTCCTCCACAAGTTGGACATGTTGCATATCCACTGTTAGATTTTGCTCCACTGCCTTGACAAGTTTCACACCTACCCATTTTTTTAACTTTTAGCGTTTTTTCAACTCCATTGGCGATTTCTTCAAGTGTTAGAGATAATCTCACACGCAAATCCGAACCACGTTCGCCCATATCTCTTTTATGAGACCTTCTCCTGCTTGAAGTTCCAAAAAAATCGTCGAAAATGCTTCCGCCGAAAATATCGCTGAATCTTGAAAATATATCGTTAATATCCGTATATCCGGAGAAACCTGTTCCGCTATTGCTAAGTCCACGATGACCATAAGTATCATATCTTTGTCTTTTGTCTGGGTCGCTAAGGACATCGTATGCTTCAGCTGCTTCTTTGAATTTTTCCTCTGCATCAGGGTTACCGGGATTTCTATCAGGATGATACTTCATAGCCAATTTGCGATATGCTGATTTAATTTCATCAATTGATGCATCTCTTGATATCCCTAATACCTCATAATAGTCTCTTTTTTCCATACCCTCAAAATATTTTATTGTTATACATCCAAATTCTATATAAACGATTGTTTAATAAATATATTTATCAATTTTTACCGTTGTCTATTTCAAACAAAAACAAAAAAATTGTATTTCTCGTATATAAATATTAATTTACTATGTAAGAGTAAAACCTATAATAATATTTATTTATGAGTCGCAAAATATTAATAGTAGAAGATAATGAAATTATTGCACAACAATTAAGCTTTTTCCTTCAAAGACACAATTTCATTACTGCAACTTGCATTACAGGTGAAGAAGCTCTAAAACTTGTAATGGATTTTTGTCCGGATTTAATACTAATGGATATTAGACTGGCAGGTGAAATTGACGGAATAGAAGCAACTTCAAAAATTAAAAAAATCTATAACTGCCCGATTATTTTCTTAACATCTCATACTGAAAATTCTATTGTTGAACGAGCCCTGCTTGTCGAACCTGATGGTTTTATTTCCAAAAATATTTCACATTCAGAACTAAAAGTACAAATTGATTATCAGATTAAAAGGTATCTCAAAATAAGAGAACAACTTGAGAAAGTTAAAACTTTAGAAGATAACATAAAAATCTACGAGCTGATTTTTAATAATGCAAAAGATGCTATTTTCTATCTTAATGAAGATTTTGAGGTAAACTATTTCAATAAAGCTTCAGAAATTCTTTTCTCTTTTAAAGTTGAAAATATTATCGGAAGCAAACTTTTTGACTTGATTGTTGATGAACGCGATAAGTCCACTTTCTTCGAAGAATTAGTTCAAATTAAGAAAATTGATGAAGATAAATTATTTTATAAAAAATTTTTGTTGAACCTTTGCAAAACTGGTGGAGAGGTTTTTCCTGCTGAATTATATTTAGGCAAGGTGATTGATTCAGGAAAGATTTCTTATTGCTGTTTCGTTAGAGACATTTCCGAACAAATAACAGCAGAAGAACAAGTGAAAAAATTAATTGAAGAAATGCAATTCAATAAGGAAATTATTGAACAAAATGCTTCTGAACTTGTGCAACTTAATGCGAAATTACTTGAATCCGAAGAGCAGTTAATAGAATTAAATGCAAGCAAGGACAAGTTTTTCTCAATCATTGCTCACGATTTGAAAGGTCCTTTTCAAAACTTAATTGGATATTCACAATTGTTAGTTCAGGAATTTGAAAATTTATCTTCAGAAGAAGTCCGTGAAATGTCTGTCGATTTATATAATTCTGCAAAAAATTTATACAGACTGCTCGAAAATTTACTACAATGGTCTCGATTACAGCGTGGCGTAATAGAATTTAATCCTGTTGAATTTGAAATGTCTTTGCTTGTATCTCAAAACTTTGAATTATTTACCAACGTTGCCAAAGAAAAAAATATTTCTCTGATAAGTGATGTGCCTGATAACTTAGTAGTTTATGCCGACCTTAATATGATTAATACTGTTATACGTAATTTATTGTCTAATGCAATAAAATTTACAAATTTCGGGGGACGGGTTGAACTAAATGCTGTTTCAACTAATGATAATTATGTCAAAATTGAAGTTAAAGACAATGGTGTCGGTATGAGCGAGGATTTTGTCAAAAATATTTTTAGGATAGATGCTGTTAAATCAACTCCCGGTACTAACAACGAACAAGGCACAGGGTTAGGGCTTATTCTTTGCAAAGACTTTGTCGAAAAAAATAATGGACGGATTACTGTTGAAAGCAAATTAAATGAAGGAACAACGTTTACAATCTGGCTACCTGCTTCTAATGCTTAATTAATTTTATGTCTTCAGATATTAACAAATATTTTAACAGGTTCTTATTTCAACCTAAATCTCAGGTATTATCTCAATTATTCGGAGCATATAAAACTGCTTTCAAAGGTTTAGGGCAAATTTATTTGCAGTCAAGACTTTACGAAGAAGGCGACGATGCCAGATATATTGATAGTAGAGTTACTGCCCGAAATATTGAAATTCATACAAAAGTTTTTACGGAAGAACGGCTTCAAGACGTTGTGATTGTTTTTGACGTCAGTCCTTCAGTTTTTGTATCTTTTGATAATAATAGCAAAAATAAATTGCTCGAAAATATTGTATTGTTGTTGTCAAATATTGTTCTTTCCAATGGTGATAAATTAGGATACATAGCTTTTTCCGATAAAGTGGAAAGTTATTCTGTTCCTCAAAATAATCCATCAATTACTTATCAAATAGACAAAGTTGTTAATGAAAAAGTTAGGAATACACAAACAAATATTTCTTCAGCTCTTGAATTTCTCTATAAAAGTTTTAAAAAGAATACACTTGTTTTTATTATTTCTGACTTTTTGGCGGAAAATTACTACGATTTGCTCAAACTTGTCTGCACAAAGTTTGATACAATAGTTGTGAATTTGGAACAAACCAGTATTCTATGCGATAAAGCTATTTTCTTAGTCAAAGATAGCGAAACAGGTCGCATCACTTATATTGATACGAACAAGATTGCCAATAATATTCCACAAAAGAAAATTAGTTCATATGCAAAAGAATTAAGTGTTGATTATATTGAAACATCAAGCATTGATGATTTTATCAGAAAACTATTTTTAATAATGAAAAGAAGAGTTTTCCACTTAAAAAATACTTAATAACGATAAACCAGATATTGCAGCAGTTTCAGTTCTTAAACGTCTGTTACCAAGTTTCCATTTCTCTATGTTTAATTTGTTTAAATACTCAATTTCTCTCTGGGAAAATCCACCTTCGGGACCAACAAGAAGCAAAACTGATTTACATAATTGTGGCAAATTCGGTTTTTCCCCATTTTCATCGGATAGAATTATTTTTTCAAATTGAAACATTGATATTTCTTGTAGTGAAAGCGGTTCATAAATTTTTGGTAATCGGGACCTTTTGCATTGTTTCATTGCTGAAACTGCTTTCGCTTGAAGTCGTGATGAATTCAACGACTTTTTTTGTGAATAATCTGTTATTAAAGGGAAAAAATGAGATACACCTAATTCTACCGATTTTTCAAGTATCATTTCAAATCTTTCCCTATCTTGTAATATTCCAACACCTAAGGCAAGTTCTCTCGATAGCTCACCATAATTTTCATCTAAAAAATTAATAATTTGGGCAACATACTCGTCTTTTTTTTCACGAATTACAGAAGCTTTGCAGATTAATCCCGAACCGTTGGTAATTAGAATATGTTCATTATCTTTGATTCGTAATGCTCTAAGATGTCGAGCTTCATCAGCAGTTATCTTAATGATTTGTGAGTTTTTCGATAATTCAGTTAAATAAATACATTCCATTACCAGCTTCCACCTAATTTTATCTTCATTTCAAAATCTTTTTGATCCTGCAATTGATTAGTAATGTTCGAATTTGTTGAACGGCTAATTTGAAAGATAATATCATTAAATGCTTTCGAATTTACAGAAATTGGTACTTCAAAACTTATTTCAAGATTTGAAAAATCATAAATATTTCCACCTATCGTCCAATTCCCAATTCCAAATATTGAGCCACTGAAATTGACTTTGGCTGTTTCGATTCCTTCACCTTCAAATTTTACATCTGCACTCTGTATTACACCCGTTGTAAGCAACAAATCTGTCAGCGACTTTGAAGCAAGTTGCGAAATTCCCATATTAATGCTTTCATCGAATAAATTCCCTACTCCAAATGTGTTATTCGTGCTTTGAACTCCTCTTGGTCTTCCAGTAGCAAGAAGAATAAAAGCATCTTCTTCTATTTTCTTACTGTCTCCGACTGGTGAATTACCGTTTAATGTATAATCAAGCTTTATTTTAGGTTCTTCCTTTGTCCCAGTTATATACACAAATACTGTAAAAAAATTCGTGGTGTTTTTCTCTGAGTATTTGCCATCATATTTTGCTTGCAGATCCAATGTCGGATTTTCAATTGAGCCTGTCGGAAAAGAAATATAACCTTTTGTTTCCATTGTTCTGAAAATTTTCACGGTCGAACCTTCTTTTAGTTCCAGTTCTCCTCCATATATCTTTGGCATAGGTTCATTTCTATTTTTCAGGTATCGAATAGGTATTGAAGGATCTTTTGTCCCTATTTTAGCATATACCTCTCCAATTGCACCCATATCAAATAGCAATGAAAAATTCTTTATTTTTGCTTTTACATCAAAATTTAATGATTCAATAAAATCAGGTTCATCATTTCTGACGTTTGTGGCAACACTTGTTGTATCAGTTACATTTGATAATTTATATATGCGTTTGCTATCTTTAATTTCATATGTGAAATTTGACTTTACTATCTGTTTGCCTTGCGATTGTGGCATTTTGAGTTCTGCATTAATAATGACGACATTGCCTTCTATATTAGGTTCCTGCATCGTGCCAAAAAACCTAATATAATCATCTTCTGTACCAAGAACTAAATTGCCATAAACATCAGGTAATGATTTTTTTGAAGCATCGCTTAATACTAATATTTTATCTGCATTTGCTTTTATATCAATATATTCAATCCCGTTTTCATTTAATCTCACATATCCTGAGATTTCAGCTTTACCATCTCTTAAATCTCTATTTGTATTCCTCAATAAAGCTTTTTCAATATTTATTAGCTTGTTCGAGAAAGATACTTGAGCATTAGCTCTGTACGCGATATTAGTATTGTCTAATATAAAATATCCTTCGGAAATTTCAGCGTTTCCAGAATAATTAATATTATTAGGTAAATATCCAAAGATTTTTGCATTGATTTTTGCAATGCCTTGCAACTGAGAAATATTGGGAACAAATTTTGCAAACGGAGCAAGTGATAATTGATTAGCAAATAAATCAATTTCAAATAATTTTTTTTCGTCAAATATCTTTTTTGTCGTATCTGTCCCTAAATAAATAGGCAATTGACGAACAAATATTTCAATGGGCTTGCTCGATTGATTTACCAGATTCGCACTACCTCGAAAAATTCCATTTGTGCTTATTAAGTCTAACTTGAGATTACCCAGTTTACTTTTATCAATAATTAGATTATCTATGTTACTATTTATTGAAATATTTGGATTTAATAAATTACCCTCACAATTAATTGAAATATTCGCGATACCATCAATTTCAACAGGAATTTTCTGGTCGAACAAGTGATATATTTCATTTAAATTTAAGTCGGATAATGTTAAAGTTAAATTCTCCGCACTGTTATTTAGTATTGTTCCCGATAACATCAATTTCTCAAAGCCCTTTCGCTCAATTTGAAAATTGTCAATATTGATAAAGTTATCAGCAATCGTAAACTGTATATTTCTTCTGTTTGTCCATAATTGCTCTTTATATTTGATTGCTAAACTATCAGCAGTAATAGTAACAAATTTTGTAGAGAAATCGATAGCACCCGACGAAAAAAGCGAATAGCTAATATTGTAGTCTGTTTCAATTTTATAATTAAGCATTTGTTCTGCATAATATACATTAATTTTTGAATTACTAAGTAGATTCTTGTTAATGGAAACTGAACTGTCAGAATGGAATTCTGCTTCGATATAAGATAAAAATGGGTTATGCAGACTATCAACATTAACGTTATACACCAAATTTAGATTAGAATTTGTAATCGAGAAATATAAGTCATTGTCATAAATACTAAAATTATCTATTTTCAGCGTATCAACTGATAAATAAGAATTTCTAGAATTGTTCAAATAATTCAGTTTGCAATAAACAGAACCAGAAAAGACAATCCCAGAGGAAAACAAATTTAAAAAAGATAAGTCCTTAAGATTTAAAAATCCATCAAAATAGCTGTTGCTATCAAGAAATATTTTCGAGTAGTTTATTTCAACTGTGTCTTGTGGTTTATAAAACTTAGTAGAATATGAAATATCATTGCTTAATTTTTGTCCGATAAACTCAAATTGTTTACCAATATTTTTAAAAATACTTAAAGTTGAGAAATATCCATCTAATTTAATTTCAGCAAAATCACTTGTTAAATGAAAAAATCTGTGATCTTCAATAGAATTAATATCCAGATTAATTTTGGTAGGTTTATAAGAAACTTTCTCGTTTTTTATTTTTTTTATATCTATGCTAATATTAGCAATTGCTTCATCAATATCAAAGTTTTTACCTTGTATTTTTATCTCAGATGTAATTAAATCAGGCAATGCATCATTTTTCAACAACTTTTTTATATTTAATGAGTTGATAGAAACAGCAAAATTGTAGTCAGGTTGTTCTAAATTTGAAAGGTTCGCATTACCAGTAATATTAATGCTTTTATTTCGCATTGTATCATTTTCGAATTGAACAAATAACCTGTCAATTTCAAGGTCTTTATTTTTGTAATTAGCAATTAATTCTAATTTGTTGCAATAAATTTCTTCAATAGAAGAATTATTTAAGTTTATTTTTACAGATGTATTTAAATCATTTAATGATGTTCCTTTACCAGTAATTACAATTTGAGAATTAACATTTCCCTGAACCGATTTTTCTGGGATTACATAAGCCAAATCAAAGTTATTTGTAGAGATATTTATATTGTATTGAATTGGTTCATTCAATATTAGTTCTGCTTTTCCTGCTAAGCCTCCATTATCAACTTTTATATCAAAGTTGGAAAAAATTCGTTCTCCGCTACCCTTTACCAACATATTCCTTAAATATAAGTTTTTAAATTCGGGCAACTTCTTGGAAATTTCAGGAAGAATTTTGCTCAGAGAAAATTTATCAATTTTTGAATCAGTAATGTTAATATTAAACGAGGGTTCATCTAATATTCTACGAATCTGACCATTCATATATAATTCAATGTCTTCAGTAAGAATATTGAGTTCATTTATTTGAAGCATTTCAAAAGTTCCGGCGGCACTCAACTGAATATCGTGTTTGCCTGATACTTGCAATGGCAAATCCGTAAATCGATTAATAAAATCGTTGTTATAATTTGAAAGATATAGTTCTAATTGTAAATTAGCTTTTTCAAGATTGCTTTCACTTGATAATAGATTGCAGTTTCTTATTGATAACTGGGAATTTGCATTAAAGTAATTTGTATTGATAATCAGATTATCGGCAACGAGAGAGTTCGTATCAATCGAAATATTTCCTTGCAATTTTTGAATCGCAATTCCAGATGTAACATCAAAAGCGTTTAGATGATGAATTTTACTTTTAAAGGAATTTTTTAATAAATTCCCTTCAAAATTACATCTTAAATCGAGACCATATAAAACTAAATTATCGGGATTAAATTTCATTGAGTATGAACTTGTTTTAAGAGAATCGATGTAGCAAAATTTCCCATTTTTTATTTGGATGCTCTTTGCGATTATTTGCAACTTTGATTGAGTGCTTTCAGTGTCGTTTGATGCTTCTGCTATACGATCATAGTTCCAGGTCGAGTCACTTTTTCTTCTTAAAAGTTTTATGTTGGGTTCATTCAAAATAATTTTACTTGCGTATATCTTATTTTTAAGGAGAGATTTTAAAGAAAAATCAATTAATATGCTACTCACATCTGCAAGTGTATCAGTCTGTGTAATAAGTCTAACTTCATCAAGCTTTATTCCGCCAAATCCGATTAAATGTATGTCCTTAATCTCAATTGTAGCGAGCAATTGTGTATTAACAATGCCCGTGATTTGAGAAATAATATATTGTCGGAAATTAGAATTATAAGATAAAAACACAATAAATAATGACAATAAAACAAGTATTGATAAAACAATGTAAGTTAATAAAATAAGAAATCTTTTTATTTTACTTTGACTTTTATTCATCAAACAAAACTTTGAATAATAGTATTTTATTTTTAATTTTCACAACTTTTAAATTAATTAAAAAAAATATCTTTCTAAAATTATTGTTCTGTTATGCAACAAAAATGAGAAAATTAGATTATGAGAAATAAATTTCTAATTATTTATAGTGCTTTTGTGATTATTACCTTGGCTGGTTTTTCTTACTGGATTTATCGTTATATTGAAAATTGGTTTTATGATAATCTCGATAACAATTTATATCTGTCTGCTAAAAGTGTTGAAAAATTTATAAATATTTATAGTTTAGAGGATAATAATAGTCCTAATACCGACAATTATTTCAAACATCTCGAAATCCTTAAAAACATCCACGAATCAATTTCCCTTAATCCAAAAAGATACTTTATTCAGATTTATGGCAAAAACAACACAACTATTTGGAAAAGTAGTAATTTAAACAATTTTGATTTACCAATACTTCCTTCCAAAGAGGAATTAAAAGAACTCAAAACTTATGCAAAAGAAATTGAAAAATACGATACTGTTCCTAAGTTTATTTTCCGTCAAAATTTATCCGGTTTGGTTGGCGATACTGTCTTTACTATCATTCCTTTCGAAAACAGCAAACTTAGATTATTTTTAATGAAATGTGATATCGGAAATATTTCAATTGGGTATTCTCTGTCTCATTTTGAAGCATTTTTCAGCGAAATTCGCAAGATATTTGTTATTGGAATACCTATAATTGCTGCAACTTTAATTGTTTTACTGTTTGTCATATCATTTATTGGACATTCCCAAACAAAAAAAGTAAAAGAAGTGTTAGATAGAATTGCCGAGAGCCAATTAGAAAATTTTGATTTAAGTGAGATCAGAAATAAACAGGAATTTAAATTTTTCGTCGATTCTTTGGATAAACTCTATTCTGCTTGTCAGAAAAAACACAATCAAATTCTAAACTTTGCTTACGATGCTTCTCACGAACTTAAAACTCCACTGACAATACTTCGAGGTGAATTAGAGCTTTCTCTGAATTCTGCTCAAACAGTAGAAGATTATCAGGAAGTTGTTGCAAGTGCTTTAGATGAAGTCATACGTCTTTCTAATGTTGTATCAACTGTTCTTGAAATAGCAAGGTCTGAGAATTCCAACCACTCATTAAACTATTCCAGGATTAATTTAAGTGATGTGGTAAATGATATTTGTGAAGATATGGAAATAGTTGCAGAAGAAAAAAATATAAAAATATATAAGAACATTCAGAGTGAAGTATTTATTGATGGCGATAAAAATAAAATTCAACAAGTTGTTATAAATTTAATAGATAATTCAATTAAATATACCCCAAATGGTGGTGAAATAAAAATATCTCTCAATTATTCCCAAAATTCAGCAACTTTAATTGTCGAAGATAATGGAATAGGAATTCCAAAAGAACAAATTCCTTTTATTTTCCAAAAGTTCTACAGGACACCTAATGCAAAAAAAGTTGGCGTGCAAGGGACTGGGCTTGGGTTGTCTCTTGTTAAATCGATTATTGATTTGCATAAAGGCAATATCATTGTAGAAAGCCAGGAAAACAAAGGTACCAAAATGATTGTGTCATTTCCAGTAGGAATAATGAATGAATAAGCATTTAATTGTCGCAATTACTGGTGGTTTTGCCACTGGTAAAACAACAGCTGCCAAATTCATCGAAGACGAGGGCTATCCGGTAATTTATACAGATTTATTAGCAAAAGAATTAATGAGCAATGATAAAGAAGTTATCAATGCAATTATAGATAGTTTTGGTCGCGATGCTTATAAAGACGATAATTCGATTAATACCCAATATTTAAGTAGTATTGTATTCAGTAATCTTGAACAATTAGATGTGCTGAATAGAATTGTTCATCCCAAAGTAATAGAACTAATGGAAAACCGCCTTTACGAATTAGTAAAAAGTGGTAATCAATTAGTCTTTGTTGAAAGTGCTTTGATTTTTGAAACAGCTTTGGAAGATGGATTCGATTACATTATTTGTGTTTCTTGCGAGCCAAATATTCAAATTCAACGTGCTATGCAAAGACATAATCTATCAGAAGAGGATGCTTTAAAAAGAATTAACTCGCAAATCCCAATCCAAAAAAAAGAAGCACTTGCCGACTTTACAATTAAAAATAATGGTTCAATTGACGACCTGAAGCAATCAACTTCCTTAGTGCTGAATATTATTAAAGCATCTCTTTAATTTGAGAGCAAATAATAATAGTATGTCAATACTTTCGTCTTTCTCAAATTATTTGATTGTTTAGTATTTTTTATACTGTTTTTATGAGAAAACAAACAAGAATAGATGATGAATTAAAAGATATTATAATTCGCGGTGCCCGAGAACATAACTTAAAAAATATTTCATTAGATATTCCACGAGAGAAATTAGTTGTAATTACAGGCTTATCCGGTTCTGGGAAATCTACTTTAGCCTTTGATACTCTCTATGCCGAAGGACAAAGACGTTATGTTGATTGCTTGTCTCAGTACGCTAAGCAATTTATCGGTGTAATGAAAAAGCCTGATGTTGATTTAATTGAAGGACTATCTCCTGCTATTTCAATTGAACAAAAAACTATTCCTCACAATCCTCGCTCAACGGTTGGAACAGTTACAGAAATCTACGACTATTTAAGATTGTTATTTGCTAAACTCGGAACTCAATACTGCCCAAGTTGCAATATACCTGTTAAAAAACAAACAGATGAACAAATCAAAAATAGTATTCTCAGCAAGTTTAATAATCAAAAAATAACCATTCTTGCTCCGGTTGTCAGAGGTAGGAAAGGTATTTATAAAGAACTTTTTCAACAGTTAATTGCTAATGGATTTTTAAAGGTTCGAATTAATGGTGAAATAATAAATTTATCAGATATTTCTGGTGTGCAACGTTATAAACAACACGATATTGACGTTGTAATTGATAGACTAACTGTAAATGAAGATTCTTATTTCAGACTATCACAGTCTTGTGATTTAGCATTGCAATATGGTGATGGTGTATTAATAATCAATTACGGTGATGGTGTTTTCAGCTCTGACGAACTTTATTCAATTCACAATACTTGTCCCTCTTGTGGTCGTTCATTTCAGGAATTATCGCCCAATAGTTTTTCTTTTAATTCCACTTATGGTGCCTGCCCTAATTGCAACGGCATTGGTGAAATTTATTCTGCATATGAAGATACTGTTGTTATTCATCCTGATAAATCAATAGAAGAAGGGGCATTAGCAATATTTAATAAAAATGAATCCGAAAAACTTTATTCAGCATTGGTTGCTGTTTGTTATGAAAATAATATATCAATAAAAAAAACTTGGAATGAACTCAAAGAAAGTGAAAAAAAATTCCTTCTTTATGAAAAATACGAACTTTTCCAAAAAAATTCTAAAACACATAAAGGCTATAATCTAAATATCTTTGAGGGAATTATTCCAACTCTTAACAATTTATTCGAAATGATAAAAACATTAAGAACTAATATAGCCGGGCTTAGTTCTGCTCAGCTCGAAGATGTGATGCAATACAGAACCTGCAACGTTTGCGAAGGAAGTAGATTAAAAATAGAAAGTATTAATGTTCTCATAAACAATCAAAGTATTAAAGATATTATTCAGTGGAATATTCCCAAAGCACTCTCATTTTTCAAAGACTTAACAAATCATATCGACAATAGAAATGAAATTATTGCAAATACAGTAATTAAAGAAATTATTACCCGACTTGAATTCTTAGAAAATGTCGGCTTATCTTATTTAACTTTGGGACGTTCCTCTAAGACTTTATCTGGTGGTGAAGCACAGCGCATTCGATTAGCATCTCAAATTGGTTCCCAACTCGTCGGTGTAATGTATGTGTTAGATGAACCAAGTATCGGGTTGCACCAACACGACAACTATAAATTAATCAACTCGCTTAAAAAGTTAAGAGATTTAGGCAATTCTGTGATTGTAGTCGAACACGATAAATCAATGATTGAGCAATCCGATTACATAATTGATTTAGGCCCCGGAGCCGGCATTCACGGAGGTGAATTGGTGGTATCAGCAAACATTGAAGAATTGAAACTTTCAAAAAATGGTAAGTTTAGTAATTCACTTACAGCAAAATATATTAAAGGAATTAATAGAATTGAAATACCGAATGAACGTAGACAACCTAATGGTAAGTTTATCAAATTATTCGGTGCAAAAGGAAACAACTTGAAAAATGTTACTTTGGAAATACCGCTTGGGTTATTTATTTGCATTACAGGTATGAGTGGTTCCGGTAAATCTACATTGATTAATGAAACTTTGTATCCATTGCTTTCCAATTATATTTACAAAACCAAAAATAAGGTGCTTCCATACGAAAAAATTGAAGGATTGGAATATATTGACAAAGTTATTGAAATAGATCAATCGCCAATTGGTCGCACACCACGTTCAAATCCAGCTACTTACACTGGACTTTTTACTTTGATTAGAGATTTTTTCTCCATTTTGCCGGAAGCAAAAATTCGAGGATACAAACCTGGGCGTTTTTCCTTCAATGTTAAAGGCGGAAGATGCGAAGATTGCGAAGGTGCTGGATTGAAGAAAATTGAAATGAACTTTCTCCCTGATGTCTATGTTATTTGCGACACCTGCAACGGCAAACGATATAATGATGAAACATTACAGGTTAAATACAAAAATAAATCTATTGCTGATGTCCTTGATATGACAGTCGATGAAGCTTTGCTGTTTTTCAATGAAATACCTAAAATCAGACATAAGCTACAAACTCTTATTGATGTCGGACTTGGTTATGTGAAGCTTGGACAGCAAGCTCCTACTTTGTCCGGTGGCGAAGCTCAACGTGTGAAACTTGCAACCGAACTGTCCAAAATTAGCACTGGCAAAACTTTATATTTATTCGACGAGCCGACTACTGGATTACATTTCGAAGATATTCGAATATTGCTCGAACTTCTTCATAAATTAGTTGATAAAGGCAATACTGTGATTGTAATCGAACACAATCTCGATGTGATCAAAACAGCCGACTGGGTTATTGATTTAGGTCCAGAAGGCGGAGAAAATGGTGGTCAAATAATAGCCGCAGGCTCTCCTGAACAAATTGTGGAATTGAAAAAAGGCTATACTTGGCTATATTTAGAAAAAGAACTAAATGGTTGATGTATAAAATTAACCATTGTTTATAATTCTTCATTTTTTTTATTGATCAGTTAAATTTATATCGTTTGTAAGCTCTTTTCATTAATTAACTTAGAAAATCGCTCTGTTATTCCTCAACTCTTGGCATTTCATTTGTTCATAATTTTTTAGTTTTATTATTTTGAGTAATAAAATGATATTTAATAATCATTTATTTAAGAATCGTGTCCCGTTAATGAATAGAGCACTTGATGCATATGCATTGAGACTAAGGACTATTTCGAAAAACATTACTAACGTTAATTCACCTCATTATAGACCTGAAATGGTGAAATTCGAAGAACTGTTCCAAAGACAAGATGTTGTTCTCAAAGGAAGCGGTTCAGACGAAAAACATATTCCAATTGGCAAATCTCCTGATGAAGTCGAAGGAGAAATTAGTCCTACTCCAATTCCCGAACCAGAAATTTACTTTTCAGGAGAAACTCATGTAAATATTGACAAAGAAATGTCCGAATTAGCAAAAAATCAAATTAGATTTCAGTTTGTCTCGCAACAAATGGCGCGATTTTTTAGAGGTCTTTCTTCTGCAATAACTGGTAATCCGGCACAAAATGTTTAATAGGGGAGAGTAATTATGCCAGAAAACATTTTCGCTTCATTTGCAATAAGTGGTCAAGGGATGAGCGTTCAACGTATGCGACTATCTGCTGTTGCTAATAACATTGCAAATGCAAATACTACAAAAGGTATTGATGGCAAGCCTTATAAAAGAGAAGTTGTTGTTGTACGCGCTATTCCCGGAAGCCCATTCGAAGAAGAAGTGCAGCAACAAATCGAATTAAAACGAACAAGTCCAGATCACGCTCCTAATGCTCGACAGGGCACTTACCCACCTGATTACAGTGTTCTAAAAGCTCGGACAGCCCGAGATAATTCCCCCGATAGATTAGTCTATGATCCGACTCATCCTGATGCAGACGAACAAGGCTATGTTCATTATCCTAATGTTAATATAGTTACCGAAATGGTAGAAATGATTTCTGCTCAACGTGGTTTTGAAGCTAATACAGGTGTGATTACTGCTGCAAAAAATGTGGCACGAAATTCGCTTGAAATATAATGTGAAATTTAAGTTTTTGTTCTTTTTGCCGATAAATATGATGTTGAATTATACTTTGAATTTTTATGAAAGTTAATTTACTGAATAAATATAGAGACGTCTATTCGACAAGTATTGAAGAACAACTTAATAATAATGATATTGCTTTAAGAAGAAACAATATAAAGCAAAATCAGTTGGCTAATGCAAATAATGGTCAAGAAATTATCACAAAAACAGAACGAAACTTTTTTAAGCAAATGTTTCCTGAAAATTCAAATCAGATTGAAAAGCACGTAGTATTTAATCGAAATGGAAAGCTTCAGGATATTCAAATATCAAAAGGTATTATTTTTGACGGAAAATTTTAGTCTTATTCTTTTCTATCTATTGTCTGTGGAGAAGTTTTACGCTTTCTTAATGTTGTAACAGTTGGAATTTCAATTTTGTGTGACTTTACTTGTTCAATTTTTTCTTTATTATTATCATAAGTTTTTTTTGTAAATTTGTTGTTTATTTTCCTTTCTTTCAATTTTCGATCGGAATTTTTTTGTTTATCAAATTGTTTCTCATCTTTATTTTTAAGAGATTTTAAATAATTCGAATGTTTTTTGGCAATATATTCTTTTTGCTTATAAAATTTTTCTATAATATTATCCATAATGGGTATCATTTCATCAGGATAAAGATATACCATAAACAGTCTGTCTCCTTCTCGCTGTTCTACTTTTGGCAGTTCTTCTGTGAATTTTTTAGTATATATAGAATTAATCCAGTTTGCAATTCTTCGCAAATCTTTTCTACTAAATGATTCCTTTTTTAAGCAAAGCCTCTGATAAACCGTTGCGGGCATAAAATACCTGTCAAATTAATCCTGAAAAGTATGGCAAAATAAAATTAAAAAAAATAACTTCAAAAAGATATTTTTCAAATAAGATGCTAATTCTTGATCATTCAATTTTTATGCTAATTCCTAATGATTCTTCAAGCAAACTAACTCTACGATTTGCCCCCCATACTTCTATATCGTAAGATTCGTTACTTGCAGGAATTAATTGAATAACGACCGTTCTACCTTTAATACTAATATTTACGTCTTGGACATACTGCTTGCGTCGACGATCAATTCCTTCGCTCAGTCGTAATATCCC
>JAOAGZ010000099.1 GCA_026415495.1 Eximiradius proteiniborus | reverse complement strand
AAATAAACATCAAGGAGCATTTAGAGCTTTAATCCAAGGTGTTAATGAAACTACTGACAATATTGTTCGTCCTCTCAATGTTGCTGCTGAATACATTGACCGCATCTCTAAAGGCGATATCCCTCCAATCATTACTGATGAATACAAAGGTGACTTTAATGAAATTAAAAACAATCTGAATGTTTTGATTGATGCAACACAAAACATTGCAGATGTTTTAGTTCAAGTCTCGAAAGGTAATTTAGATATTTCAATAAAAGAGCGTTCATCTTCGGATATTTTAATTCAAAGTGTTAATACCACTATCAATTCAGTTCGTCAACTAACAATGGACGTAAAATACTTAGCAGAAAATGCTATGCTTGGCAATTTAAATGTCGAAGTAGATGAAAACAAATACGAGGGCGAATATAAAAATATCATTTCAGGTGTAAACAACACATTATTAAGCGTTGTCAATATTATTAACTCAATGAACGCAAGCGTAATGATTGGCGATAAGAACGGAATTATTAATTTTGTCAACAATTCTGGTTTCGATTTATTCAAGAAACATATCAATAATATCAAATCGCATCTTCCTGATTTCTCAATGGACAAATTGATTGGAAGCCAAATCGACAAATACCATAAAAATCCAACGCACCAAAAAGCAATGCTTTCAAAAATGGAATCCCCAATTAGCAGTTTTATTGGTATGGGTGACGCTAAGTTCAAATTAAATGTTTCTCCAATAAACAATAGAAAGGGCGAACGACTTGCGTATGTTGTTGAGTGGCTCGATCAAACAGATGAAATAAACTTCAACGAAGGATTGAATAGCTTGATTGATGATGTTACCGAAGGACATCTAAAATCGAGAATGAATTCCGAAAAAGTCGCTGGTATATACCAACAAACTGCTTCTGGAATAAACAAAATGCTCGATAATTTGCTCGAACCGATAAACGACGTTACAGATGCACTCAAGCAAATGGCAGAAGGTAACTTATCATTAAAAGTAGAAGGCAAATACAAAGGTGATCATGCAATTTTGGTAAACGCGCTCAATACAACGATCGAACAAATGCCGTTCAAAGAAACTATTCAAGTGCTCCAAGGCGTTGCTAATGGTGATCTAACACACAAAATAGAAGGCAACTACAAAGGCGATGCTTTGAAATTAAAGGAAGCATTGAACTCGACAATTGACAGTCTGAACGAAATTCTTACCCAGGTTGCCGTAACAGTTGATGAAGTTACTCGCGGCGCTATGCAGGTGTCCGACGCAAGCACTGCACTATCGCAGGGAGCAACCGAACAAGCAGCTTCGCTCGAAGAAATCACTAGCTCAATGGCAGAAATCGGCTCACAAACCAAGACAAATGCCGAAAATGCCAACCATGCAAATCTACTCACATTCGAAGCTAAAGAAGCAGCAGAAAAAGGTAATCGCGAAATGCTCCAACTCAACAGTGCTATGGAAGAAATCACCGAATCAAGCCGCAACATTTCGAAAATCATCAAAGTTATTGACGAAATTGCCTTCCAGACAAACTTACTGGCACTCAACGCTGCCGTAGAAGCAGCTCGTGCGGGTCGCCACGGCAAAGGGTTTGCAGTCGTTGCCGAAGAAGTTCGCAATCTTGCCGCCCGCTCGGCAACAGCCGCCAAAGAAACTTCCGAACTTATCGAAAACAGTATCAAAGCTGTCGAAAATGGTTCTATGATTGCTGTTCGCACCGGCGAAGCATTAGAAGAAATCAAGAACAGTTCAGTAAAAGTTGCTGATATTGTTGGCGAAATTGCTACTTCTTCTAACGAACAAGCTCTCGCTATTTCGCAAATAAATGAAGGGCTCTCACAAATCGACAAAGTTACGCAAACAAACACTGCAAGTGCCGAAGAAAGTGCTTCTGCAGCAGAAGAACTTTCCGGTCAAGCTGCTCAATTGAAAGCTATGATTGCAAAGTTCAAATTGAACAACGAAAACGTTCAATTCAGCAATTTTGAAACTTCGCATTATGTTTCGGGTCGCCGCAGCCGTTCTCTCCCACACCACCAAAGCGAACAAACCGAATATAGTAGTAGCAGCATCAATTTAGGAAGCGATGAGGATTACACAAGCAATATAGACCCATCAGATATTATAAAGCTCGACGAAGATGATTTCGGGCGATATTAATGCATAAACAAATAGAATAATTTATCGCGAAGGCTGCCTAACAACAAGGCAGCCTTTTTTGTATACCACTAATATCAAAATTCCTGTGATTGTTATCTATTACTCATAGCCAAAAGGCCGCCCCAACGAGAGCAGCCTTTTTTAAATAAAAACATATTATTCCAAATTCTAATTTATCTATCAATATAATATTCTTTTAATAGCTCATTTTATTTAATTTGACCTTTCCTCTGAATATCCAATATATAGAAAATGTATAAGCAACAACAAACGGCATACCAATTAGTGCAATTATTAGCATTATACTTAATGTTTTTTGTGATGAAGCAGCATTGTAAATCGTAAGTGAATTTGCTGGATCTGTCGCTGGAACAATATTTGGGAAAATACCAATCGCAAACAATGCAAGCAATGCCAAAATTGAAGCGCACGACGACATAAATGCCCGAAATTCACGTCCGTGATGAATTTCTCGTGGAATATTTGCAATAGCAAGCATATTCAAAAGCGGAACAACAAACAATATCGGATATTCCCTTATGTTTCCTATCATCTGTGGGTAGAAAGTTAAAGTTACCATTGTTGTCGAAACATAGCAAATCACGAAGAAAATAATAGTATTATTCACCCAACCGCGTACTTTCGCTTGGAGTTCACCTTCGGTTTTCATCACAAGATAAATAGCTCCGTGCATCGTAAATAATGCAACTGTTGTTATGCCAACAAGAATAGGATATGGTGTAAGTAGGCTAAACAATGTAGTTCGCAGTTCGAAGTTAGGTTGCACAGGCAAGCCTACAATAACATTACCCATTGCAACTCCCATAAGCAAGGCAATCAAAATACTCGAAATAGAAAATGCGATGTCCCAGTTGCGGCGCCAAGTTTTCGATTCGTGCTTGCTTCGGAATTCAATTGCAACGGCACGGAAAATCAACACAAAGAGCAGTACTATAAAAGCAACGTAAAAGCCAGAAAATACAGTTGCAT
>JAOAGZ010000098.1 GCA_026415495.1 Eximiradius proteiniborus | reverse complement strand
ATACTTTCGAGCTCTTAGAGTTTGCAACTATGTCCGAAGACCAGTTAAATCAAGAATTTCAACAAGTTCGCTTTATTGCTTCAAAAGAAGAAATCGACCAATTTCGTTTGCTTTCTGATCCTATTGCAAAAGCTCGCTTCCTATTTGCTTTCTGGCAACGTAGAAACTCTGACACAGCCTCTTCCATTAATTTAGCACGGTATAACTATAAAAAAAGAATAGAACAAGCTAATAAATTTTTCTCCTGGGGTGGGAAGCAGAATGGTTGGGATACTGATCGCGGTCGAGCTTTTCTGAAATATGGGGAACCGTCGAACAAAGATTATTTCCCTCAAAGAGGAAATGAACGCGCTTATGAAGTTTGGTTCTATTCCGAGCTTGAAGGTGGAGTTTATTTCTATTTTGTTGATGTTGGAGGTTTCGGTAATTTTCAACAGGTCCATTCTACAAAATCAGGCGAAATATACAATCAAAATTGGTATGAATTATATGTTCCTATTACTAAAGAAAATAGAAAAGATTATCAAATTGATGAGGAAATGAGAAAGTATAGATGAGAAAATCAGTTTTAATCGATTATTTTACATATATTTTGATGAAAATTCTTGGATGGATTGCTTCTTTGCTTCCACCAAAATTTCGTGGTCACATGGGGATGTATATTGGTAACTTGTTATTTTTTATATCAAGCAAAAGAAAAAAAATTGCTTTTCATAATCTTAGAATAGCTTTCCCTGATAAGTCTTTTGATGAACTAAAAAAAATTGCTCGTAAGTCTTTCCAAAATTTGTCTATTGTGTTTATTGAAACAGCGGCTGCTGACTTTTTTAGTGAGAAAGATATTATTAAACTTGTTAAAATCAACAATATTGAGTTAGTTTTTCAACTTCTAAGTCAAAATAAGGGACTTATCTTTCTTTCTGCTCATTATGGGAATTGGGAATATGCTGCAATTGCTGCTGGAATTTATAGTAAAGTGCCAATAAACGTAATTGTCCAAAAGCAAAAAAATAAATTTGTTAATAAGTCTATCACACAAACAAGAACTAAATTTGGGAATAATGTTGTTCCAATGAACAATGCAGCTCGTCAAATTATCCAAGCCATAAGAAAAAATGAAGCCATTGCTATGCTTGTTGACCAATCTGCAAAATTCGGCAAAGATAATTTTATAGATTTTTTTGCTACGCCAGCTCTAACTTATGATGCACCAGCTGAAATCGCTCTACGTTTTCGAACTCCTATTGTTTATGGTTTTGCCTTTCGTAATGTTGATTTTACTTATACAATTGAATTAAATGAACTTGACTTTTCAGATTTATCATATAGCAAAGAAAATATTAAAATTCTTACTCGTCGTCATGTCGAAGTACTTGAAAAACAAATACTTAAAGCCCCAGAATTGTGGGTATGGGAACATAAACGCTGGAAACATTCCGTCGACTACAAAAAAATTGGGTGATGATTTTTATTTCCGTGTTTATGAAGTTATTGCTCAAATACCTTATGGTAAAGTTACAACTTATGGTGCAATTGCTCGTTATTTAGGTATTTCTCGCTCAGCACGATTAGTTGGAATGGCTTGTGCTGCCGCAGCTGGCAAACTTGACTTGCCTTTTCATCGCGTTGTCAATAGAAACGGCGAGCTAACTGGTAAACACAATTTTCCAACATCCGATTTTATGGAACAGATGCTAACTGCGGAAGGTGTTAAGCTTATTAATGGATGTGTAGACCTCAAAAATTTTTTATGGGAACCAGAAATTTATTAAATTGAATTTATGATTTTAAACGAGCAAGATATTAAAACTAATATTAAGGGAAGTCGAATACTTGGGGTTGATTTCGGGCTAAAAAGAGTTGGATTGGCTGTATCTGATGAACTCGGTATTACAACTACTCCACTCGATACTTTAGATTATTCCAAACAAGATTTCTGGGAACGATTGATAACAATTATCAATAAACAAAAAGTTAAAGCTTGTGTTGTTGGTGTGCCTTTCCACGAAAAACAAACTGATACCGATATTATTAACGCTTTAAACGTCTTTGTCGATTTGCTTCGCAGCAAATCTGGAATGGATGTTTATGTTTTTGATGAAAGTTTTACTTCAAGGAATGCTGTTCAGACTATGCTTGCAATCAATAAACCCAAAAAAAAACGTAGCCAGAAAGGCGAAAAAGATAAAATTGCCGCTGCTCTGATTTTAAGAAATTTTCTTGATTACTACTTAGGTTAATATGATACGCAAACTTATTACTACTGTCGCTATATTAACGATGCTCTTTTTTTCAGAATGTTTCTCACAACCCGAAAGAAATTCTTCTAATAGAGAACAAAATAATTTTGTTTTCGATTATTTTGCCCAACTATCTAATACACCTGATAGCGTTGAAATTACTATTTTCTACAAAATTGCCTTTCAGGCTCTTTTGTTCAACCAGCAATCAACAGGTTTTTCTACTAACTATCAGCTTGAAGCTTCGTTCCGTGATGCTAATGGTATAATTCGCCGCAGAGCAAATGTTTTTGATACAATCTTTGTTAAAACTTTTGATGAAACAAAATCTATCAATAATTTTAAATTTGGCTTTATCAACCATAGGCTCCCATTATCAACTTACTTTGTTCAAATTCAACTTTTAGATTTTCGTAATCAAGTTCTTTACAAGAGCAATTTCCAGTTCAGCAAAGATAAACAAGGCAATGTTCAATTCCTCCCAATCTTTGCATATGATTCGAAAGAAAAAGTATATGTTTCACAGGTTGCCAATGGCATTTCTTTTACCGCACCAAACTATTCTATTTACCTACCAATAAATTCATCAAATCGTAGCGAAAAAATACAATATGAAATCACAAAAATCGATGAAAAAGAAGCAATTAATTGGGGTGATTTTTCTCCAATTTATGATGAAGTTCAGCCAGTATCTAATTTGTTTTTGGGTTTCGGATTAACAGACGCTGGCATTACAATTTCAAAAAATACTTCTGATTATAGAAATTCCTTTTTTGCCTTGATTGATAAACCAAACACATTTGTGCCTGGCTCATACAACCTAATTCTAAAATACGAAGATAGATTGGACACTTTTAATTTCAGAGTGGTTTGGGAGAATATCCCTAAATCATTGCAAGACCCGCAATATATGTTACGAGTGATGGAATATATTTTAACTGATGATGAAATTAAACTTTTTAGAACATTCAAAAGACGCCAGCTTCCTGAAAAGTTATTCGACTACTGGAAGCGTTTAGATCCAACACCAAACACACCATACAAC
>JAOAGZ010000097.1 GCA_026415495.1 Eximiradius proteiniborus | reverse complement strand
GGTGAAGAGGTCATCCATTCTAACGTCATACCATTCCAAGGGTTTGCCTTTGCTGGCGAGCCTTTCTTCAATGCATACAGCAAATTCCAAAACATCAGCAATAGCCCGGAAATCAACACCCACGAACCAACTGTTGCAAAAATATGCAGAAACTGGAATTGTGGCAGATAATCATAATATCGTCGCGGCATCCCTTCGTAACCAAGAATAAACATTGTGAAATATAACATTAAAAAGCCAACTGTCAATATTCCAACAGCCGTCATTGCTATTTTTTCATTATACATTTTCCCGAACATTTTGGGGAACCAATAATGCAGTGCCGCAAAAAAGATAAATCCAGTCCCTCCAAACATTACAAAATGAAAATGTGCTACTACAAAATATGTGTCGTGAACGTGGACATTTGTTGCGACCGAACCAAGTATTAAGCCGGTTAGTCCGCCAATCGAAAACAATACAATGAATGCCATCACAAATGCAAATGGTGCACTCATCCGTATTGAACCTTTATACATCGTTGCAACCCAATTGAACACCTTGATTGCACTCGGCAACGCAACAATATAAGTCAGGAATGAATAAACCCAACGGGCAGTATCGCTCATTCCACTTGTAAACATATGGTGTCCCCAGACAAGTGTCCCGATAAATGCAATTGCCAACGACGAAAATGCAATTGCCTTATATCCGAATATATGCTTGCGGGCAAAAGTTGGAATTATTTCCGAAACAACTCCCATTGCCGGCAATATCATTATATAAACCGCTGGATGAGAATATATCCAGAATAAATGCTGAAACAAAATCGGGTCGCCACCTAATGCCGGATCGAAAAGCCCAACGCTGAATACACGCTCAACAATCACAAGCAGTATAGTTATTCCGATTACAGGTGTTCCGATGATTTGTATCCACCCAGTTGCATACAAAGCCCAAACAAACAACGGCAGCTTGAAAAAAGTCATTCCTTTGGCTCGCATCCTGTGAACTGTTGTAATAAAATTAATTCCTGTCAATATCGAAGAAAAACCTAAAATAAACGCAGCAATCAAAGGCAATATTACTTGCGTACTCGTTCTGATGCTATACGGAACGTAAAATGTCCAGCCTGTATCTATCGGTCCGCCACTTAAGAATAATGATACTATAGCAAATAATCCTCCCGTTACATAAAGCCACCACGAAAGCAAATTCAGCCGAGGAAATTGCACATCTTCCGCACCTATCATTATTGGCAGCAAAAAGTTCCCGAATGCAGCGGGTATCCCCGGAACAATAAACAAAAATATCATTATTATTCCGTGTAGAGTAAAAGCTGCATTATACATTTGCGGTCCCATTATCGTTGGTCCCATACTCAGCATTTCCAAACGCATTAAGAAACCAAGAAACACGCCGACAAGAAAAAATCCAACCATTGACCACAAGTACAACAAACCTATTCGCTTATGATCTGTTGATAGTATCCAACCTAATATTCCTTTGTGCTTTCCCTCGTATTCATAAAAACTTTTTATCGTTGTCGAAACACTATTGCTCATTGCTTATATCCTCCATATTTTTCTTTTTCCTTTTTGATTTGCCCATCAATACTAATGTTATGAAGAAAATACCAGCCGCAAGAAAGATAACTGTGCCAGCAACCTTAGTAACATTAAAAACATACTTTTTACCTTCGGGGTCGTAACTAAAGCAATATTGAAGAATTTTTGTAACCGTTGGCATCGATTTGCCTTTTGCTGCCTCGCTTATGCTCATTTGTAAATCAAATGGATTATATTCTATGCCTAATAAATACCGCGACACTTTTCCTTCTGGTGTTAGTATAAATAATGAACCCGGATGAACATAATCGTTTCCTTCTGGCTTGAAATAAAATCCAACTGCATCGGTAAGCTTCCGTATCGAGACGCTGTCGCCAACCATAAATTCCCAATTTTCTGCACCGAATGGGCGTTTCATCGAAGCAAGGTAGTTTTCCTTCCAACGTTTTGCTTTGTCTGCACCTTCGCGGTGGTCAAAACTAATCGTAAGTGCCTTGAAGTGCTTCCCCGGTTCTAACTTTACCTTATCCATTACTTCGCTCATATTTGTTAGCAATGGACTGCATATTCCCGGACAATTGTAATAAACAAGTGAGAGAATTGTAGGTTTATCAATAATATCTCGCAGCTTTTTCTTTGTTCCATCGGAACTTGTAAATTCCAAATCAAGAGGAATTTGATTGCCTAATTTCTCCACAATCCCAATTTCTGGTGGCTTCTCTGAATAAGAAGTCTGAACAATCGTCATAAATAGTACTAATAGCAGTGCAATTTTTTTCATTTATTTCTCCAATTTATTTTATCACATCAGCAAGAAATGTTCGCAATTGTGTCGTCTCTTCTTCCGAAAGAAGATAAATTCCAGCTTTGAATCCATTGTCCGGAAGTCCAATCGAAACATATTCTTTGAAATCGTTATTGCTTCGCCTCCATAAATCAGATTTTGAAAGGTAGTACGCTGCAACCTCCTCTTTGGTGATTGCTTTTGCTATACTTTCAATTTTATTTTGATTGATGCTAATAACCTTTCCATAAGCAATCGATTTATTCAAAAGTGGCAAGTTCTCTTCGGCAATTATCTTTAAGGCTTTTTCAACGGGAATTTGATTCGGAAGAATGCGTCCATCAGCCAACTTATACTTAATGTTAAGTTGTTCAAGCTCATCAGGTGTATTTTCCGGATAATCTCCCATAAGCGAATGAATAAAATGAATGATAGCAAACCTGTCTGCAACCGGCATATACTCATATGCCGCCATTCCGGTTCCCGCAATTCCTTCTTCAAGAGTTTTGAACATATCAGCCAATGTCAAGCCGTTAGTCCAGCCATCTTTTTGCAGGAAGTTCCTTGGTGCAGGAGCAAGCCCTGCTCCTGCAATTCCGTCGCCGCGTCCCTCGTTGCCGTGGCAAGACGCACAGCTTGCAAGATACAACTCCCGCCCTTTGGCAATCAGCTCTGCCGCCGGTTTAGCAATTTCTTTTACATTTACGCCTTCTATTCTTACAGCCATTCGAACAGGTAGTTCTGATTTCAACCGTGTGCTATCAATAATAGTTGGTTTTATCTTATTCTCATTTATGCTGTTTAAATTCGAGACGTAAAATAATCCACCGACAACAATCAGGAACAAAAAATACGGATAAATAATTCCAAACCAGCGGATTGGAGTTTTCACTACATTCTTGAAATTTATTTCTTCCTCAATTTTTTTATTGTTAAGCTCCATATCTTCACCATTGAATAATTACAAATGGAAATTTATACTTTTGGGCAACTTTGGGTCGCCAATCGGCAATAAATTTTTGTTCTTAGCAAAA
>JAOAGZ010000096.1 GCA_026415495.1 Eximiradius proteiniborus | reverse complement strand
CAAGGAATCTGGTTCTTTGCAAGGTGAGTTGATAATTCAATAGGTGTCGTATGGATATGCCACTTTATGATAATAGTCTTAATAATTCATCAATCTTGCAAAGCAAAATTGATGAATATAAACATATTCAGACAACAAATGTAAATAAAAAAGCATTGTCAGATGAAGAGAAAGCCGGATTTGCTAATGCATCACGTGGTTTTGAAGCAATTTTTATTAATCTGATGCTTAAACAGATGAAACAAGCTATGCTTTCAAAAGATGATAACAACGGCGAAGAAATTGGATTTGGTGCAGATACTCTTGAAAGTTATGCAGATATGCTTTTTGCCGAAGAAGTCTCTAAAATAGGCAAAGGCATTGGTATTGCTGAATCAATGTATTTAAATTTTACTGGCGAAAGACTACCTGCTGTAAGTTCTAAAGAAATACCCGTTAATGTTCCTGTTTCTGTAAAGGAAAATAATGAACTGCTTCCTAAAAACAATATTCCAGTTAATTTAAATCAAAATGTAAATGGTAATTTTATTGATCGTGTGAAAAATCGCCTGAATTCGTACTCTGAAATAATCACAGAAGCATCCAGGAGATTTAATTTACCTGAAAATATAATTAAAGCTATAATTACTGCTGAGTCAGCCGGAATTCCTAATTCAACATCACCAGCGGGAGCAAAAGGATTAATGCAACTTATGGATGGCACAGCTCTCGAACTTGGAGTGAAAAACCCCTACGAACCATATCAAAACATTATGGGAGGAGCGAAATATTTACGTCAAATGCTTGATTATTTTGGTGGTGATTTGTCTCTTGCTCTCGCAGCTTACAACGCTGGACCAGGGAATGTTCGTAAATACGGTGATATCCCTCCATTTCGCGAAACTCAGCAGTATGTAAAGAAAGTTTTGCGATATGCCGATATTTTCAATGAAAATGAAACCTAAATCAGGATGAAAAGTTTATAATAAATACCAATGGAGTGGTCAAAATGTTAGCCAAACTGTTCAATTTTCTCCAATTCGAACAGCAACTTCTTCAGGAGATGATTCGTCTTGCAGAACGTCAAAAAGTTGCTTTAGTTAAATTCAACATCAAAGAACTCGAAGAGATTACTTCATTTCAGGAAGAACTTGCTAAAAGCTTGCGACAAGCCGAAGAACAACGAATTGCTTACTTAATGTCCTGGTTGAATATTTCACGAACTGAAGCAATGAAATTGAAACTTTCAACCATTGAAAAGCAATTCCCGAATGAAGATACTAAAGAATTGCGAAAATTAAAGAGAAATTTAGCCAAACTGGTTAATATTCTACAGGACTTGAACCTCACTAACAGAGTGCTTGCCAATCGTGCTAAGTCGAGTGTTTCCAATATATTAGCTGTGCTTTCTAATGGCAACAATTTCGTTTGCAATGTGCAAATTTAAAGTTGGAATATTTATTGTTTTTACAAGGATGTTATTTAATTGTAAGGAGGCAAAAATGAGCACACCACAAAATTACGAAGAAACTCTGCTTTGGAAAAAAGCAGTTGAACTTGTTAAAAAAATACAAGAGTTCAGAAGAAATCTTCCTAATTCAGAAATGGATATCTATTCAATCAATAGCAAGCTTGAAAATAGTATAAGCGAACTTTCTCAATATCTTGAAGAAAGCTATCGCTCAAAATCTAAACTTGCAAAAGATAAAAATTCGTTTCTTGCTGAACTTGCTCTGAATGAATGTATTGATAATCTGAAAAGAGCAAACCGATTAAAATATGGCGAAGCAAGTTCAATTATTGAAGATGCTGAAAAGTTTAAAAAGATTTTAAATGGTAGGGAATTTATTTTTTCTTAGTAGGTTGAATAATGTCATCATTTTCTGCTCTGGAAATAGGGAAGAGAGCATTACTTGCTCAAAGATTTGGGATAGAAGTAACCAGCAATAATATTGCAAATGTTAATACTGCTGGTTACTCTCGCCGTTCTGCAGTCTTGAGTGAGGCTTCTCCGCTTTTCCGTAATGGGCAGTTTATCGGAACGGGTGCTATTGCTCAAAAATTGCGCACTTTCCGCGAAGAATTCTTCGATAGAGAGCTACGTTCAACTGTTGCACGTAATAATACATTTGAAAATGATGAAAAAATTTTCCAACGAATTGAATCAATTCTTGCTGAACCAAGCGAATTAAATATACAGAATGATATTAATAGTTTTCTTTCGGCTTTTGAGGAATTGGCTATCAAACCAGAAGATATTGGTTTACGTGAGAATATTTTAGGCAAAGCACAAACTCTTGTTGAAAAACTAAATCGCACTTCAGTTCAACTTTCTGAAGCACGTAATGAACTTGCTACCCAAATTTCTCTGAATGTGAACCAAATTAACTCTTTACTTGCCGATGTTGCAAACCTAAATAAAAATATTGCTAATTCTAAAACTCTATCGCAAACTGAAGCTCAAACATATGTGGACCAACGTCAGCTTAAATTAGAAGAATTGTCAAAATTAGCTGGAGTAACTGTTTCATTCGAACAAGATGGTTCTGCAAACGTATTTCTAAATGGAATGAATTTAATCACGGGTTCAAACTATAATGAAATCAGACGGGTAGATATTAATAATTCTGCTTCCGGTGAAATTACCATTGCAATTGAAATTTACGATAAATCAAAGGATTTAGCTACTCGTGTTGTTCCACAATTAGGTGAACTTTCTTCAAATTTGAAGCATTTTAATGAAACATTAGATCCACTCGAAAGTAAAGGCTTTTCGATTGTAAAGCAACTTGATGATTTCGTCGATGCTCTTGC
Source organism: Eximiradius proteiniborus (assembly GCA_026415495.1). Lineage (GTDB taxonomy): Bacteria > Bacteroidota > Ignavibacteria > Kapaibacteriales > UBA2268 > JAKIZO01. The sequence goes on along the minus strand of JAOAGZ010000096.1, from coordinate 864 downwards.
ACAGAGAATCAATCAATTAACGATTTCTGGTTACGGTCTGAATGACACGACTTCTCCACCACCAGGAAGATTATTTTTTGAACCATCAACTGGTAGAATTACCGCTGCTACAATTAAAATTTCTGACGACATAAAAAATTCTCCTGAAAATCTTCCTTTTTCGAAAAATCCTGGCGAACCAGGTAATGCTGAAATTGCTCTTGCCATCGGGCGCATTGCCCAAGATTCAAAATTTCTCAATAACCAAAGACCTTACGAATTCTATTCTGCATTTATTGGAAAAATAGGTTCTCTAAGTCGCGAAGCAACTACAGGAAAAGACACAACAAGGCTTGTTGCTGAACAACTCTCAAATCAGAGAGAATCTGTCATCGGTGTTAACGTTGATGAAGAAGCTGTAAATCTAATTCGTTTTCAGAAAGCATTTGAAGCAGCTTCAAGGATCGTAACAGCTACAAATGATCTGCTCTCCACTATTATTAATCTTGGTAGATAGTAGAAGGAGTGCTCTATGCGTATCTCTAATGGATTGACTGTTAATACATACTTGCGAAATTTGGATAATATCCAAAATCAAAAGTATAAAAACGAAATTCGTCTTTCAACTGGGAAAAATATTGTCAATCTTGCTGATGCTCCTGAAAAACTCGTAAGAGTTAAAAATATGGATTTTCTTATTTCTGACAATGAAAAATATAAATATATTATAGATCAATCTATTAGAGAGATGCAAGCTTCGGAAGATAAATTGCAATCTATTTCTGATAAAATTGGCGAAATTCGCCAATTAGCTATTGATGCTACACATGCTGGGGCTGCCGGAAACACTTACTCTCTTGGTGTTTATGTTCGAGGTTTGCTCGA
>JAOAGZ010000095.1 GCA_026415495.1 Eximiradius proteiniborus | reverse complement strand
CAATCTGTTCCTGTTACTTGTGGAACACCAACTCTTAGAATTAATAAAATGACTGTAGGAGGGGTAGCATAATGAAGACTGATTATAAAAAGCTTGCTGAGCAAATTGTTGAAAAATCTATTAAAAAAGGTGCAACAGAAGCACAATGTAGCATCTATGATGGGGTGCGTTTCTCTGTTGATGTTCGCGAAGGAGAAGTTGAACAGTTGATTTCTGCTGGTTCGACCTCACTTTCTTTGAAAATTATTGTCGACAATAAAGTTGCAACTGCATCAACCTCCGATTTATCTTCGAAAACTATTGATGAATTAATTGAAAACTCTATCAAGAAAGCAAAATATTTATCCAAAGATGAATTTTCATCACTTCCTGAGTTGGAAAAAATTGATTTCAACATTGAAAAATTGAAATTATATGATGATGCAGCAGAAAAAGTATCTCCTTCCGAAAAAACTAAACTTGCTATTGAATTAGAAAAAATATGTGCTTCGAACAAGCAAATTACTCGTTCCACTGGTGCAGGATTTAGTAATTCTTATGGAACAACTTACCTTGCTAATAGTAAAGGTTTTTCCAATTCATACAAGAGTTCCAGTTGTTATATAGGTGTTGGTCTCCAAGCAGGCGAGGGAGATAATTTATACGAAGATGGTTATTATGATTCTGCTCGTTCATTTAAAGAACTTTTGCCTATTGATGTGATTGCAAAGAAAGCCGTTGATCGAACAATAAGAATGATTGGCGCCAAAAAAATTCAGACACAAAATGTTCCTGTTGTCTTAGAACCTGAAATGTCGGCACAAATGCTAATTGGTTTTCTTGTTGAATGCTTATCTGGTTCTAATATTTATATGAAACGAAGCTTCCTTGCCGGAAAAATTGGTGAAAAAATTTCAAGTGATTTGGTAACTCTTATTGATGACCCGCTTATTCCTGGTGGAAGAGCAAGTGTCCCTTTCGATCGCGATGGAGTGCCGGCTCGTCAGAAAACTATAATTGAAAAAGGTGTTTTAAAATCTTACTTTTTAGACAATTATTCTGCTAAAAAATTAGGTATGAAACCTAATGGGCCAGGTCCAACGAATTTGAAACTTGTACCGGGGAAATACTCCCAAGATGAAATTATTCGTTCTGTGAATAAAGGGCTGTTGCTATGCTCGACCATTGGACAAGGAACTGTTCCAACTTCCGGCGATTTATCCAAAGGAGCTTATGGCATTTGGATAGAAAATGGTAAGCTGACTTATCCCGTTAATGAAGTTACAATTTCTGGCAATTTAGGGACAATTATGAAAAACATCACTATGGTTGGTAACGATCCAGACCCTCGTTCTTCATTTTCTGCTCCAACTTTACTTATTAGTGAAATGACTATTTCAGGCAAATAATTTTATTATTTTGCATTATTTGTTAAAAGAGGCTGTTGAAATATCACAGCCTCTTTTATTATTATATTTGATACTTTTTTATTTGTTTCTCAATGGATCAAATGTATGAATAGATTGATACGGTTCTTGGTGCGGAGTTAGAGAAACATCCTTCCCGAAATTGAATAAGTCAGGCGAATATTTATTTTTTAATTTATCCTGTAGAGCTATTAGCCCTTTTATGACTGCTTCCGGACGTGGAGGACAACCGGAAACATATATATCAACAGGTAAAAATTGATCAATGCCTTGCACAACTGAATAAGAACGAAACATACCACCAGTCGAAGCACATACTCCCATAGACATAACCCATTTTGGATCTGGCATCTGGTCGTAGATTTTACGAACTACCCACGCCATCTTGTAAGTAACAGTTCCAGCTACTATAAGAAAATCAGATTGACGTGGTGTCATACGAAATACTTCCGACCCAAATCGAGCAACATCGAAACGCGAAGAAGCAAAAGCCATCATTTCAATTGCACAACAAGAAATTCCAAGTGGCATTGGCCAAAGTGAATTCTTTTGTGCCCACTTTATTACTTCTCCAACAGTTGTAGTTAGAAATCCATCGCGTCCCAATATATTTTCTAATCCCATTCGAAGCCTCCTTTTTTAAGTTCATAAAAATATCCTGCAAGAAGAACTACAATGAAAATCATCATTGCAATGAAAGCTCCTAAACCTAATTCGCTCAATTGCACTGCCCAAGGATACATAAATACAACTTCCACATCAAATACGATGAAACTTACAGCAACCATATAAAATTTTACTGAAAAACGCTCTCTTGCAGTTCCGTATGGCAACATACCGCTTTCGTAGGTTGTCCCTTTACCATAAGTTGTGCGTCTCGCTCCTAACCATTCAGAAAATAACATAAAAGCTAACGCGACAATAAACCCGAACACAATCATCAATATCAGCGGTATATATTCAATAGGCATAACAATTCCCAAAATATTGTAAAAACATAATATTTTAACGTATAATAATTATTAATATTTTTAAATAAAAAAGGCTGTTCAGCGAACAGCCCGTTGATTGGGAGGGAGTTATCCTTTTCAGGAATTAGCGTTTCAGCTGATTTACCTCAGCCAACAATGTATCACTTACAGTTATTGTTCTCGAAGCAGCTTCGAAAGCTCTTTGAGTAGTAATCAATCGAGTAAATTCAACTGTCATATCAACATTAGATTGTTCCAGTGAGTTCCCAATTATTGATGTAGAGTTAAAAATATCATTAGCCGTTCCGATTATTGGTTCTCCGCTGTTAGGTGATACGGAATAGAAATTATCTCCCGTGCGAACCAGCCCTTCTTGATTGGTAAATCTTGCTAAAAGCACTTGTCCAAGCAGTTCTGTTTTACCATTAGTGAATGAACCCCAGAGCTTTCCATCGCGTCCAACAGATAGCGATAATAAATCGCCAGAAGTATATCCATCTTGTGTTTTAAAAGATGCTGTGTTTGCTCCTGCAAACTGAGTAATTCCACTCATCAGGTTGTTTGGATCGGCAAGCTGAATTGTTAATGCTGTCGGTGTTGTAGCAAACACATTATTTCCAATTGCTGTATTTAAATCAGCATAATTTATTTGAACGTTTGTTGGTGTATTTAGCGTTCCATCAGCATTAAATTGAATGGTGGTTGCATTCGTATTTACTGCCTGTCCATCAATTGATGCTGTTAGTGAGTATTCATTTTGATTTGCTGTTTTTGTGAATGTAAATGTTAAATTATGAACACCACCAATATTATCATAAATATTAATACTTGTGCTACGAGTGTCGCCCGTTGCCATTCCTGCATTTAAGTTCCCAAAAAAGCTGATATTTTGGGTTTGGCGTGGGGGAGAAGTAATATCGGGCGAAATTACTAAATTATCTTTTGTAGCATTTAAACGATTTGTTCCATCGGCATTTTTTATTATAACACCATTAGTTGTTTTATCAACGTTATATCCCCGCAGAAAAGCTCCTGTAGCAGTATCGATCAAATTTCCATCTCTATCCTGTGATATATTCCCTGCTCTTGAATACAGTTCTCTTCCATTCATATTATAGATGAAAAATCCATCGCCTTGAATTGCCATATCAAGTGCTCTTTCTGAAGATTCAATCACACCTTGAGTCATATTTTGAGTAATACTTGATAAGCGAACTCCGTTCCCGAATTGATGCGGATTTATTCCTCCGTTACCTCTGTTTCCCTGAACATTTGGAGCTACTCCGTGAGTATATACTTGATAGAACTGATCACTGAAATT
>JAOAGZ010000094.1 GCA_026415495.1 Eximiradius proteiniborus | reverse complement strand
ATATTATTATTAACTGATAAAAATAATTTTTTCGGGCAAACTCGTAAGCCTTGGGTAAGTATTGATACACAAAAATTTATTTCAAATCTTTCTGATTATGGTATTAATTGTAAGGTTGCAACATTTCCTTTAGTTGCGACGAGTAACAAAATCCCAAGCAATGAGACGATTTTTTACCATTTCAGCCAAAAAGAAAATTTACGTTTTTATATTAAAGATGTTGCTGAAATCTTAAATCAACACAATAATAAACTTATTCCATCTATTGATTTGCTTCGCTCTCACGAGAACAAAGGATATCAAGAATTAATAAAGAAAGTTAGAAAGATTAATTCTCCGAAAGGATATTACATTTCATGCATTGATGATCTTCATTCTATCGACCTTCAATTCCCTTTTGTTGTCAAAACAATAGATGGCTCGAACGGCAAAGGTGTTTTTTTATGCAACAATATCGATGATGTTTATAAGCACTTGAGACGGTTTAGGCGCATAAAGCTTCATGAGAAATTAGATTTACTGCGGCGCAGATATTCCCGAAAAAAGAAAAAATATCCAGAATACCCAGATTACAATGATTATAAAGATTACCTTGAATATAAAAATTATATTACTAAGGATATTAGATTTGTAGTTCAAGAATATATTCCCGAGCAATTGTTCGACTATCGTGTGCTTACTATCTATGATAAATATTATGTAATTAAGCGGCTCAATCGAAAAGGGGATTTTCGTGCAAGTGGTGCAAAAAAATTTGATGTGAATTTTGAAATTGACGATAAATTACTTTCGTCAGCCGAGCAGTTCAAAAATGCTTTTCCAGATACCCCTTATCTTTCGATGGATATAATATTTGATAATCGCGACAATCAATATAAATTGCTGGAATTTCAAGCCCTACATTTTGGAATAAACGTAATAGTTAAAAATGATGGGTATTTTATTAAAAAAAATGGTTTATGGGAAAAAGTGTATAAACATTGTGCTTTTGAAGATGAGCTTGCTTACGGATTAGCTAAGTTTATTGGTGCCGGTTTGTAAAGGAATTTGATGATGGTTTTTTCTGAAATTCTTTTAAAAATACCGTATTCTTTTTTATGGAGAATTTCTAAGATTATTAGAAAAGACCATTTAATTGCATTTTATTGTCACGAGTTTTTGGATTACGAAATTTTTCGAAACGTTCATCGATTACTTCCAGAAGTTAAAATAATCGCAAAAAATATAAAATTATCGAAAGAACTAAATAATAAGTATGGTGTAAATTGTCTGATTTATCCAGTATTTCCAGATGTTGTTATAATGGCTCGGCATAGCTTGCACTTATTCCCAACCCAAAAAATAATAAAAATTGGGCTGAGACACGGTGCATACCACTTTAAAAATTTTATTTCTGCTGATAAATACAACAAATTTGATTTATTTTTCTTTACTTCAATATCAGAAGTTGAGCAAGCTACAAAGTTAGGAATAATAAATGCTGAGTATGGTGGCTTTCCAAAATGCGATACACTTTTCGATGAAGCTACAAAAAATGCTGCTTTCAAATTGAAACAGAATTTGGCTTATCCAGATAAACCAACTATTCTATTTTCTTCTACTTGGGATAAATCAGGGGTCGCAGGGGTTCATATATGGTATGACAGACTCGAAGAAGTCTCGAAAAATAATAATGTAATTGTTACTTTACATCCTTGGGTAAGCAAACACATCGTAGAAAAGATAAAAAACACTAAAAATGTTCAATTAATCTCTAACGATGAAATTTATCAATATATGCTTATTTCAGACGCTTTTGTAGCTGATGTTAGTTCCATAATTGCCGAATTTATGTTGCTTCGAAAGCCGATTTTTACTTTTAAAATTCCTATCAAAGGTCGATTATCAGAAGAAATTTATAAATTACTTGAAAAATATACAATTAGAATTGCTAATTTTGACGAGCTAAATAGTGAAATTGTTAGAGTTTTGCAAGATAGAACTAAAAAATGGGATTACGAATATTGCTTAAATTTGTTTTTTTCTAATAATTTAGGAAAGCATTCCCAAATAATGGCAAATAAAATTAGAGATTTTTTATTGAGAAAAGGAATTAAATTTTGACAGCTAAAGAGAAAATATTAGTGACAGGAGTTGCAGGATTTATTGGCTCAAAAGTGGCCGAACTACTATTAAAAATTGGATATTATGTTGTTGGTATTGATAACATTAATAATTATTACAGTCCAAAATTAAAATTGCATAGATTAAATTTATTACAAAATTTTCATGATTTCCAATTTTATAATATAGATATTGAAAATTTTGGGGAACTTGAAAAATTATTTGTAAGCAATAAATTTGTTTCAGTCATTAACCTCGCGGCACGTGCAGGCGTTCGTGCAAGTATCGAAAATCCATATATATATGTTAGCGCCAATATTATTGGCACTCTGAACCTTCTTGAATTAATGAAAAAACATTGTGTCAATAAATTTGTACTTGCTTCAAGCAGTTCAGTTTATGCCGGCGAAAAAGTTCCTTTTCAGGAAACTATGCGAGTCGATCATCCTATTTCTCAATATGCAGCATCGAAAAAATCAGCTGAGTTGCTCTCATACACTTATCATCATTTATATCAAATTGATGTTTCTGTTCTTCGTTTTTTCACTGTTTTTGGCCCAGCAGGGCGTCCAGATATGAGCTACTTCCAGTTCATCGAAAAAATTAGGAAGGGTATTCCAATTATAATTTATGGTGATGGAAGCCAAAAAAGAGATTTCACATATATCGAAGACATTGCTAATGGTGTTCTTGCCTCGATGAAACCTCTTGGATATGAAATTATTAATTTAGGTGGTGGAAGAAACCCCATCAGTATTAATTATATGATCGAACTCATCGAAAATGCTTTACATCGTAAAGCCGTAATTGAATACCAGCCATTTAATAATGCAGATATGAGCGAAACAGGTGCTGATATTTCTAAAGCCCAAGTTTTATTAGGATGGCAACCCGAAACTGACTTTGAAATCGGGATTGACAAGACAATAAAATGGCACCTTCAAAATGAAAGTTTATTAAATAGCTTTTAGTAATATATGAATTTTAAGTATCAATATCATTCAAAATTATTCCAATAAGAATATTGAACCACTAAAAGCTTCTAGCGCTATACATTTAGCAACCTTTTGTTTGGCATGAGTGACAATATTGAAATGAAATATTTCAGAATCAATTTTTAATTCTTTGAGTTGCAGTTCGAATTTCTTATTAGAATAGTTTGCTACACATAATATTTTATTTTCAATCATAAAAGCCAGCAAGTCTTCGCTGGTCTCAAGAAGTTTATAATTTTCAAAATTAGTTATTTGTAAATGCGATTTCAAATGGTTCAATGCTGAAGTAACTTGTGGAATGTAATAGGCGAGATTATCCGAATTTGTCCAATCGAGTGCAAGGGCTGAGAAAAGCGGAAGTCTTTCGGTCGAGAACTGCTTGATTTCATCTTCAGCAAACCCCAAGCCAGTATTTACAGGCAATTTTTCACCTAATTCAAAGCCATTGTGAATAAACTTAATAGAAGGCAAAAAAGATAGAACCAACCAAATCATTTTGGAAAAATCAGTGCTACCTTCTCTACTTGCCGCGCGCTTAGTATTATGATTTTCAGGAGTAAGGAAAAAATTTATCGGAAATTCTTTGTTTTCGAACTTACTAATTATTTCCTTCATTTTCAGGCAATTATGGCT
>JAOAGZ010000093.1 GCA_026415495.1 Eximiradius proteiniborus | reverse complement strand
CAGCATCTGGATAGGAAGAACTGAATGCAATAGCACTCCATTCGAGATATGCGTTTTCTCCGATTGTAATTTTAGGTGAAATGAGCCAATCATCAGCACGTCCTGCCGGATTATAATATGAAGTGCTTAATGCCATATATTGGTCTGGATTGCTTGACACTTTCCCAACCACCCAGGACATTTTATTATTTGGTAAAGTTATGCCTATGCTGTTTAATGTTTGAAGCATTTCCGAATGCACTACTTTCCCATCAACATCGACTGTTTTCCAGTTGCCTATCCCGTTTGAAAAATTTTCTTGGAAGAATACTGTCTGCTCAGCCTTAGCCGCGCACAGAGTTCCAATTAATAATAAGGTAAAAGATGCAATTAAGTTTTTGAAAAATTTCATAGAACACCTTTTATAATGAAAAAAGAAATTTTGTTTGTTAAAATTAATTAAAAATTGTTAAGAAAAAAAGTATATTTTCGATATGCATTGCTTCAACTTAAAATCCAAATTGGATTTTATCTATTTTTGTCAATGATTTTTAATAAAAAAGGCTACCAATATGGTAGCCTAAATCTTATAAATTCAACTATCTGTTATTTTATTTCGAAGTTTTCTGGCATTGCCATCAACACTTTCTCATTCTTCGACATTTCAATTAATTGATAATTGTAGATTAATTCTTTTCTGAACTGTTCAGGTAAAACTGACCACATCGAAATTAAATCTTGATATGAAATTTTCAATTCGCGTGATAACGACTTCAAATTAACTGTTTGGTCTTCTTGCTTTTCAATACCGAATATTTTCAATATTGATGTTAGCTCATCCTGTGGTCGTGGATATATGTCGAGTAATACTTTTTTATTTGCTTCAACTCCTATTCTCTTTTTCGCGTAATCAATCGCTGAAAGCAAACCACCTTCTACATCAACAAGTCCTCTTTCGAGTGCATCTTTCCCGCTCCACACTCTTCCTTTGGCTAAACTGCGCATTTCATCAAACGTTTTTTTACGTCTTTCTGCAGCTTTCGAAACAAATCTGTGATATACATTTCTCGACAGACTTTCTAAATGCACTTTGTCCTGATTGCTCATTGGTAAAAACGGAGATAAGAACTGTGATGCAGGCGATGTCGAAATTGTATCCACCGAAATATCAAGCTTCCCGACAAGTTTGTTGAAGTTCGTTAGCATAAATATCACGCCAACAGAACCTGTAATTGTTTGAGGTTGTGCAAAAATCGTATCACAAGCCATTGCTATATAGTATCCGCCCGATGCCGCTACATTTCCCATCGAAGCATACACAGGTTTCACCTTCCTGGTTTTGATTATTTCATCATAAATTTCATCAGATGCAATTACCGAACCACCAGGGCTGTCTATTCTTATAATAATGGCTTTTACTTTCTTATTTTCGCGTGCCTTTTTCAAATATCTGACAAACTCACTTGAACGCACGCTTGCTTCGTTGCTCCATCCTTCCTCGGGCTGATGATTAATTGCTCCTACAGCATAAATAATTGCAATTTGCTTGTTTATTTCAGCCATTTTTTCTTTCGGAACTTCCTCTTCGCTTGCCGCGTACCTGTTAATATTTATCAAATTTAATTTCTTGTCATCGCTCTTCTCACCAAACACTTTTTTCTTGATTATGTTTTTTACTTCTTCTTCAAATGCTATTCCATCAATAAAACCGTATTTTTGTAACTCTTCTGCAGTATAAAGCCCATTACTCAGAGCTTCCAATACTTTTTCCTTACTTATCTTCCTATACTTGACTACTTGATTAATAAAATCATCATTAATTTGATCCAAAAGCACTTTTAATTGATAACGAGCAGAGTCGCTAAATTTCGTACGACTTAAATTTTCAGCAGCCGACTTGAAATCTTCATATTGCTGAACATATACATCCACTCCAATTTTATCAAGTGCATTCTTGAAAAATAGTGATGTTGCACCAAATCCATTCATTTCGAGCAAACCTTCTTGCAACATAAATATCTTGTCTGATGGCAAGGCATTGTAATAATTTCTTTCCGTCCCTGTTTCTATGTATGTATAAATAAATTTACCACTTGATTTGAATTCTTCCAGAATTTTCTGAAATTCCTCTGCTTTTGCACCTGATAATCCACTCTCTCCTTTGATTAGATACAATATCCCTTTAATCTTAGGGTCATCTTTAGCTCTTCGAACTGATGTGAGTAGTTCAATAAAATCAACTTGTTGCTTGATTCCTGAAAACATCGAAAATGGATTGCTTGGTGTATATTCAGGATTATTGCTCAGTCGAATAACTAACACACTGTTGTCTTTCACATCTACTTGTTCTTTCTCAAATGCAGAACCAATCACACCGATAATAGTTGCAAAAATTCCAAAACCTATTACTAATATAATTCCTATGACAAGTAGAACTATCCACCAATTTGAGCGGCGTTTCTGACGACCATAGTATGGTGGATACGGGTAATTCCCTTGATTTGGTAATTGTGTTTGAGACATAAATACTCCAAAAATGTAAATTCGTTTTCATTAATACGTCAAATTTATGAAAATTGTTTCTAATAGAATTAATTTTTAAGATGCTATTTCTAAATTCATTAATTTTGTATTTATTAATTAATAGTCTCGGTGATAAAATGCAAATTGGTATTATTGGATTGCCATTTTCCGGAAAAACTACTTTATTTCAAACTATTACACAAACGCAAATTGATCAGTCTTCTTTCAGAAAAGAGACAAATCAAGCAATTGTTAAAGTGCCTGATAGCCGTCTCGATAAACTAACTTCAATTTTCAATCCAAAAAAGAAAGTCAATGCTACTATTGAATTCGTCGACCTTGTCGGTGTGCAGAAAACAGACAAAGCAAGCTCTATGTTTAATAGCCAATTCATCTCAAAAGTTCGTACAAATGACGCTTTTCTGCACGTTGTGCGCGCTTTCGACGATCCTTCTGTGCCACATCCAAATTTGAGCATCGACGTCGAACGCGATATTCGATTGCTCGAAGATGAATTTTTCCTCAATGATATGGCATTCCTTGAATCTCGATTCGAAAAACTCGAAAAAGATATGATGAAGCAAAAAAATAAAGATGACGTAAAGAAAGAACTCGAAATAATGAAAAAATGGCATTCTACTTTGGAAAGTGGCATTCCTTTAAGGGAAATCGAACTTACCGACGACGATTTAAAATATATCAAAAACTATCAGCCTCTTACTGCTAAGCCTCTTATGATTGCTGTTAATTTTTCCGAAAATGAAATTAAAAACTCAGATATGATTATTTCTAAGCTTCGCGATACCTTCAAAGGTAATAAAATTCGTATTGAACCATTCTTTGCGAAAATTGAACTTGAGCTGTCCTCTTTGTCGGATGATGAAAGAGCAATTTTTATGGAAGAATACGGGCTTACTGAATCTCCATTAGAAAAAATGATTCGTAACGCTTACGAATTGCTTGGACTTCAGAGCTTCTTCACTGTTGGCGAGGACGAGTGCCGTGCTTGGACAATCAAAAAAGGTTATACTGCACAAGAAGCAGCCGGTGTAATTCATACCGATTTCTTCAACAAATTTATCCGTGCTGAAGTTGTTAGCTACGAAGACTTTATTCGTGAAGGTTCATTCGCCAAATGTAAGGAAAAAGGTTTGTTCCGTCTCGAAGGAAAGGAATATATTGTTCAGGACGGTGATATTATTAATGTCAGACACGGTTGAGCAGAACTCCATAAAAAAATCCCCTGAAATTCTAAATTATCAGGGGATTTTCTTATAATACCACTAAATACTAAATATCTATATGTACATTCCAACCGTGAACATCTTCCAACTCGCCGTATTGAATGCCAGTAATTGTATCATACATCTTCTGAGCTATCGGACCAATTTCCATATTATTGATTATCATTGATTTATCATTGTATTGTATAAGTCCTGTCTCTTATACACATC
>JAOAGZ010000092.1 GCA_026415495.1 Eximiradius proteiniborus | reverse complement strand
GAGTAGTTGAAGGCGAAAAAGAGCGTATTCAAAATTTCAAAGGGATTGTGCTTTCACGTCGTGGTTCTGGTATTAATGAAACTTTTTTAGTAAGAAAGATTTCCAACGGAGTTGGTGTTGAAAGAATTTTCCCATTATATTCGCCGATGATTCAAAGTATAAAAGTTGAGCGCGAAGGACGTGCACGTCGTGCTAAATTATACTATTTAAGAGGAATGAGCGAAAGAAAGATACGCGCTAAGACTTCGAACAATTAATAATGATAAAAAAATTATAAAAACTGTCTTGCAAATTTGCAAGACAGTTTTTTTTTGAAAAAACTTAAAATATTTATTTTGTTAGTTCGTGTTTTTATTAGTATATTTATTTAAGCAGATTCAAACAGATTAGCATCGATTAAAAAATAATTTAATATAGAGAAAAAATTAATTATTTATTAATTTTCTTGTATTTTTTACAATAAATAAGTATTTTACGATATTAAATCTTGCAGTTATGCAATTTTGTTTTCAGCAAAAAAGCAATATATAAAATTAATCGAATATTGTTAATTATAAAGATACATTGGTATGGCTACACTTAAATTAAAAAAAACAGCTCAAACTGCTTTAAAGGACTATATGGGCGTATCAGAAGACGAGACTTTGCTTGTATTGTCTGATGAGCCTATGCGTGAGATAGGAATGGCATTGTTTGAAGCAGGAAAAAATCTTTGTTACGAAGCGTTTTATTTAGAAATGTCCCCGAGAAAGCTAAATGGTGAAGAACCTCCTGACCAAATTGCTGAATTTATGAAAAATGTGGATGTAGTGATTGCACCCACTTCTAAGTCGATTACTCATACAAACGCCCGAAGGGAGGCATCTAAGCAAGGAGTACGAATTGGAACAATGCCCGGAATATCGATAGAATCGATGACAAGGTGTTTGTCTGCCAATCCGGATGAAATAATTGAAATAAATGAAAAACTCTCGACAATTCTTAAAAATACAAAAGAAATTCGTGTTACTACCAAACTTGGAACAGATATTGTAATACCAATTAAGCAGAGGAAAATAATTTCTTCAACCGGTGTTTTGAGAAATATCGGCGAAAGCGGTAATATTCCATCTGGTGAAGTATATGTGGCTCCAATAGAAGGAAAAACAAACGGAGTTGTTGTAATAGACGGCTCTATTGCAGGATTTGGGCTTGTTACTTCTCCCGTTACAATTGAAATAAATGATGGTTTTGCTGAAAAGTTCTACGGAAAAACAGACGAGGCTCGTCAGTTAGAAAAAACGCTTCAAGATGTTGGTAAATATGCCCGTGCAGTTGGAGAATTTGGTATTGGCACAAACCCAAAAGCGAAAATTTCGGGAGATATTTTGGAAGATGAGAAAGTTTTAGGTACTGTTCATGTTGCATTCGGCAATAATTTATCAATGGGTGGAAAAATCAGCGTCCCAATACACATAGACTGCATAATCAAGAAACCGACAGTCTATGCAGATGATGAAAAAATAATTGCTGCCGGGAAACTCACATTAGATTAATCTTTTTCTATTCTCATAAATTGTGTATGCAGCCTTGAAAGCTTCGATTGTGCTTTGAGGGTCAGCTGTTGATTTTCCTGCAATTTCAAAAGCAGTACCGTGATCAGGAGACGTTCTGATAATTGGCAAGTTAGCTGTAAAATTAACACCATTGCCGTTAGCCAAGAGTTTTAAAGGAATTAGTCCCTGATCGTGATACATTGCTAAAATGCCGTCATATTTCTTATATTCACCGAAACCAAAGAACCCGTCTGCCGAAAAAGGACCGCTAACATTTATTCCACGTTCCTGAAGTTTTCGCAATGCAGGAATTATTATTTCAAGTTCTTCCCGACCTATGTTTCCATTTTCGCCGGCGTGGGGGTTAAGTCCAAGAATTGCAATTTTTGGATTTTCAATACCAAAATCAATATGTAATGAATTGCTAAAAACAGAACCAATATGGATAATTCTATTATAGGAAATCTCAAATGGGAGTTCTTTGATAGGTGTATGAAAAGTAACGAGAGCCACACGAATATTATTGTGAAAAAGTATCATTAGAGGATGTTTTACACCGAGAGCATTTGCTATCATTTCAGTATGTCCTGGGAATTTCCATCCGGCAAGTTTTATAGCTTCTTTAGAAATTGGCATCGTAATGAGAATATCATAATTATTTTTAACAAGTTCGGAAACAGAAAATTCGAGGGAATGTGCAGCAACTAAACCTGAATTTTGTTGTATTTTACCAAAATCAATATCAATATCATCAGTAGCAGAAATAATTTTGTATTTTCTTTCATTTAACACAAGATAATTATCCACAATTTTATAAGGATAATTTATTTTTTTTAGATACTTATCGATTAAAATTACATTGCCAGCAATATCGAGCTGGACATTTAGGAACCAACTGCAATTATGATTGAGATAATCGAGAGCTTTTACCAAACATTCAATACCAATGCCATTTGGGTCGCCGATTGTTGAGATAATTTTTATCATATTGACCTCTTTAAATAGTGAGTTCTATGAACATTCATCACCAAGCCAACAAGAATTAAATTTGAAATGACAAAAGTGCCTCCATAGCTCATAAAAGGAAGAGGAATCCCCATAACTGGCATAACACCGATAGCCATTCCTATATTAATAAAAGAATGATAGAATAAAATAGAAACTGCACCAATGCAAACAACGCTATGAAATTTATCGTGAACAATGGAAGCAATATTTATCATTCTCCAAATCATAGAGAAGAGAAGCAAAAAAACAGCCACTCCGCCAATAAATCCGAACTCTTCGGTCGGTACAGAATAAATAAAATCTGTCCATTGCATAGGGATATAACGAAGCTGTGTTTGAGTGCCCTGAAGAAAACCTTTCCCAGTGAGCCCACCACTACCGACTGCCATCACAGATTGGATAACATTATAACCTGCTCCCAAAGGATTAGCCTCTGGCTCGACAAAAGTCTGGATTCGAAGCTTTTGGTGGGGAGAAAGTTTTTCATATACGTTGTCAGAAATGAAATTGATTGAGAAGAAAATCAGAATTAACCCAATAGTAAGAATTAGATTTCTTCGGAAAGTAAATAGAAACAATGATAAGACAGCAGCCAACGAATAGAACCAAATATCCCCTTTGAAAGAAAAAAGAATAAGAAAAGGGATGCTAATTAAAGTATATAGAATAAAAGGACTAAATCCAATCCAGAGCAGAATTCCGTACAGCATTGCAAATATAACTGTGGCAGTGCCGAAATCTGGTTGCTTCATAATCAAAAAGGATGGGACGGCAACGATAAGCAGGACAACAGCAAAATCTCGCCAAGTATGGATATTCACACCTTTTCTGGAGACAACAGAAGCAATAGCAAGCAACACTCCAATTTTTGCAAATTCAGCTGGTTGCAACGAGAAGCCACCTAAGCGAAGCCAACCTTTTGTCCCATTTATTTCCACACCTACAAAAGCAACGACAATAAGAAGAAGCAAACTTAATATGTAAAACATCCAACTATTAAATTTAATCCAACTGTCAGGCAAATATATGATAATGAACATCAGAACAAAACCAATACCAATAGAGACAATCTGTTTATAGAAAAAACTGCTCATATTGGAATCGTAAGTAGCACTATATAAAGAAATTAAACCGATTAATAGAATAGCAATAGTGTTTAATAACAACATCCAGTCAAATTGAATTTTGCTTCGATTATTAAATAGTATATTTCTATCAAGTTTCATAAGTTACTTAGCGATTGTTACATTAATAACTGTTCCTGGTGAAGCTAATTCATTAGGTTTTGGGAATTGGTCGATAACAGTATTAGGTAGATAAGTTTCGCTAACTTTATATTGCACAGAACCTAAAACAAAACCAGCTTCCTCGATAATCAATTTGACTTCTTCAAAACTATACCCAATCAATGATGG
>JAOAGZ010000091.1:3542-3979 GCA_026415495.1 Eximiradius proteiniborus | reverse complement strand
TATTCTTCACAATTGAATTGAACACTCTCCCAACGTGAATTCCCCAGTGTCGCCAGAATTTTCTGTCTTCGGTTGAAATAAGTGCGTTCACAAAATCCTTAGGAATATCGTTGTATGTTAGCGGAACACGCCTTTCTATGTAATACATATCGAGCAATTCGTTGTCGGCGGTATATATTCTTGTTGCTACATTTTGCTTTGGATTTTCCAGCTGTTCCAGCGATGGCATATTGCTTGATGTTACCCACAATACATATATTGTAATTGCAAGAAAAATTGCACACGTCGATGCCAAAAGTATTAACATAAATTTCAATGGCGACATTTCTTTCATTTCGTTGAGAAGCAATTTTTTACAAACAAATTTATGCAAATTAGTGATTTTTTTGCATTTACAATAATTATTCTAATCTTTCTCGGTGGTTATTCTGCTGTAT
>JAOAGZ010000091.1:0-3532 GCA_026415495.1 Eximiradius proteiniborus | reverse complement strand
AATAAATAAATTAATTAATTAATACGTTTTCAATAAAAAAGGCGGGATTTTCCGCCTTTTTGTATTTGTCAAAATATTCTTATGCAACAAGAGAATTACACGGCTCGTGATTTTTCTTGTGAGTTTTTCAAACTTTCTGTAAGATTAGACAGTAGATGATGTTGGTAGCGTAGCCTATCGTTGATTTGAATAAGCCGATTTTCTAATTGTTCTTTTCTTTTCTTTATCCAGAACCGATCCTTCAGTTTTTCTTTGAATACGAAAGGTTCTTGATAAATTAAATTTTTTAGTTTTAATTCTTGCTTTTTGATGTTGTTTTCGAGTTCTAAAATAAGAGTTTTCAGTTGTACTTCTTCATTTATTGCTTGATTGTAAATATTGTCGTCCAAAAGAAGCTGAATTAATTGCAGACGTTCTGCATCTTTCTGCTTGTATGCGATTTGGACGCTTTCCCAATATCTGCGACGCTCTTCGCTTTCTCCAGCGACATCGGGATGTAGTTTTTTCACAAGCGAACGGTAGAGATTAGAAATCTCATAATTTTCATTAACTTCACATCTGACTTGCTTTAATTGGTGGAGTTCAGTTTTTGTGTTTATTTTTTGCGACGAGCCATTTGTGTGGTGCCTCAGGTGTTGGCGTTCTACTTGACGGTTCGACATTATATCGATTAATTTCATCGTGTTTTTACGTAGATTTTCGCCCTGACGCAACTTCATCCGCAGGAACTCTACCCGCTTTTCTAATTCCTGCGAAGTGCGAATTTTGTTTTCGAGTTCTTCTTCTATATCCCCAAAAATATTATCGTATTCGAACATTATTTCCTGATAGACGCTTGTTTGATAATAATACCATTGGTCTATTAACTTTTGCAATTGCTTTTTTAGTTGCTCGACTTGCAATTTTAAGTATTCAATATTTTGGCGTTTGTAACTGTTCATAATTACCCCTTAAATTATTTGGGCAATAATCTCCAAAAATGTTCAAAAATCAACAAAAGAACGTTACATTTCAATGTTATTTTGGGATAGTCAATATGTGTGCCGAGCAGAAAAGATAATTTAAATTCCCCCCTTTTTTGATAAAAATATTATAAATTTTCCGAAAAATCAAAAAAAGTTTCCCACATATTTACTTTATTTTATTACATTTATGACAACAACATGAGATTATTAAATAAAAATTCATTATATTTGAATTATAAGTTTTTATAGACTTGTCGAACAATCCTTGTGGTGAATATTATGCTACAATACATATTAAATGAGAATATTCTGAAATCTGATTTTCTTCAAAATAAATTTCTTGGCAACCGAGTAGTTGAATATTTAGACTTTTTAGTGATTTTCCTGTTTTTTGTTTTATTGATAAAGCTTTTTCGGGCAACAATTCTTGTGTTACTTCACAAATTTGCAAAAAAGGCTCAATCCAAAGTTTTCGATTTTATTTTAGGAAAAATTAAGAAATTACTGGTACCGATAGAATATTTTGGGGTATTTTATTTTGCGTTCAAAACGCTGAAGCTTAGCAATTATGTATCGAAAGGGCTTGATGTAATTGCATTGCTAATTGTTGTCTTCTACGTTACAAAGTTTGTTGTGGCGCTGGTTGATTTTCTGATAGAGCAAAAAATAGAAAAATCTGCTGCACCGAGCAATGCAAGCGTGTTGCGGGCGATTATTCCTGCAATTAATATTGTTCTGTGGGCATTGGGAATTGTGTTTATTCTAAGTAATCTGGGCTTCAATATTTCCGCACTTGTCGCGGGACTTGGCATAGGCGGTCTGGCTATCGCACTTGCCGGACAGAAAATTTTAGGAGATTTGTTCAGCTATGTTTCAATTTTGATAGATAAGCCTTTCGAAATAGGCGACTCTATCCTTATAGATGGGAATTGGGGAACGGTTGAATACATCGGCATTCGCTCAACAAGATTGCGGAGCTTAACCGGTGAACTTCACGTGTTTGCTAATTCTGATATAACTGCTGCACGTATTCGCAACTATACTAAAATGAAGGAACGTCGCGCTGAAATCAATTTTGCTGTTGTCTACGAAACACCACTTGAAAAACTCAAAGTGATACCACAAATTATCCAAAATGTTATAGATGGTGTTGAGCAAGTTCGTTTCGAACGGGTTCATTTCAGAGCTTTCGGCAATTTTTCACTCGATTTTCAAGCTATCTTTTGGGTGGAAGACGACAATCTAAAAGTGTTCCTCGACAAGCAGCAGGAAATTTTATACAAAATTTTTGATGAATTTAAGAAACATCAAATTAATTTTGCATATCCAACTTCAAAAGTTTTTCTTGAAAATATTAATAACAATCGTATCAATTAATCGAATATGGACAAAAATATCAATGTTGGCTTCTTTTGTGAAGTAAACACACAATTAATCGGAAAATTAACAAAGAACCTCAAAGATTGGGGCTTTCTTGTGGAGTACTTTATATTCAAAGATATTTTTGAATATAACAGCCACAAGCATCAGCAATCAATTGATATAGCTGTAATACTCCTTGAATATGCAAGCTATACAGATGAAATCGCTGAGTACAAGCAAAATATAGATGCTCCAATAGTTGTTATTTCCGATGAGATTACTGAATTTGATGCTTCACTTCTTATAAAAAAGGGCGTTTCGCTTGTGTTTAATTATGCAAACATAGACCATTTTGCTCGCGAAGTCGATAAACTCTTGAAATACGAACATTCGAAGAATATTTTGCATTCGGACAATTTAAACGAAGACGAAAAAACATCTGCATTGGAACGAGAAATTACCGCAATTTTGAAAGAAGAAGGTATGTTGCGAGAACATCACATTTTTATGCAAACTATTCTCGAGAATATTCCAAACTTAATTTATGTGAAAGACATTGATACAATGAAATATCTGTATGTTAATAGAAGTGCAATAGATATTATTGAATTTTCACCTGAAGAAATGATTGGAAAAACTGTTTTTGAACTATTTCATCCAAAGTATGCAGAATATTATCACTCTAAAGATATTGAACTTGTTCGTAGCAATATCTCTACTCAAACTGTCGAAGAAATGTGCCTTACGAAAAACAACAGATTAAAAGTATTGCTAACGAAAAAAATTCTTATCAAAAATAGCAAAGGCGAACCACGCTATTTTCTCGGTATTTCCGAAGATTTAACTCAGTTGTATCGTTCGCAAGAGGAACTGCTCAAAAGCGAGACACGTTTTTCAAAAATTTTCCACTCGAGCCCTGTGCCAATTTTCATTATTTCCAACAGAAAAAAAATATTTGTTGATACAAATATTAAATGCACTGAATTTTTTGGAGTAAATCGCGATCGCGCAATTGGACAATCTCTTGGCGAGTTTTCAGAATTTAAAAATAGCGAGCTAATGGCAAATATTTATGACGCAATAGACAATAATAAATCTTTTGTAAACAAGCAAATTACGATTAATCTTGATGGGGTGGAACGCCATATCCTGCTTTCTTGCGAACAGCTTCAGTTGCCCGACGATATCTGGAGTGTGTTCATTAC
>JAOAGZ010000090.1 GCA_026415495.1 Eximiradius proteiniborus | reverse complement strand
TCGGAGATGTGTATAAGAGACAGCATTTCAGCAATAGCACAAAAAATAGCCAGAAGTAACAAAATACTCCAAACCTCAGTCCCAATTCTGGCTCGTTTCAAATCATGTGATAGTTGAGAATAATTTGTCAGAATAAATATATTCTTGTTGAAAGTTGTTCTTGAGTAGAGATAAGAAAAAAGAATGGGAACATCTGGTTTCTGAATATTAGATTCACTTTTAGGCATATTCAAAGAAAAAACATATGCTATTTTGTTTTGAGAACTAATTATTTGATAAACACCAGTTTCATTGAATAGTTCGAGAGGTAAAGCAGCACCAGTTTGTAGAAGTGGAAGTTGAATAATGGTTTGATTTCCGGATGGATCAATTAACTTAAAATTTGGTTTAGTAGATAATTTTTTGGGAATCATCACAGTCTGCCGATTCCCAACATCAAAAGAATAACCTAATGTAATAGAAGAAGACAGATAAAAGACACTTCTAAAAATCAATGATGGGAAAAGCGAAAGCAGCGGGAAATTGCTCCAATTTAAGTTTGGTGCAACAGCAAAATAAAGGCATTTACCATCTCCAAATTGATTTTCTGATAGGAAAAAGCCATCCTGGAATTCAATTATTGGTGAACCTGTATTTACAGGTAAAATCGTAAATATTTTGATGTTGTCCATTTGGTTAACGTTAATAGCATCGCCGGAGAGTTTGAACATTCCGTCAAAAATGGGATGTTTTGCATCCAAATTCGAAAATGTTGCGGGAGATTTTTCCGAAAAATTCTTTTTTTCAGATAGATTAAATCCAAATTCAGCAAGTAAATTTCGATAATTATCATTAATTGGTTCGGATGGGAAAAATATTGCCGAACCACCGTTGGAAACATAATCCTTTATCCTTTTTTTCTTGTTTTCAGAATAATTTGAAAAATTTAGTATTAAACAGTCAAACTTATTTATATCAAGATTATCAACTGCATTTTCATCATAAAATGAGGCATTTATTTGATTCTGAGCATCATCTGTTGAAAATAAAGCTTTGAGAAAGTAGTTGTTAGTGTGCTCACCAAAGATTGCAACATTAGGTTTTTCGGGTACAATAAATCCAAAATATCGATTATTATCAGCAAGAAAAGCATCGTTTTCAAGTTCAATTGCTGCGGAAACCACACCCGATTTTTGAATTTGGGCTGCAATAGGAATTGTTTTAGTAGAATTTGCAGAAATATCAAATGATTTCTGAGCCACTTTCTGTTTGTTGAACAGCAAACTTATTAAAGCACCTTTTGCATCCTTTTCAGAATGATTTTTTACTGTAACTGATAATTCAACTGTTTTCCCTATTGTGAAAAATTTTGTAAGAACATCGACAGAATCAACAGAAAGATTTTCAAAATTACTATTCGATGAATAACCAATTGGAATAAAGTATATAGCAATGTTTTTATTATTTAGTTTTAGTGAATCTTCTGAATGAAAGACATTTTTTTGTGCATCTGAAATAACAAATAATTCTTTTGCAAAATTATTAGCGTTTTGAAAAAATTTTGCGGCTAATCTCATTGAATTATCCAATGAAGCAGGTATAGGCTGCAATTTAATCTGAGACAGAGACTGAATTAACAAATCTTTATTTTTAGTAAAAGCAGGTTGAAAAGTATTATTAATATTAATACTTGACATTTCAATAATTAGTGCCTCATCTCCTTCTTTCATAGAATTAATAATTTTCTCGGCACTTTTTTTCGCCTGAACAAATCTATTCCCAAACTCATCAGAAACATCCATACTATAGGAGTTATCTATCAAAATTATTATGCTCGACTTTGCATAATTCTCGAATCCAGGTATTGAACCTTCGATAATTGGTCGAGCAAAAGCAAGAACAGTGAAAGTAATGATAAGAGTTCGCAGAATCAATAAAATAATTTGCTTTATTTTTAATCTTTTTATTTTAGTTTTTTGTAGTTCTTTTAAAAACTTTAAAGATGAAAACTCAATATTCTTTAATTTACGTAAATTAAGAAGGTGCAATAATACAGGTATTGAAGCTGCAACTAAGCCAATCAAAAACAATGGATTTATAAAATTCATAATAGTTCAAAAAATGAAAAACAAATCAATTCAAAACAACAGGTTTAGACAAAATTGGTGGCTTCTTAAAATCGTCATCGCTTGATTTAATCTCACCATCTTCAAGAAGCAAGTCAAATGAAACTATGCTCGCTGGAAGATATGATTTCCCACCCGTCATAAATGGATTTACAACAGCGCTTGCTAAAAAATTATAAACAAATTGATTTTTCCCAACATATATAATATCTTTAAAAGATTGGGTAGAAATATTATTTACGAAAGCCCCACGAACTAATTCTTCTTTGCCATCTGGATATAATTTATAAGCCTGTGTTATCAGTAACTTATTTCCACCCCGTGGAATATCAATATTTCCAAAAGTTAAACCATACAAACCGGTATAAAGAATATTGATATTTTGTACTTTCTTTACAATAATGCCGTAAGGAAGTTCGCGGGCTTTTACAAGTTTTATCAGTTTGCTTTTCAGTTCATTGAATGAAAGTTGATTTTTATTAGCAGATAAAATAATGTTGCTAAACATAGCAGAACCACCTCTATTATGTCCATTACTCTGTTTTACCCGACGAGTAGGCACACGAGAGGACATTAAATTCTTTAGATAACCATTTTCAACTAATAGCAGATCCTGAGCTTGAATTCCTTCATCATCGATTTTGTAATAACCAAACAACTGAGTGTTTTTATAATCTGAAAGGTTTGGTTTTGCCCATACAGAAATAAATTCAGGTAACACTCTACCACCGATTTTATTTTGAAAAACAGAAAACTTATCATCATCTGTAAAAAAGCCACCATCCATTATTGGCTTTCTTTGAGCAACAAGATTCGGAACAAAAATTTGAGCGAACAATTCAGCAGAAGCTTGTCCTATAAATAATATTGGACCATTGTATGATTCATCGATTGTTGAGGCATTCTTCAATTGTGAAACATTCTGTGCAACTATCTTCGCACCATTAATTAGTGAATCGAGCGTAGGTAGTTTTTCAGGGGTTCTACTATATGACGAGAAAAAATCATAAACAAGCATACCATCTGCACATTGAGTTGCAGCAATAACCTCTACCCCACACTGAGTATTTCTTTTAATGTATTCGGTACCTTCACTATTGATATAATAAACAAATTCATCGATACCTTCAACAGTTGTTTTAGATACATCAATATTTTCATGGTTTCTGAATACAGAGGAAACTTTTTTAGCAATTTCTTCAAACTGTTTAATGTCAATATTGAATAAATAATTAGTATCAATAAACTTATATGGTGGTGTTTTAATAAAATCGGGAGTTGTGTCCCTTCTAATTTTATTTTTGAGTGAAGTTTCTTTTTTAGTATATATTTCTACACTTCTTTTATAAGCTGCATCAGTTGCAAGCCACAAATGTTTTCGAAGATTATAGTAATCAAGCTCAATAGGAATACGTCGATTTATAAATTGTTCTTCGTCATCACCACTACCAAACAAATTTAATCCAAAATCAATATAATTTGAGTTATCAAACTTATAATCTCCAACTTTCACATTAACAGTAAGACGGGCAACTGGTGAAGCTTTCAAATCGGTAGTATTTCCTAAAACCGCTTGCACATTGACATTTGTTGAATACTCGAGTTTATATTCAATGAAATATGGTTCTTGCAAATTTTCTATTTTTAGTTGTTTCATAGAACGATTCATTTCGTCTCGCAAAGCTTGCATAATTTCATCTTTGGCATACGAATTAGAAATAAATACTCCGAATATAACAAGCAAAAATATTTTTCTCATTTATGAACCTCGTTTTGATTACAAAATTTGGATAAAACATTATAGAAGTCATCAGGCTTTTGAGTGCCAATAAGCAATCGAGCACCATCTTTAAATAGAAGTTGAATTCCTACCTTACCGTAGACATTAAATGCGCGTCCAGCAGGTCCAATACGAATTCCCCACCCTCCATAGTCAAGAATAGGACTATATTCACGAATATTGAAACGCTTGATATTGTCAAAACTGTATGTTTTAAACTTCATAAAAGGAAATAGTCTAACGTGTATACCTGATTTTGTAATGTAGGTTTCCAGCTTACTCGAAAAGAAAAGCACAAGAATACCTACAGCAAAGACC
>JAOAGZ010000008.1:25684-54363 GCA_026415495.1 Eximiradius proteiniborus | reverse complement strand
TCTTGCTTCCGACGATACTGCAATCAAACTATCTGCCCAGTATATTTTTTCACCACAAAGCAAAAATACATTGCACAATAGCAGGACTGTTATTAATACTGTTCTCATATTTACTATAAATATCTCTACATAATTGCAAATATACGATTTTGTGATTATTTCTTGTAATCATCTTATAATATTTTTCTTTTATCAATAATGATATTTTTATAAATTAAATCTTCTGATTTTTAATTAATTCGATAAATATTTATTAATATATATTTTTTGAGGTATTAATGAACAAAATAGTAGAAGCCCGTTTTTTAGCACCAGAGGTTAAATTGTTTAGAATTGAAGCACCCAAAATTGCTGAAAAAAGAAAAGCTGGGCAGTTCATAATTTTACGTGCTCACGAAAAAGGCGAACGTATCCCAATTACTATTGCCGATAGCAATCCAGCTGACGGCACAATTACAATCATTGTTCAGGGAGTAGGGAAAACCACTCGCCTGCTCAATACCCTAAATGCTGGTGATTTCATCCTTGATGTCGTTGGTCCACTTGGAAAACCATCTCATATAGAGCATTTTGGGACTACCGTTAGCATTGGTGGAGGAGTTGGAACTGCTATCGCTTACCCCACTGCAAAAGCACTCAAAGATGCCGGCAACTATGTTATCTCTATTATCGGTGGTCGTTCCAAAGATTATGTAATCCTCGAAAACGAAATGAAACAAATAGCCGATGAAGTATATCCTACAACCGATGACGGTTCATATGGGTTTCACGGCTTTGTAACTGATAAATTACAGCAATTGATAGATGAAGGAAGGAAAATTGATTTTGTGCTTGCAATTGGTCCTATCCCTATGATGGAAGCAGTTGCAAAAGTTACAAAACCCCATAATATTAAAACTGTCGTTAGCCTCAATCCAATTATGGTTGATGGCACTGGAATGTGTGGTGGCTGCCGTGTTGTTGTCGATGGCAAAGCCGTTTTCGCTTGCGTCGATGGTCCGGAATTCGATGCACACGCAGTTGATTTCGATATTTTAAAGCAAAGAAATAGAGTTTATCGCAGCGAAGAAGAAATTAGCTTGCGAGACTTAGAATGTAATTACGACAAAATGTTCAACGAAGAACTTAAAAAGCAAAAGGAGCAATAATATGGCAGAATTAACTCCAAAAGAAAGAATGGCTATCCCAAGACATAAAATGCCTGAACAAGACCCAAACGAACGTATAAAAAATTTTTTAGAAGTAAATTTAGGCTACGACGAAGAAACTGCTCGCCGCGAAGCTGAACGTTGCTTGCAGTGCAAAAAACCTGCTTGTGTCGCCGGCTGTCCTGTCTCTGTAAAAATACCTGATTTTATTAAAATGATTGCTGAAGGTAAATATAAAGAAGCAGCCGCAATTCTAAAAGAAGATAATGCTTTGCCTGCTGTTTGTGGTAGAGTGTGCCCGCAAGAAGAACAATGCGAGAAAGTTTGCGTGTTAGCAAAGAAAGGACAACCCGTTGCTATTGGATACCTCGAACGTTGGGCTGCCGACTGGGAACGCCGGACAATTGGTCTTCAAATCGCTGAAACAAAACCTAAGACTGGTAAAAAAGTTGCTATAGTCGGCGGCGGTCCTGCCGGACTTAGCTGCGCCGGCGATTTAATCCAGATGGGACACGATGTTACTGTTTTCGAAGCCCTTCACGAAATAGGTGGTGTGCTCATCTATGGTATTCCTGAATTCCGCTTGCCAAAAGAGATTGTTCGTGCCGAAGTCGAAGGACTAAAAAAATTAGGTGTTAATTTTGTTACTAATTACATTATCGGATTAACTGAAACTGTTGATGAACTTTTGCAACGCTTCGATGCTGTATTCTTAGGTGTTGGTGCTGGTTTGCCTTACTTCCTGGGTGTCCCGGGCGAGCATCTGAACGGCGTCTATTCTTCCAATGAGTTCCTCACACGTGTTAATTTAATGCGTGCTTATGATTTTCCTAATGCCGATACTCCTATTTTTAATATTAAAGGCAAAACTGTTGTCGTTTTTGGTGGTGGAAATACAGCAATGGATGCCGTTCGCACCTCTCTTCGTCTTGGTGCAAAACGTGCTATTATTTGCTACCGCAGAACAGAAGCAGAAATGCCAGCCCGTATTGAAGAAGTTCATCACGCAAAAGAAGAAGGTGTTGAGTTTATGCTTCTCTATGCTCCTGTTGAACTTCGTGGTGACGAAATTGGTAACCTTCGCGAAATGGTAGTCCAAAAAATGCAACTCGGAGAACCGGATGCTTCTGGTCGCCGTCGCCCTGTTCCTATTCCAGATGCTATCGAGACTATTCCTGTTGATGTTGCAGTTGTTGCAATTGGTAATGGTTCTAACCCAATTATTAGCTCCACAACTCCCGACCTAAAAGTTAATAAATGGGGCAATATTCTTGTTGATGAAAACACTATGAAAACAAACAAAAAAGGTGTTTTTGCCGGTGGTGATATTGTTACTGGCGGTGCAACTGTTATTCTTGCAATGGGTGCTGGTCGCAAAGCCGCCGCTGCAATCGATGATTATCTCAAAAATCCAGACTTATGGTAATCTTATAATTGCTTTTCTTATAAATATAAAAGAGGTTGTCCAATTCGGACAACCTCTTTTTTTAGATTAAATTTGATTTTTTTTATTCGAATTTTATTGAGTTTACAGATTTTTCAAATACTGGCAAATAGTCTTTTTCTTCTCCTGCAAACCAATTCATTGTGATTCTATATAATCTGTCGCCTTTCAAAGCGAAATAAACGCGTCCTTTTACCTGTCCGGTTGGTTGATATGTGAACATATATGCTGATACACCGCCCAAATTAATTGCTTTCGGTTCGCCACTGTTTTTGTATGTAGGCTTGTTTTCATCAACAATTTTCTTCAGGTTTTTCGATTGTGATGCATCAATTACGTCCACTTGAATATTGCAATCAGCACGACGTTTGCCAATATAATTTTGTGAAGAAATTACATTTCTGGCTACGCCTTTTGTCAGATTAAAGTTGTCAGGCACCATTATTACATATCCAGGACCGGACTTCGGAACTAAATTTGCCGATGCAGGTGGTTCTTCTGCATTAATTGGTGCTGCTGTTGGAGCGGCTGGTTCCGCTGCCAATTTCAATGAAGAAACAATCTCATTGAATTTATCTTTATACATATCCCAGGTATTTGCAAATGTCTCGAAGAATAATACTGTAGCAAGTTTACCATCTTTTGTGGCTACATACAGTTCACCCATAAATTCGCCATCTTCCAACTCAAATGAATAAGTGAATTTACTTGCTTTTACTCCATCTAACATTACTTCGTCGAACTTATACAAATCTGGTTGGAATGTTTTATTTACTTTGATAATACTATCTAAAGTTACAACACTATCAATTTTTACGATATTTACATCAATTTTAGCACCCGGAAATCCTTCCGTATCGTATCTTGCAAAACGTGGTTTGGCACTATTCGATGAGAATGCTGCAAAGCGAACTCCCGTCATTTTGGTTGTTACCCAATTCGAAGGATATTTTATCGAAAATCCTACAGCCTCGTCCTTGTATTCTTTCAAATCTTTTATTTCAACGGGTTTCCCATGCTTGTTGCCACATCCGCTCAATAAAATAATTGTAAAACAAAATAGTAAACAATACTTCAATACTTTCATTTTCTACTCCTTGAATATTAATGGAAAATATTCTCTAAAATATGATTATTTTCTTTAATAAACAATATTTTTTCCTAAAAACTAACCCGCATCATCAAATATGTCCAAAATGCCGGGTCAGTTCTATCATAGTTGCCAATTCCATCATTTCTATTAACATCGTAAACATCTTTCATCACTTCTCCTGGAATAAATACTGCATTTCCCCATTCAAGAGTAGCATTCTTTAGTAAATTCACACGTGTGATTAAATACAATTCATTTCCTAAATCTCTGCTTTCATTATTGTTTTGCAATTTATATACTTTGTTTGTTGTGAAATTATGCCCTTCGAAAATGAAAGCCCAGGGATTCATATTATATGTGATTTTAATAAACAAATCGTTTAATCCTCTGTTATTTGTAGACTTTTGTATGTCGCTAAAATAGTCCATACCTGAATAAAATGAATGCTTGCCTTGATAAGTCGCATCAAATGTTCTATAAAACTTACCTTCGTTCATATCTTTTTCTGATGTTCCGGATAAAATATCTGCGTTTAGTCCTATCGTTAAGTCTTGTATCTTGTAATTAAGACTTCCTGCAACATTAAAAGCTTGGATGATTCTTGGTGCTTTGCTGTATCTTTGGTCTCCTGCTTCTCCACCTTGGTAAGCTCCTTCGAGCACTGTGAAAAAGTCATTGTAGCTAAATTTATAATAAAATCCACTCATAAATCTGTCTGACGTGTAATTTCCCTTTGTTGTTCTCTTTCTGTTGAAATCATAATATGAAAACAGGTCTAAATAATGTTCTTTGTCAAAAGCAAATTTGCTCCAAAAACCGTAAACATTATGTCCTTCTTCTGGCTTTGAGGGATATGGATATTGTGATGTGTCTGGAGTTGCTCTTCCTATGTATGCATCAACAGAACGGCTGTGTGTTAGTGCAAAAATGTTTATTCCAAATGGTTTGGTGTCGTAGCTGAACAAAACACCATCCCACGAGCGGGCAATATAATGGAAATTATTTGTTGAAAAATATCTTCCATTACGGAATTGCATCTCGAAACGCCCCGCTTTCACACTCAACGGCTCATCCAGAATATTATCAAATTGCACATAGCCTTGATGCAAATCTACATTCTTCAAGTTGTAGATAGTGTTCTTTGCTTCTCCCCAAAGTCTTGAATCACGTATCTGGAAAAATGCACTAATATTTTTCGTTAGATTTTTTTCTATACCTATCATAGTTCGCATCGAAGTAAAACTTAACGGATACGTTTTGTTCGAAAAATCTCTTCCGTCCAGTTCTGTTCTTAATTGAAAATTCCCGGTAATCTTGAAATCCTGCTCAGAGTGAAGATAACTAACAGATAATATTAGTAATGAAGTAGTCAATAAAAATGTTCTCATAAACTCTCCTCAAAAAAAATTGTAACATCATATCTTTAACTACGTAATACAATTAAGAAAATTTTGTGAATTTAATAATTATGAGTGTGTTATGAAAAAAATGTTTTTTTTAATGATTATAGGAACAGCTTTAATCGCATTTTCCGCTTCTGCTCAAACTCAGCAGCAAGAAATCGAAGCTCTAAAAAGTAAACCGCTTAAAGGTATGTTCGGACTTAGCTTTACTAATTCAGTGCCACAAAAAGAATTCTACGATAACTTAAAACGTTCCGGTCAGGGATTTTCTCTCTACGGTGGCTACAACTTTGCTCCTGTTCCAATTACTCTTGGTTTGCAAACAGATTTACTTTTCTATGGTGGCGATGAACGTATTTTCCGCTATAAAAATCAAGGTGGCTGGACTTATCTTAGAGATACAGTTTCATACCAAAATATGATAATTCCTGTTACTGTTTTTATGCAAATTCGCCCTAATGTCGCTGAATATTTTTTCCCATACTTCGAAGCATTTGCCGGTTTTACTTTAATCAATGCAAATAGTGATTTTAAATCTGCTTTTGGTATTGAAGATTCAAAAAATGAGTTATCTGCTGGCTGGAATGCAGGATTGGGGGTTGGCACTATGATAAAATTAGTCGATTTTGTTACTCTTCCAAGCTACTATTCTCGATTGCTTCTCGATATTAAAGCTCGATACGCAAAAGGCACCACTGTTGATTACTATATGGTTAAGCAAATCAATCCTGATTCATCGCCAGAGTTCCGCCGCTCCAAATCCAAAACTGATATAGCTACTTTCCAAATTGGTCTTGTATTTGAATTTTAATATGTATTATAAAATTTTATGGAGGTTCTTATGAAAAAAGTATTATTATCATCCCTGTTAGCAATCGCCCTTGCATTTGGTATTAGTTCTTGCACAGTTACTTCCGGCGGCTCGTATTCGGCTCAATCCGGTAGTCAGGAAAAACAAATTACTGTCGGCACCTTGCAAAAGGAATTACGCAAAGGTATGTCCGGTGCCGAAGTTATCGAATCACTCGGTTCGCCTAATATTGTTACTCGCGACCAAAACGGCTACGAAACTTGGGTTTACGACCGTATCGCAACCGAAGCCCGCTATAACGAAAGTGCTAACGTTCTGTTCCTTGTTCTTTTTGCACAGGGTAATTCGTCTTCCAATGCTTCTGTAACACAAAAAACTTTAACTGTTGTTATTAAAATGAACGAACAAGGCAAAGTTGATTCATTCGCATACCACTCAAGCAAATTTTAACGGAGGAGCAATGAAAACATACTCGTTATTTTTGCTCTTGTTTATGCTGGCTTTGTCTTCCTGCACCGTCATAAGCACCTCACGTCAGGAAACGCAAATGACACAAACTCAAATACGTGAATTCCAGACAAGATTTATTGATACTAATGATGTTAAACTTGTGATGAAATCAGTTCTTAACGTTTTGCAGGACGATGGATATATTGTTAAAAATGCAGTCGTAGATTTGGGGCTCGTTACAGCTTCAAAAGAAATCGACCTTTCAAATCCACGTCGTCAAAAAGATGATTTCTGGGAGCAATTCTTCTTGTCTCTCTCAAATACTAATGCTAATCAGCGCGAAGTTTACAAAAAAATCAGACAAATTGAAGTTTCCGTAAACGTTTCTGAATTCGGTCGCCAAACTAAAGTTCGAGCGAATTTTCAAGCCAGAGAACTTGATAATAATGGTAATGTAATCAAAGTTTATTCAGTCGATGATGCTAAATTCTACCAGGATTTCTTCGCAAAAGTTGACAAAGGCGTTTTCCTTCAAAAACAAGGTCTTTAATCCATAAAAAAGTGGCTGTCTCTTTTACCGGGACAGCCACTTTTTCATTATTACTTCTCAATAATCTTCAATAATTAACTTGGTTGCCCATTATTAGTTTCACTATTTTCCTGTTCATTGGTTATTTTATCAGTACGCGTTGAGTAAGCCATAGCTTTTATTGCATTCAACGCATTCACCGAAATAGGAGGCAATTCTTCACCACGAATAATTGCTTCAAGTTCACTCGAATCCAAAGTTTCGCGTTCAAGCAGAATTTTTGCAGTTTTGTGAAGAAGTTCAAGATTATCGTTTAATATCTGTTCGGCTTTATTTGAGCACTGAGTTAATATTTTTCTTACTTCGCTGTCAATTAATTGAGCTGTAAGTTCACTGTGATCGCGAGGTTGTGAAATATCACGTCCTAAAAATACTTCTTCGTGTTGGTGAGCAAAAGTAATAGGACCAATTTCTTCGCTCATTCCCCAGTCGCACACCATTTTACGCGCAAGATGTGTCGCACGTTGCAAATCATTTGCAGCTCCGGTCGTCAGATTGCCAAAGACAATTTTTTCTGCTGCTCGTCCTGCAAGCAAAGTAATAATCTGTGTTTCAATATAGTCCTTTGTTAGAGAGTGTTGGTCTTCGTTCGGCAAAAAAGTAGTAACACCAAGTGCTCGTCCTCGTGGAATTATCGTTACTTTATGCACTTTATCAGCATTTGGAATAAAATATCGAACAAGTGCGTGTCCCATCTCGTGATAGGCTGTCATTTCTTTCTCTTTTGCAGAAATTACCAGGCTCTTTCGTTCTACTCCCATAAGAACTTTGTCTTTTGCCTGTTCAAAATCATACATTGTAACAACATCGCTGTTACGTCTTGCTGCAAACAATGCCGCCTCATTCACTATATTTGCAATATCGGCACCCGACAGTCCCGGTGTAGATTTTGCCAAAACTTCCAAATCCACATCCTTTCCTAACGGAAGTTTTGCAGTATGAACGCGGAAAATTCCTTCCCGTCCTTTTACATCTGGTCTATCAACTACAATATGACGGTCAAATCTTCCCGGGCGAAGCAATGCTGGGTCCAAAACATCTGGACGGTTGGTTGCAGCAATTACTATCACTCCGCTGTTTTGCTCAAAGCCATCCATTTCAACTAAAAGCTGGTTCAAAGTTTGTTCACGCTCATCGTGTCCGCCACCAAGTCCGGCGCCACGATGCCGTCCCACTGCGTCAATTTCATCTATGAAAACAATACACGGGGAATTTTTCTTAGCTTGTTCAAATAAATCTCTTACCCGGCTTGCTCCAACTCCAACAAACATTTCTACAAAGTCTGCACCGGAAATTGAGAAAAACGGCACTCCTGCCTCGCCTGCAACTGCACGTGCAAGCAATGTCTTTCCAGTTCCCGGAGGTCCCAAAAGCAAAACACCTTTGGGAATTTTGCCGCCCAATCTTTGAAATTTCAGTGGGTCTTTCAGAAATTCGATAATTTCCATCAATTCATATTTTGCTTCATCTGCTCCAGCCACATCCTTGAAAGTAACTTTGTTTTGGCTATCCGTCAGCAATCTTGCGCGAGATTTGCCAAAATTGAATATTCCACGCGTTGAATTTCCACCAGACATCCTGCGTATAAAGAAAATATACAGCCCGATTAATAATATCCACGGCAGAATAGACAAAATCGCACCCCACCACGCATTATCTCCGCTTTCGTAAGTCAATCGTATTCCCTTTTCTTTCCAGGATTTCTCAGCTTCGCTATCCAGAACACCTAATTTTGTTGTAAATCGCGTGATTTCTCTCGTTTTACCTTCATAATTAATCGTTACAGGTTCTTTCAATACTCCCTTGAACTCAATATCATTGAACGATGTTTTCACAACCTTGGCAGATGAAATTAAATCCTGTTCTAAAAAACTTACATATTCAGAATATGAAACAGGCCATTCCTGACTGTTTGTTCCTTGTTGAAATAAAATATACAAAGTGAAAGCAGTAGCAATCAAAAACATCCATATCATCATATTACGGAAAAATTGCTGCTGGTCTTGCTTTGGGTCCTCGTAATTTCTCCTTTTTTTCCCGCTATCACGATTTTCATTCATTAAGAACCTCCAAATTCCCAATTAAATTCAGAAAATTATAAAAATTAAAGACGTTTAATAGTATTGTTAATTTTAATTAATCATTTCTAATGTTTTTCTGATTTCAGAAAATATATTACTTATTAACTATCAAGAAATCACCATTCCGGCTGGTCTATGAATTGCTCGAAAATGCTTGAACTATCGGAAGAGTTTCCCAAAATTTTCTCAATATACTTTCCAACTATATCAAATTCAAGATTCACCTTTGTTCCGATTGAATATTCTTTGAGAATTGTCTTTTCCCAGGTATGTGGAATTATTGATACCATAAAAACGTTTGACTGAACCCGGGCAGTCGTCAGGCTCACCCCATCAATGCATATTGAACCGGTGCGAACTACGTATTTTTCAAACTCTTTCGGAAACTTAACCCACAAAAGAACTGCTGTCGAAAGACTCTCTGTTTTTGTAATTGTTCCAATACAATCTACGTGTCCCTGAACAATGTGTCCCCCAAGCCTGTCGACCGGACGCAATGCTCTTTCCAAATTCACAAAACTGCCACTTCTAAGCTCGCTTAATGTTGTTTTCGATAAGGTTTCCTCAACTGCAACAAACGAAAAAGAATTCCCCTTGATTTCGGTAACAGTTTGGCAAACTCCGTTTATTGCAACTGAATCATCAATTTTCAAATCATCAAGTATCTTTCTCGCCTCAACAGAAAATTTTCGTCCCCCGCCAATAGGTTGGACTTTTTGCACTTTCCCGATTTCTTCTACTAATCCAGTGAACATAAAAATTCCTTTTTATTCAAAAATATGAAACTTTCGAATAAAAAGGAAATTAGCAATTTAAAAGTCAAGCAATATTATTTCATCAAAACATACTAAAACAATAAGCTTTTCATCCAGTTATAGTATTCTTCCGATGATGCAATATCGTGCAGAACAAGTATTTCAGGCAACTCGTAATTCGAAAGCTGTTTTATTCTCTCTTCAATTAAATTTATTTTGTCTTCGAAAGTTTTGATTTTCAGAATAAACTCGCTCGATACATCCAACGAACCCTTCCAAATAAAGTAAGATGTAACGTTCTGTATTACCGATACACACGCGGCTAACCCTTCTCTTAGCAAAGCTTGTGCTATTTCGTCGGCATTCTCTGCAGTGGAAGCAGTGGTAAAAACTATTCGGATTTCATTAAAAGATTTCATAATTTACCTATTTCTAAATGTACATTTTATAAACATTGTATTGAAACGTTTGAATGATTGAAATATTTATTTTCGAGCTACATATTATTGCAGTAGTATATGTTTTTGTAAAAAATTGGCAGAATAGAACACTTCGCGACGCTTTTCTTGGATTGGGTGTCTTTCTTTTAGTTTTCTCGATTGGTTGGGCTATGACAGGGTCGCTTTCCTATGCTGTTTATCCTGACGCCTGGAAAACACCATATTTTAACCACGATACTTTATCATTAGTATTGCTCTCTGTTTTCGAAAGTTTCTTCTTCTACCACTTTTTCTTCAAAGATAAAATTGATGAAAATAATCTAAAGGTTACGGGAAATGATTGAATTTGAACCAGTAATTGGACTTGAAGTCCACGCTCAGCTTCTCACAAACTCCAAAGCTTTCTGCTCTTGTTCAGCAGAATATGGTGCCTTGCCTAACACTCAGACTTGCCCTGTTTGTTTAGGTCATCCCGGTGCACTTCCGGTACTAAATGAAAATTTATTGAATTTTATTATAAAAATGGGTATCGCAACAAATTGCAAAATTCGCGAAATCTCTACTTTTGCTCGTAAAAATTACTTCTATCCTGATTTGCCAAAAGGTTATCAAATTACTCAATACGACGACCCAATCTGCTACGACGGATTTATTGAAATCGAACTCTCCGAAACCGAACGTAAACGAATCGGCATTACTCGTATTCATATGGAAGAAGACGCTGGCAAATCTATTCACGACCTCGATATTGATACACTCGTTGACCTCAACCGTTCGGGCGTTCCGCTTATTGAAATAGTAAGTGAACCGGATATTCGTTCTGCTCAGGAAGCTTATAAATATCTTACATCTATCAAGCAGATACTTGTCTATTTAGGTATTTGCACCGGCAATATGGAAGAAGGTGCTTTGCGTTGTGATGCTAATATTTCCGTTCGTCCAAAAGGAACTTCGGAATTCGGAACAAAAACAGAAGTTAAAAACCTTAATAGTTTCCGGAATGTTGAAAAAGCTATCGAATACGAAATTCAGCGACAAATTGAAGTGCTCCGGAATGGTGGCTCAATTCACCAGGAAACACGTCTCTGGGATGCTGCTTCTCAAACTACTCGCTCTATGCGTAGCAAAGAATTCGCCCACGACTATCGTTATTTTCCTGAACCCGACCTTGTAAAAGTAAAAGTTTCGGGCGAGCGACTCGATAGCATCCGTTCCTCTATTCCTGAACTTCCTTTTGCACGTAAGCAAAGATTAGTTGAGCAATACGGAATTCCTAATTACGACGCTTCAATTTTTGTCGAAGACCGCAATCTTGCTGATTATTACGAACTTTGTTGCTCTCATCTGTCTGAAAAGTCTCAAAAAACATTTAAGCTTGTGAGCAATTGGCTTATGACAGAAGTGCTCCGAATCCTTAGCGAACGTAAAATTGGAATTAACGAACTCGAACTGAACCCGAAATTCGTTGCAGAAATTGTTGATTATCTTTCGGAAGATAAAATTTCAAGCCGTATCGCAAAAGATATTTTTCCGGAAGTGCTTCAAAACAACATATCACCTGCAAAAATTATTGAAGAACGTTCGCTTGTCCAGATTTCCGATAGTTCAGCTCTCGAAGCATTAATCAACGAAATCCTTGAAAATAATCCAGACTCTGTTGAAAAATACAAAAGTGGCAGAAAAAATGTCTTCGGCTTCTTCGTCGGACAAGTTATGGAAAAAATGAAAGGCAAAGCCAATCCTAAACTTGTTACTGAAATACTTCGCAAGAAACTCGATGATTAGCTTTTACGTAATAATTACGTAAACTTTAAACTATTATCATAATGAAAAAAGAAAAAGTAAATATACAGAAATTCTTTTGGTGTGTGTGTATATTTATGCTTTCTTTTAATTCTCTCTATTCTCAGGAAGCAACTCGCCGATCTCTGCAAGAAACCGAAGAATTAAAAAAAATGCTCCCTGCTCAGGAAATTACTAACCCACAAGAAAAAAGCAAAGTCCTTGATTCCCTGCGTCAGGCTTTCACCCAAAAGCCGGAAAATGAAAAAGTAAAATCACCATCAGGTATTGATTCGCTTGTTACCTTTTTTGCACAAGATACTGCTGTCTTTCGGCTAAGCTCAAAAACAATGAGACTTGTCGGCAAATCTAAAATCGATTTCAAAGTGCAACAGTTAAACGCTGAAGTTATCGAAATTGATTTCAATAATTCAATTTTACGCGCAAAATGGAGAACAGATTCTAACAATAGACGTTATGGTTTTCCTCGCTTTTCTGATGCCGGTGAAATTTTCTTTGGCGAAGAAATTTCATATAATTTTAAAACTAAACGAGGAAAAATTGTTGCCGGCGAAACTCAAGCCGGTGAAGGTTTTTACTACGGCTCCGAGATTAAACGTATTTCTGAAAATGAGTTGTTCGTCCGCGATGGCTATTATACAACTTGCAACGATGCTTGCCCGCACTATTACTTCGGTTCGCCCAAAATGAAATTAGCAGTAAAGGAAAAAATCTACATCGATCCCGTTATTTTTTACGTTGAAGATATGCCTATCTTTATTTTTCCTTTCGGGCTGTTCTTCCCAAGTAAAACCGGACGACAATCTGGAATTATTATACCTTCTTTCTATTTTTCCAAAAATCGTGGCGTTGTATTTCAGGATTTAGGATTTTATTGGGCTGCATCTGATTATTGGGATACTCAATTTAAAACTGATTTGTTTTCAAAAGGTGGCTTCTTACTCAAAAATACTACTCGCTGGGCTCTTAGAGATGTTCATAATGGTGGCGTTACTCTTCAATTTGGCAGAACTCGCTATAATCCCGACGACCAATATCAGCGTAATTGGAGCCTCCAGCTCAACCATAATCATATTTTCAATCCTTACGAACGAATTGATATTGGTGTTAATTTTGCT
This sequence comes from Eximiradius proteiniborus, assembly GCA_026415495.1. Lineage (GTDB taxonomy): Bacteria > Bacteroidota > Ignavibacteria > Kapaibacteriales > UBA2268 > JAKIZO01. Next base: position 41,228 of record JAOAGZ010000008.1, on the reverse strand, counting down.
TCACGCGATTTCAATCGGAATACCCAGACCGACTATCAATCAAGAATTCAGCAAAATATCACCTCGAACGCCTCATATTCTAAAAGTTTTGATAATGGTTCGAATTTCTCCGTTTCCTTCCAACGCGACCAAAATTTGATTACTCAGAATTATAGTCAGGTTATTCCTATTAATTACTCAATCCCAAATTTTACTCCACTAAAAAGTGTGATTTCACCTTCAACCCGCGCTTGGTATTCATTCGTTCGCGACATCTCTTTCAGTTACCGTAGCAATTACACCAATAGTCTCTCCAAAACAACAGACGGTAACTCTTTCAAATACACTGAAAGAAATAAAATCAGCCATTCGCCCGGCGTTTCTATTTCTCCAAAATTTGGATATTTCACTTTAACTCCCTCTGTTTCGCTGTCCGTAAATAATTATTTCCGCCAACTTGAGCGGCAGATCAATCTTCAGGATTCTTCAACAATTGATAAATACAAACGTGGCTTTTTCACTGAATATTATTATAGCTTCGGAATTTCCGCTTCCACACGCCTTTTCGGTGTTGCCGACGCCCAACGACCCTTTTTCGGTTTCATCAGTCCTGAAAGCCTTGGATTTAAAGCATTTCGTCATACATATCAACCCACTATTGGATATAGTTTCACACCAGATTTTTCCAAAGAAAAATTCGGCTTTTACGGGCGATATTACGACCCTCGCCAAAACCGAACAATAAAGTATTCTCGCTACGAAAGCGATGGTGGTGCAGCTCCATCGCAGATGGCTCAACGTATTTCTTATTCCGATTTGCATAGCTTCGAAATAAAAGTTAAGCAAGGTGATACTCTCCCTGACAAAAACATCGAACTTTTGCGTTTAACCTTCTCCACAAGCTACAATTTTGCGGCAGATTCTCTAAATCTGTCTGATATTAATATGTCTTTCCGAACTCCTGCACTCGGTGCCTTCGAATTCTCGGGCAATGCAAGTTTCACTGCATACGACGAAGTTAAATTCACACAGGGCAGTTATTCAGGTTATCGAAAAATTAATAAATTTCTAATTGAGCAGGGGAAAGGTTTAGCGCGATTGACCTCGTTTTCAGTTAATTTATCTGGCAGTTTTGCTTCTGAGGGGTTGTCTCACACTACTCCAACATCCTTTTCGGAAGAAAACCGATCAGAAAAAGACATAGATACTCTTGAGGCGATGCTTGGGGCACGCTTTTTATCCCGTCATTCTGATGCTGACGCATCTTTTGACTGGTACGGCGATAATTCCCCTGGCTCTCGCCCTTTTGCATTTCCTTGGCTTATTGGTTATGGATTGAATTTCAATTATAATCAATTCACTATTGATAGAATTGACAGAAGCCTTAACACTTATCTGACACTTAATCTTCAGCTAACTGAAACCTGGAACATTTCTGCAAATGCTCGCTATGACTTCATTCGCAAAGAATTTCTAACCCCACAGATTAATCTCAAAAAAGACCTTCATTGCTGGGAGCTAATTCTTAACTGGAATCCAATCGGTTTCAATAGAGGCTTCTACCTGCGTTTCGGAATAAAATCATCTACTCTGCAAGATTTGAAAATCGAAAAGAAGAGTTACCCGTTATTTAGATAATCCCTTCATTTTGTCTGTTTCAATGATTGTTTCTTGAAACTTAATATTCTTTTAGTGCGTATTATTATTATTATCAGAATATTTTGGAGGAATATATGAGAATTATTGTATTTTCATTGCTTTTAGTTCTTTCATCATTCACATATGGATATGCTAAACCTTCTTCCATTGAACAAACAACTCAAGTTAATGCAAAAAATAACCCGATCGATGAACTTACAAATGCTGTTTTGGAAAACGACCAAGGTAAAGTAAAATCAATTTTAGATAATAACCGCAATTTAATTAATAATAAAAATTCAGAAGGAAAATATCCTCTTGAAATGACTTTGATTTTAGAAAATTGTGAAATGGCTGAACTTTTACTTAATTATGGTGCTGATGCAAACGCAAAAACATCATCTGGCGAAACTATTTACCAACTTGTTATGAAAAGCGAAAACAAAGCTTTAAAAAAAATCTTTGCTAAATCTAAATCGAAAAATTAAAACTTATTATGGATAATTTTTGCTAACATTGCTTTCCAGGTATCAATATTATGTCCCCATTCTTCACCCCATATATCTATTGTATGGGGTATTTGCTTTTGCGTTAGTATATTCGACAGATTATAACTTGGTGAAGGGTCTTCGCCATAGCCCTTCCCGCTCATTAAATAAACGTGATGACGACTACGCAAAAAAGTAAGCCAATAGTTATCGTTCAAATTTGGCAGATAATGAATTGGAGAATTAAAATAACAGTTGTCGTCGAAATACCCTTTTGTATGGCAGTAAATATCATATTTCCCGCTCATTGCAACTGTTCCCAGAAATAAATCCGGACGCCTGAAATACGTATTCAATGCATAATATGCACCTTTCGAAGCACCAGCAGTTAATATCGGCACAATCTGTCCACAATGATTATATACCTTTGCTAAAAGCTCCTCGACAATGAAATTATTAAAGTTGAATAATATTTGAGATCGCTCTTCATTAGACAAAGCAACTTCGTCCCATATCTTGGGAATTGGAAGCGAGTAAATTCGAACCTTACCTGCCTTTATATACTGAGATAAATGTGGAATTAATCCATTTTCTTCATTTTCGTATGGGTCGTCTTCCTCAGTCGAAAATAACAATAAAAGCGATGAACCAAAATGACCATAAACCGGTATTTCTACCATTCTATTCAAATTTTCACTATCAATATAAATCACATCACTTTTCATTACTTTCTCAATCATTGATTATTTTACTGATACAAGTTTAACGAATAAAATTAAATTTATTTTAATGAAATTAGAGTATTTCGTGAAATGAAAATAATTTAGCCTTTTGTTGCTCAATATTATTAATGTTCTCTGTTTATCAGACTTCTTTTGTTTAATAAAAACGCAAAAACCCCGAACGCCAGCAAATAAAAACCTGTCGTATGTCTATACTCATATTGTATTAATGATATTAGCAAAATTTTAAAAAGAATTATCATCAAAACAGTTAATAATGTTTCGTTATTTCTTGATTTATTAAAAATAATATTATAAAGCAGAAATAACATCAATACAAAAAAGATTGGAAGAAATAACATTTGAATAAATTTTTCTACAATAAGCGGAATTGACTTATTTAATGGCAAATTGATGATAATTTTGATTTGTTCAATTTTATTTGGGGTAATATTAAGCTTATTATCAATTTTCGAACGTAATTGTTTTCCCAAAAAATAATTAGCATATTCTCCTGTATAAACGCCATTAGTAAACACCTTAATAGCATTATAGCCCATTTTCTTAATAAATTCAGATGGATTATCTAAAATTGCTTCTTTTGTCAATCGTTGAAAAAGTGTGTCTGCTTCAGGAGAAAATGGATCGTCTATTCCGTTTGCTGCAGCAATTGAATATGCTGTGCTGTCAGTTGGAGAAATTCCCCACTTATTCTGTGGAAGCTGCCCGAGCGAAATATACATTACTGCACCGCCATTGCTCGAATTAAATCGGATTTTGTCAGTGATCAAATAACTTCGGATTGCCCAGGGCAGCATAGCAACAAACGCAATTATTACAAAAATCACATTTATTTTTAAGTATTTCTGCCAATTTTTTAAGCAAAAAAGAAAAAGTATTGTTTGAAACACAGGTAAATAAATATATTCTGAACGTAAATTTACTAATATTGCAATTGCAAGCCCAGAATAATATAAATTCTTGATTTTTCTTGTCTTAAAGTAAGCAATCACATTATAAGCATAAGCAATAAGCAATATGGAAGCCAGCCCATCAGCTGTTTTAATTGAACATAATGCAAAAAATGGTATAAATAAAGGAATATGCCAATACTTTTCATTTATTTCAAATAATTTGTAAAAGAGTATAACCGCAAGAATTGAAAAGGAAAATTGAATGAATAATGTCCAAAGCTGAGGTAAACCCATTATCAATCCGGGCATTTGCAAAAATACATAACCCCAAATCGGATAGAAAGCAGGTTCTCCTGCTGCGTTCGTATATCCTTCGCCTTTCAACACGTTTTCAGCAATTGGAAGAATATGTTTGAAGTATATAGTATCCTGATTAAGATGGTTTTGATTGAAAAAAAACACCGCAAATGCAAAAAAAGCAAGCAGTATGTAAAATACTTTTCTGTTTTGAAAATTGCTGTTCATTCTATCTTGAAATGATTAATTCAGGATGATCTTTCAGGAAATCAGCCCAGCTTGTGCTTTTCTTTTGGTTATGATTTTTCCGTACGATATGACAAATTGCAACTGCAAGTGCATCTGTTGCATCATAAAATTGAGGTGTTTCCTCTATACTGAGAATGCTTCGCACCATATACTGCACTTGCTCTTTGCTTGCAGAGCCGCGTCCTGTAACAGACTTTTTCACTTCTCTGGCGGAATATTCAATAACTGGTATGTTGTTGTTGGTAACGGCTAAAATTGCTGCTGCTCTTGCATGCGAAAGTTTGATCAAACTTTGTGCGTTCTTCGAATAAAACAATGCTTCGAAAGCAGCAGCATCTGGGTTTGTTCTTTCAATTACAGAATTCAATCTCGAAAATATTTCTTTCAGCCGTTGATTGAAATCTATGTGCCGACGTTTTGCTTCAATTACTCCATACTCGATCAATGCCACATTTCGTCCATCATGCTCGACTACTCCGTAACCGCATAAAACCGAGCCAGGGTCGACACCTAATATTATCATTATTCTTCTATCTTGTCCGCAATCGAATCGTCTATTTCGAAATTAGAGAACACATTCTGAACGTCGTCAAGGTCCTCTATTCCTTCGATAAACTTCATTACTTTTTGTGCTTCAGCAACGTCTTTGATTGTTATTACTTGCTTAGGAATGTATTCAAGCTTAGCTTCCTGCACTTGAAATCCATTGCTCTCAAAATATTTATTCACGCTGGAGAAGTTTTCCATTGCACAAATCACTCTTGACACTTCTTCATCGTATTCAAGGTCGTCTGCACCGGCTTCGAGTACTACTTCAAGCAGTTCATCTTCGCTTTTACCATTGGTATTTATCGAAATCACACCTTTTCGCTCAAAATTCCAGGCAACCGCATTTGTTTCTGCAAGACTGCCTCCAAGCTTACTCATCGTTGAACGCACAAGAGGCAATGTCCTGTTTTTATTATCTGTAACTGTTTCAACAATCACAGCAACCCCACCCGGTGCATATCCTTCGAACATAATTTCCATATAATTTTCGCCTTCGAGCTCTCCAGTCCCTTTCTTAATTGCTCGCTGAATATTGTCGGAAGGCATATTCACTGCACGTGCATTAGCAATTGCAAGACGTAATCTTGGGTTGCTTTCAGGGTCGCCACCACCTTCGCGGGCAGCAATTGTTATTTCCTTTGCAAGACGAGTGAACATTTTACCACGTTTTGCATCTTGTCTGCTTTTACGATGTTTTATGTTAGCCCATTTACTATGACCAGCCATATAATCACTCAAAAATTGTTAAAACTAATAAAATATAGTTTACAAATATAATAAATTGAAACAATTAAGAAAAATGACTTCACACTTTATTTCAATTTTATTATTAACAAATTCAATTCAGCATTTCAATTATTCTTTCCATTTTCATTCCGCGAGAACCTTTCAGAAGAAATACATAATCATTTTTTAACTCTTTAATTTCATTGGCAATTTCAGTTAAATCAGAATAATGTTCTACATTGTCTGCTTGAAGTTTTTCGCTTGCTTTCTGCATAAAATCACCTGTTGCAAACACCCTGTCGCATACATTAGAAGCATATCTAAGCACTTCAAGGTGCAATTCAAAAGACTTTTCGCCAAGCTCACGCATATCACCAAGTATTGCTGCTCGCTTCGGTTTCCCTTGGTATCTCTGTAATGTTTCTATAGACATTTTCATCGATGACGGATTAGCATTATAGCAATCATTTAATATAGTGTATCCTTCTATTTCTTGAAGCATCATTCGGGCATAGCCACTGTATTTTTCCTGTTCAAAACTTTCAAGAGCAAGTTTTATTTCAGCATCATCTATTTCAAAATATTTTCCAATAGCAATTGCTGCAACTGCATTGTATCCGGAAGCAATTCCGTACGTATTCAATTGAATCTTATTTCGATTTTCACCGACTGAATATTTAAGAATTGGATTAATGTTCGAGTTTATTTCAATTTCAACTTTTAAATTCACTTCTTCATCATTAGTTGAATAAGTGAACTTTTTATCTAAAATCCTTTGGTATTTACTTAACCTTTCATCATCACAATTGATAAAACAAGTTCCTCCAAAGCGCTGTAAATATCCAAATAAGCTCGTTTCTTCCATTTCAACCCCATCAAGGTCGATGAGTTTCTCCAAATGCTCCTGTCCGATATTTGTAATAATCCCTTCTGTCGGAGCAAGTATTTCCGACAGAATAAATATTTCGCCTGGTTCGTTGGTCCCGATTTCAATTACTGCACATTCGATAGCCTCATCAAGATTGAAAATCATTAGTGGAACACCTATACGGTTGTTAAAATTCTGAAAAGTTTTCAAAACCTTAAATTTTCTTGAAAGAACTGCTGCAATCATATCTTTGGTTGTTGTCTTGCCATTCGAGCCTGCTACCGCAATTATTGGAATGTTAAACCGATTTCTATGAAACAACGCGAGTTCTCCAAGTGCCCTAAGTGTATGTTCAACTAAAACAAGTGGCTTTCCTTCTACTTTTTCAGCATTGTTGTTGAACCAACTTTTCGACACTATTGCAAGCGAAGCTCCTTTCGAAAATGCATCTGGCAGAAGTTCGTGTGCATCTATTTTTTCACCAATCAGAGGAACAAATATTTCTCCCGCCTCAGTTGAGCGTGTATCAATAGAAACACCAATAAACTCGTTTTGTCTAACATTTAATACGTTGTCTTCCCCGAAAATTGCAATTATTTCAGCAGATGTAAATTTAGCCTTGTTTTTTAACATTTCTTCTCCTATTCAAAAGCATCTTCACCAGTTATATCTCTACCCAAAATTAATGTGTGAATTTCGTGAGTTCCTTCGTATGTTTTGACCGATTCAAGGTTGGCACTATGACGCATCACCGGATATTCGCCCAAAATCCCATTTGCACCGTGAATTTCACGAGCAATACGGGCGCACTGCAATGCTATATCGACATTATTGCGTTTCGCAAAAGAAATCTGCTCAGGACGCGCTTTCCCTTCGTCCATAAGTCTTCCAAGTCGGTAGCACACAAGTTGTGCTTTTGTGATTTCATTCAGCATCCACACTAATTTTTCTTGTGTAATCTGAAATTTTGCGATTGGCTTTCCAAATTGTATCCTCGATTTTGAATATTCAAGTGCTGAGTGAAATACTGCAAGTGCCGCTCCGATTGCTCCCCAGGCAATCCCATACCGAGCCTGATTTAAACAGGAAAGAGGTCCTCGCAATCCCGCTACATTCAATATATTTTTCTCTGGAATCTCGCAGTCTTCGAAAATCAACTCAGATGTAACCGATGCTCTCAAAGAGTGTTTACCTTTCATCTCAGGTGCAGAAAACCCTTTCGTTCCTTTTTCCACAAGGAAGCCGTGAATTTCATTGTCCAATTTTGCCCAAACTACTGCTACATCCGCTACCGTTCCATTCGTAATCCACATTTTTGCACCATTTAGCAGAAATCCTCCATCTGTTTTCTTTGCAGTTGTTATCATCCCAGCCGGATTTGAACCAAAATCAGGTTCAGTCAATCCAAAGCATCCGATTGCTTCGCCTCGGACAAGACGCGGAAGCCATTTGCGTTTTTGTTCTTCTGTCCCATATCTCGAAATCGGGTATATCACCAACGAATTTTGAACAGACGCAAACGAGCGAACAGCAGAATCACCTCGTTCGAGTTCTTGCATTGCAAGTCCGTAAGATGTATAGTTTGCACCCGCTCCACCATATTCTTCTGAAAGTGTTATCCCAAAAACTCCAAGTTCTGCAAGTTTCTGTGTAAGATGCTCTGGATATTTCCCGTCGAAATAATATTGCTCAATTATTGGTATTACTTCATCATCAACAAACTTTCTTATCGAATCTCTTATTAGAAGTTCTTCTTCTGTATAAAGTTCATCGATGTTGAAATAATCTATGCTTTTGAACCCCATAAAAACTCCTTGATTTATCATTAAGTTAAAAAAACATTTTTCAAAATCAATAATTTTACTTATTTTTGAATATCTCAAAAAGAGATGGGCTTCGGAAATTTCAAGCCCATTTTTTGTATAAGTTTTTTATTTTAATTTTATACAATTATAATAGACTTTAACGAAAAATATTAAAAATATTTTAAAAAACTAATTATCAGTCAAGGAAAAATGGCAAGACGTAAAGCAAAGCACAAGATAGACAAAAAGACTATCGTTGATGCTTTTATGGAGATGGCTAAAGCCAAAAACATCGATAGAGACCTTCTCCAAGGTATTCTCGAAGAAACTCTTTCGATGGTTGTCCGTAAGAAATACGGGCAGGACGCTAATTTTGAAATTATCGTCAATATGGAAAAAGGCGATATCGAAATCTACTTGATGCGTGAAGTTGTCGAGGAAGTTGAAAACCCCGATACCCAAATTTCTCTCGAAGAAGCTCAAATGTATACCGACGAGCCTTTGGAAATTGGCGATGAATATATCGAAGAAATTACGCTCGACAACATTTCAGATAGCTTCGGTCGAAGATTAATTTCGCTTGCCGCTCAGAACTTGAACCAAAAAATAAGAGAAGTCGAAAAAGACAATATCTACACCGAATACGCCAATCGTGTCGGCGAAATTATTGTCGGTGAAATTTATCAGATTCGTCGCCACGACTTGCTTGTTATGCATAATAAAATTGAAATGCGCTTGCCTCGCGAAGAACAAATCCCTAATGAACCTTATAGATACAAAAAGAACCAGCCAATCAAGGCTATTATTAAAGAAGTTCGTCGTAGTGGTTCCGGTGGGCAACCCGATATTATTCTTTCACGTGCCTGCGATGAATTTTTAATGCGTCTATTTGAAATTGAAATCCCGGAAATATATGATGGTGTGATCCAAATCAAAGCTATCGCTCGCGAACCCGGCGAACGCTCCAAAGTTGCCGTTCAGTCTTACGACGACAGAGTTGATCCAGTCGGCGCTTGTGTTGGGTTAAAAGGTGTTCGCATTCATTCCATCGTTAGAGAACTGAATAACGAAAGTATAGACCTCATAGAATTTTCTGAAAATCCTCAGGTATTCATTATGCGTGCTCTTGCTCCTGCAAAAGTTCGCGATATCCAGATTTCTTACGAAACCCGCACAGCCACGGTTCTTGTTGCCGACGACCAGGTGTCCCTCGCTATCGGTAAAAATGGGCAAAATGTTCGTCTTGCTTCTAAACTCACAGGATTTAATATCCAGCTTGTCAAAGAAGGTGGCGAAGATATTGATTTGGTCGAATTTAAAGTCGAATTTGGCGATGAACTTATCGAAAAATTAAGAAATATGGGAATTACTACTGCCCGTGAGTTTCTCGATGCAGACCTCAACAAGTTGCTTGAAATCGAAGGGCTCTCTCCAAAAAGCCTGATGGATTATCGTAAAATCATTTTAACCGAATTCGACGAAGAAGAACGTCCCGAAGTGCTTACTTTCTTGTCGAAGAAGATTTTTGAAAAATAGTTTGTTTAATATTTTTGCTTTATTATGGCTGAATCAAATAAAATAAGATTAATTAAAATTGCCTCTGAAATTAATATTGGTCGCGAGACAATTGTTGAATTCCTCCGTGCCAAAGGTTTTGATATCGACAACAAGCCCACTGCCACCTTGACCGAAGAAATGGCAGAACTTGTTTATGATAAATTTAAACGCGAAAAGAAAGCTGCCGAAAAACAACGTGAAAAACTCCAGAAACATAAAGAAATTCACAAACAAATTCAGCCAAAAGCAAAAATTGATATTTCTGCCAAAGTTGAAGAAACTCTTGATATTGAAGAGCCTGTAAAGCCAGTAGCCAAAGATGTTGATTATGTCGATGTTAAGAAAAAAGTTGTTGAACCTCAAAAAATTGAACCAGAAGCTACCAAAGTTGAGGAAACTCCAGTACCTTTTCCAACAACCGAACCAGAAATTATAGAAGAAAAGCTAACTCCTGTTGTTGTCGAACATCACGAACCTCCAACCAAACAAGATAATGTTGAAGAACCTGTTTCTGTGATAGATGAAAAAACAGTTACATTTGAGCAATCTCCTAAGTCTTCCGAACCGCTTGAGATCATCAGCGATACAACTGAAGCAATTAATGAAGTCAAGGAAAAACCAAAACCTGATGTTGTTAAAGAAGACATACAGGTTGAACCAACTGTTAAAAAAGACAAGAAGCGCAAGAAAAAGAAAAAAATTATTGAAGTTGTCGATCAATCTCAAAAACCTTCGGGACTGAAAATTCTTGGCAAAATTGATATCGCCCCCGAAAAACCTTTTGAAAAGCAGAAAGATAAAGATAAAAAGAAAATAAAAGAAAAGTTTACTGAAGCAGTAGAACCTATTGAAACTGTTTCAAAAGTTGAAATAAAAAAAGATAAATTCAAGAAAAAAATTAAAGACTTCGATCCCGAAGCAGAAGAAAAATTAGGTAAAATTAAAGACAAGAAGCGTAAGAAAAAGAAGAAGTCTATCCGGGAAACTATTTCCGAAGAAGAAGTAATGCGCGCAATCCGCGAAACATACGCTGGGATGGAACCTCATACAGGTTCTATGCGCGAACGCATCCGCCAGAAAAAGAAGCAGGAACGCAAAGAAAAAGAAATTCGTCAAATCGAAGAAATTGAACGCGAAAGCCATATCCTAAGAATTACTGAATTTGTTACCACCGGCGACCTCGCAAATATGATGGGTAAATCGCCTAACGAAATCATCTTAAAATGTATGGCTCTCGGATTAATGGTTACTATAAATCAACGTTTAGATAAAGACACTATCACTTTAATTGCAGATGATTATGGTTATGAAGTAGAATTTGTTGATACTCAAAAAGTTCAGGTTGAAGAAGAAGATATTGATCCACCGGAATCGCTTGTTCAGCGTCCACCTATTGTTACAATAATGGGACACGTTGATCACGGAAAAACCTCACTTCTCGACTATATTCGCCGTTCAAATGTTGTTGCCGGTGAAGCAGGTGGTATCACTCAACATATCGGTGCTTACAAAGTTACTTTGCAAAATGGTCGTGAGATTACTTTTCTCGATACTCCCGGTCACGAAGCCTTCACTGCTATGCGTGCCCGTGGTGCACAGGTTACTGATATTGTAGTTCTTGTTGTTGCTGCTGACGATAGTGTGATGCCACAAACAATCGAAGCAATTAGTCACGCAAAAGCTGCCGGCGTCCCGATGATTGTCGCTATCAATAAAATTGACAAACCTGATGCTAATCCCGATAGAATCAAGCAGCAACTTGCTGACCACGGTGTCCTTATAGAAGAATGGGGTGGAAAATATCAACACGTAGAAATTTCTGCTAAGAAAGGTATTAATATTGATGAATTACTCGAAAAAATCTTGCTCGAAGCCGACATCCTTGATTTAAAAGCCAATCCTAATAGAAAAGCAAAAGGCGTTGTGATTGAATCAAATGTTAGCAAAGGTCTTGGTCCCGTTGCTACAATAATTGTTCAAAAAGGAACTTTGAAAATAGGTGATCCTTTTGTTTCCGGTATTCATCACGGTCGTGTGCGTGCAATGCAGGATGAACGCGGAAACAAAATGGAAGTTGCAACTCCTGCTGTGCCTGTCCGCGTTATGGGGTTCGATGGTTTGCCCGAGGCTGGTGATAATTTCCTCGTTGTCGATAGCGAAGCCGAAGCCCGCAGCATCTCCAACGAACGTAAGCAACTCAAACGCGAACAGGAAATGAGGCGTGTTCGTCATCTTTCGCTTGATGAAATATCTTCTCGTATCAAGCTTGGAAGTGTTCAGGAACTTAACCTTATCATCAAAGGTGATGTTGGTGGTTCTGTAGAAGCTATTAGCGATTCGCTTCTCAAACTTTCTACTGACGAAGTTCGCGTCAATATTCTTCATCAGGGTGTTGGTGAAATTTCCGAGTCCGATGTTATGCTTGCTGCTGCTTCGCAGGCAATTATCATTGGATTTAATGTGTCGCCTTCGTCTGCTGCAAGGCGTCTGGCTGATAACGAAAAAATCGATATTAGACTGTACAACATTATCTATGACTGCATCAATGAAGTGCAGATGGCATTAGAAGGTTTGCTCAAACCTGAAATCAAAGAAGAAATTACCGCCGAAGTTGAAGTTAGAAGAATTTTCAAAATTAGCCGTATCGGCACTATCGCTGGTTGCTATGTACTTAGTGGCAAAATTAACAGAAACGACCGTGTGAAAGTTCTCAGAAATGGTTTGCCTGTTTTTAACGGTACTATCGCTTCGCTCAAACGTAATAAAGATGATGTCAAAGAAGTAGATACCTCCTATGAGTGTGGTATTCAGCTTGATGGTTTTAATGATATTCAGGAAGGCGATATTATTCAGGGATATAAATTAGTTGAAATTCGTCGTACTCTTTAATTTTATTATTTGAAAAGTATATTATGTCTATTAGAGCTGAAAAAGTAGCAAGTATTGTAAAAAGAGCGTTGTCTCAACCGATTAGCGATTTTGCCCGCGAGCATAATGCCGGTATTGCTACTGTTACTACTGTAAGATTTTCGCCAGATTTAACTCTTGCCAAAGTATATATTAGCTTATACGGTGGCAAAATTTCTCCTCCAAAGTTTCTTCAAATGCTCGAAGAAGAAAAATACGAACTTCGTGGTATTGTTGCTCGTAGTGTCAGGCTTAAAACTATCCCCGATTTAAAGTTTTTCCTCGACGATACTATCGACCAAATGGAGCATATTCAGCATCTCCTCAATAAAGCCAAAGAAGAAGATGCAAAATTGAAAGAAAACCAGTAGTTGTTTTATGCTCCTTGATAAAACTAACATAAATGATTTTAATTTATGGTTGCACCTTGCCAATGCCGAAGGTGCAACTGTTTTAATTGATAAAGAAAGCGGATGGACATCCTTCGATGTTGTCGCAAAAATCAGGAATTTGCTTAATATCAAAAAAATTGGTCACGCTGGCACTCTCGATCCACTTGCTACCGGATTGCTAATCTTATGCTTAGGAAAAGCAACCAAAACAATTGAGCAATTCCAGAACCTGAAAAAAGAATATATAGCCGACGTTAAGTTTGGTGCTACCACTCGCACCGACGACGCAGAAGCCCCGGAAGAAAATTTACAAGATACTTCGTTTTTGAACAAAAATCTCATTATTGAAAAGTCTCAATTATTCATTGGCGAAATTTTGCAAGTTCCACCAATGTTTTCCGCTAAAAAAGTACAAGGGAAAAAATTGTACGAACTCGCTCGCAAAAATAAATCTGTCGATATTCCTCCATCAAAAGTTAAAATATTTTCAATTGAAATCTTGAATTTTTCAAATCCTTTTGTTAAATTAAAAATATCTTGTTCTAAAGGAACGTATATACGTTCACTGGCTCGCGATTTGGGACGCGAAATTGGTTGCGGAGCGTTTCTGTCGAGCCTTCGCAGAACCAAAATCGGCGATTTTGATGTCGAACAGGCATTGAAAATTAGTGATATTGTAAATTTTCTAAATTCAGGCAAATTATGATTGTTTATAGAGATATTAGCGAAATTGAATATAATCAAAATACAATTATTTCTCTGGGAACTTTCGATGGAGTTCACAAAGGACATCAAAAAATTATTAATAGGCTCAACGAAATAGCTCGACAAGATAACTTAAGACCACTTATTATTACAATGGCCCCGCATCCACGCATTGTCCTGCAGGATTCTGGTAAACCTAAAATTCAACTATTGACTTCAATAAAAGAGCGATTAAATTTATTTGAAAAGTTTGGCGTTGAAAACGCTTTCATTATTCATTTTACTTATGAGTTTTCCCAAACTTCTCCCGAAGAGTTTATAAAAAATTATTTGGTTGATAAAATTGGCTTGAAAAAGTTTTTGATGGGGCGTGAACATTTCTTCGGGAAAAACCGTCAGGGTTCTTACGAACTTTTGCAAGAATATTCACAAAAATATGATTTTGAAATCGAAAAGGTTGAAGATTACGTTGAAGATGATATAGTCGTTTCAAGCACCAAAATTCGCCATTTATTGCTCGAAGCTGGACTTGTAACTGCAAATAAGTATCTTGGATATCCTTACATTGTTCGTGGGAAAGTTGTACACGGCAACGGGCGTGGCGCAACTATTGGCTACCCTACTGCAAATATTAAACCTCACGACATCTATAAGTTACTACCTGGTGATGGAGTGTATGTAGTTTCCTCCGAAATTGATGGTAATAAGCTTTTCGGTATGGCAAATATTGGCACTCGTCCAACTATCACTGTCGATACAAAATCTACTCTCGAAGTCCATTTTTTCGATTTCTCTGATGATTTATATGATAAAGAAATTGCCGTTAGTTTCCATTATTTCATCAGAGAAGAGAAAAAATTTAAAAATATCGATGAACTATCTTATCAAATTGAAAAAGATGAACTAAAATGTAGAGATCTAATCGATGAACATAATTTATTGAATAAATAAGTTCAATTTTCAAATATTATTCACTAATTTTATATTATTTGATTTTTACAAAATAATAAAGGTTTTGAAATGTACGATATAGTCAAACAACAAGATGTAGAACTTTGGGAAGCTCTCAAAAATGAGTTTCAACGTCAATCAGAAAAATTAGAGCTTATTGCCAGCGAAAATTTTGTCTCAGATGCAGTGATGCAAACTCAAGGTTCTGTCCTCACCAATAAATATGCAGAAGGCTATCCTGGAAACCGCTACTATGGCGGTTGTGAGTGGGTAGATGTTGCCGAAAATATTGCTCGCGACAGACTGAAAAAATTATTCGGCGCTGAATATGCAAATGTTCAGCCTCATAGCGGTTCCAACGCAAATATGGCCGTTTACTACTCATTTATCAAACCTGGCGATACAGTTATGGGGCTTAGCCTTGCACACGGTGGACATCTTACTCACGGTTCCCCTGTTAATTTTTCTGGCCGCTTCTTTAATTTTGTTCCTTACGAAGTGGATGAAAAAACTGGCCGTATCGACTACGATAAAGTCGAATCACTTGCACGTCAGCACAAACCTAAGTTAATTACCGTAGGTGCTTCTGCATATCCACGCGACATCGATTTCAAAAAATTCCGCGAAATAGCCGATATGGTCGGTGCTTTCTTGTTTGCTGATATTGCTCACCCTGCAGGAATTATTGCAAAAGGTTATCTAACAAGTCCTATTCCTTATTGCCACGTAGTAGCCTCCACAACTCACAAAACTCTTCGTGGTCCTCGTGGCGGTCTGATTATGATGGGCAAAGATTT
>JAOAGZ010000008.1:0-25674 GCA_026415495.1 Eximiradius proteiniborus | reverse complement strand
TGCCACGTAGTAGCCTCCACAACTCACAAAACTCTTCGTGGTCCTCGTGGCGGTCTGATTATGATGGGCAAAGATTTCGAAAATCCTTTCGGTATTGTTGCTCCAAAATCTGGTCGCACTAAAATGATGAGCGAAATAATTGATTCCTGGGTGATGCCCGGCGTACAGGGTGGACCGCTTATGCACGTAATTGCTGCTAAAGCTGTTGCTTTCGGTGAATGTCTTTCGAAAGAATTCGATTTATATATTCAGCAGGTTCTCAAAAATGCTAAAGTCTTTGCCGAAGAATTAATGAAACGTGGTTATAATTTAGTTAGCGGAGGAACTGATAATCACCTTATGCTCGTTGATTTACGTAATAAGGGACTTACAGGCAAACAAGCTCAACTTGCTTTGGATGAAGCCGGAATCACTTGCAACAAAAATTCCGTTCCATTTGATGATAAATCGCCTCTTATCACTTCGGGTATTCGTCTTGGAACACCGGCACTTACTACTCGCGGATTTAAAGAAGATGATTTTAAATATGTTGCTGAATTAATCGACAAGGTTCTTTCTAATATTGATGATGAGAAACTTCATAAACAAGTTGCTGAAGAAGTTCGCCAATTCACTTCCAAATTCCCTCTTCATCAGAAAATAGTAAAATAATATTGCAAAAATATTTTCAGGAGGCTACCCCAAAAACAAGGTAGCCTATTCTTTTATTCATTGAAACATATTTATTATTGAATTAGATATGCTTTGAACTCACAAAACTTAATTATTTTATTACCAATTTTTCCCCTTTCTATGATAGAAAAAATCCTTTTCATTAATTAATACAAGAGATTAATGAATGTTATATGAAAATATTTTTATCAATTATTTTTCTGTTTAGAGGTGAATTGTTATCAAAAATGAAAAATGATATTTTTTTAATCATTTTTTCATTTTTCTGAAACATACAATATATAATAATTTTCGGTGGTTAGATTTTAATCGGGAGCGTTAAATTTAATTTTCAATGCATTTTTTTACAATTAATTAAAATAAATATCGTTATATTGATTTCGAAATTTACAAAATTATAAAAATTATGTTAAACAAATAGGGGATTATTAAGGGGGGAAGTTTTAGAAGCTAAAACGCTTCTAACAAAAGTATGTTTCAAAAAATAGGAGTGAAGAACTCCATGGGTTATTCTAAATTATTCAAAAGCCGTTATAGTGTTCTATGGCTTTTAATTCCTTTAATCGCATTAGTCTCAATTCAATTTTTGGGTGTTGCGCAAGGGAATATAATCGAAATCGACGATGAAGTTAAAGGACAAAATGTTGATAAAAATGAAGATGATTACAGAGAAATAATTTCAAAAACAAACTTAAATGCTCTCTATCTGTTTTCGACAAGTGGAATTTCGTCGCATTACGCACACAAATTCCACAAAAGACGCACATCTTCCGGCGAGCGTTTCGATATGTTCGAAAACACTGCTGCTCACCGCAGATTGCCATTTGGAACTATTTTGAAAGTTACTAACTTGTCCAATGGCAAAGCAACACTGGTGAGAATTAATGACCGCGGTCCCCATATCCAGCGTAGATTATTAGATCTCTCCTACGCATCTGCCAAAGAAATTGAAGGATTGGGACTTGCAAAAGTAAAAATTGAAGGGTTTCTGCGCGGGAAGCATAATATTTCCGGCAAAATGAGCAAAAAATATTATTATGCTTATTCATTGATTAATGAGCCGGCGTGCATCCCGGTAGAAATAATCTCAAAAATTGATTCTTCAGAGAATTTTCAAGATATTTATGAAAAGCTGAAATCAATTTCTAATTTCCCCTACAATGAGAACATCTTTCTCGTTGTAGATGCCGATAAAGACCCCGCTGATGCCGAGACAAAGTATTACCTTGCTCGTGTCGGCAGAATAAAACAAGACAAAAACTTGTCGCGTTTGTAACAGTTCGGAGATTCCCCCCGTCCGAACAAAAAATATAAGAAGCTGCCCGATGCATCGGGCAGCTTTCCTTTTTTTGCAAATAATTTTATCTTATTTTTTGAGATGCTCTAATTTAATAAGCAGATTGTCGTGTTTTTGCTCATCTTCAAGTAGATAATCGAGCAAATACCTAACAACGGGTGATGAAGTTTCATTACGAGCAATTTCAGCAATTTTGACAACTTTCTTTTCCATCTCGTCGTGTTCCTCAATTTTCTCCCATAATAGTTCTATTTCGCTTGGGTCAATAGCAAAATCTTTCATTTCAAGACTATCTATTATTAATTGTTGAATGCGTCTGTGCATAACTGAATCCTGGCGAATTATTTCCATAATTATCTGAATAAAAGGATTTCGCGAATTTTTAATAATCTCTGTAGTGTTTGCAACAGCTGCATCTTCTAATTTTTGCCAGTTTCTCAAAATCTCAATAAGTTTATCATTGCTTAGTTGCGAATTCATAATAATTGCTCCTTTTTAAAATTATATAATCGAAGTTATTAAGCAATAATTGTAATTGAAAATTATTATATCTATAAACTTTAATAAAAAAGTAAAATAATTTTGCTTATTTTTGTATTTTACAAATTGTATGAATTTAAGATAATCAAAATAATGGCACTATTTAATTTTTTCTCGAATGATGTTGCAATAGATTTAGGCACTGCCAACACCCTTATTTGGGTGAAAGGCAAAGGAATAGTTCTTAATGAACCCTCGATTGTGGCTTTCGACCGCTCCGATAAACATATTATTGCCATCGGACACGATGCTCAGCAGATGATTGGCAAAACTCACCGTGATATAAAGATTATCCGCCCAATGAAAGACGGAGCAATCGCTGATTTCGAAATAGCAGAAGGTATGCTGAGAGCATTTATTCGCAAAGTCTCAATGTCCTGGCAACCTGCTCGCAGAGTTGTTGTTTGCGTTCCCAGTGGAATTACAGAAGTTGAAAAAAGAGCTGTGCGGGATAGTTGCGAGCATGCCGGTGCTAAAGAAGTCCATCTCATTGCCGAACCTATGGCAAGTGCTATAGGTATTGGGCTGAATGTTCACGAACCAGTTGGAAATATGATTGTCGATATTGGTGGCGGAACAACTGAAATTGCTGTGATTGCTCTTTCCGGTATAGTTAGCGACGAATCAATTAAAATCGCAGGCGATGAAATGACTGCCGCTATTGTTAATTATTTCCGTCGCCAACATAACATTTTAATTGGAGAACGCACCGCAGAACAAATTAAATGCTCTGTCGGTTCAGCAGTTGCTCTTAAAGATGAATTGGAAATAGAAGTCAAAGGACGCGATTTGCTCACTGGTGTTCCAAGAATGATTGAAGTAACCTCAGCAGATATTCGCGGTGCCTTATCTGAATCTGTTCAAGAAATTGTAAACGCTGTGCTTCGTCTTTTGGAACGAACACCACCTGAATTAGCCGCTGATATCTACGACCGTGGAATTATGCTTAGCGGTGGTGGTGCTTTGCTCAAAGGATTAGACGAACGCATTCGTGAAGAAACAAAATTGCCTGTTCATATAGCAGAAGATCCTCTTACAGCAGTCGTCCGAGGCACTGGAAGAGTTCTCGAAAATCTTAGCGACTTCCGTTCTGTTCTCATTAAAAGCACTCGGTATTAATATCGTTTTGTAGATGCAGGAACTCATTAAAACAATATTGCGTTTTAAGGTATTAATAACGTTTACAGCGCTTTGTGTAATCTCTTTATCTTTGATTTCATTAGGGGAAGTCTCTAAAATTAGTGGCTTCAGAGCTGTTGTAATTGCCTCAATTAGCAATATTCAAAAGATTTTTTCTTGGGTGCCTAATCCAGTTGCTTTGAGAAGTGAAAATCAAGCTCTTCGTGATCTGAATTTGCAACTTTCCTCTGAAGTTATCAAAATGAGGGGCGCTCTTATTGAAAATAACCGACTTCGCTCTATGCTTGCTCTCAAAGATACTTCATCTGAAAAACTTATTCCTGCAGAAGTTGTAAATAAAACAAACGTTCAGATGCGTTCTTATGTTACTATCAACAAAGGAACGAGAGACGGGCTCCGGGAAGGTATGGCTGTCCGGACGGATGCCGGACTTGTCGGCGAAGTCGTTGCTACTACAAATAGATACTCTTTGGTGGAAACTCTTAATAACCGACACGTTAAAGTTTCTGCAAAAATTCTTAGAAATCAGATTGATGGTATTTTAAGCTGGGAAGGTGGCAATTATCTTATTCTTAACAATATTCCTACTTCTTTTGAAGTTTATCCCGGAGATATGATTGTAACATCTAATTATAGCGTGAAATATCCACACAACATCCCAATTGGTAAAGTAGTTAAAGTCGAAAAAGAATATGGATCGCTTTTTCATAAAATTTTTGTTGAACCTTACGCTAATTTTGCTTCATTAGAGCAAGTTTACGTTATTGATTACATTGTAGATGAAGAAATTATTGAACTGACAAAAAAAATTGAAGAAACTATTAAAGCAAAAAATAGACTTAGAAAATAATGAAATTAGTTGAAAACAAATATTACCTCAAACAAATTCAGATAAGATACATTGTCTATGCCATTCTTGCTTTATTATTAATGCTCGTTGAGTTGTTATTTATCGATATTATTGCTATTGAAAATGTTACTCCTGATTTGCTGTTAATACTGTGTGTATGGATTACTTTAGCCGAAGGGCAGTTCGTTGGATTATTCTTTGTATTCGGCATTGGGCTGGTCTTTGATTTCATATCTGGAGATGTGATTGGAACTAATGCTCTCGCTAAATTAGTTGCATCTTATTTTGCCGGTTTCTTTCACAAAGAAAGAAATATTAAATCTAACTTGAATACTTTACGCTTCACTGTTGTAGTCTTAATTTCTGCATTTATTCACAATTTAATTTACTTTTTCTTCTATTTGAAACCTGCCGAAACATCATTCTGGAAATTTTTCCTTCAATATGGTGTGTCTGCAACTCTCTACACAATGCTATTTTCTGCCATTGCAATATTATTTAAAATCCCTGCAAAAGAAATTGAAATTGATTAAAAAAAAAGACACGGCTATTAGCCGTGTCTCGCCTTCCTGGCTCGCAATTTTTATTCAATCTTAACTTCGATTTCTTTCGGTTTTTCTGGTTCAATTTTTTCCAAAGTAATATTTAGCACGCCATTTTCAAACTTAGCATTAATGCTGTCTTTCTTAACATTTTCCGGCAACATAAACGAACGGCAGAATTCACCGAAACTACGTTCAATACGAATGTAAGAATACCCTTCCTTGTTGTCTTCTGTCTTTTGCTCGCGTTTCTTTTCGCCTTTGATTGTCAGAACATTATCTTCTGTAATTGTTACTTTTACTTCATCTTTTGAAATACCTGGCACTTCAGCTTGCAGGTAAATGTGTTTTTCATCTTCCGAAATATCGATCTTTGGAGAAAAACCACCGAAATCGAAGTTAAACCCTTTGTCGAAATCTTGCATCAAGCTGTTCATTCTGCGAGCCAAAGTTTCAAAACCGCGGAATGGATCAAATTTTACTATTGCCATAGCTAATCCCTCCTTTTGTGTTTAACATAATTGATTAACTAATAGCAATTTCTATTTCTTTTGGAGGCTCAGGTTGCTTTTTGGCAATTGTTATTTCGAGCACTCCATCACGATAATTTGCTTTAACGGCAGATAAATCCAGATTTTCTGGTAGTACAAATGAACGACTAAATTCACCGAAATTACGTTCGCTTCTTAAATATGTCTTGTCTTTTTCGCCTTCACAGCGTTCTTTTGTACCTGAAATCATTAGGATTCTGTCTTCGGTTAATTTTACATTTACCTTTTCTTTGGGTATTCCAGCGATTTCTGCGACAATATAAACGCTCGAATTATCTTCGAATATGTCTATACGTGGGTTGTAACCACCAGTTTCCACAGTTACTCCACGTTCGATTTCACCTGCAACTTCGTTAATTTTACGGAGCATTTGCTCGAAACCACGGAACGGATCAAATCTTAATGTTGTCATTTTTTACCTCTTTTGAATATTGTTAATTAAATTCACTTTTTCATATACCAACATCGTGCCAAAATGATTTGCAAGTCAAAATGACGCATTAATGAGCCATAATGTCTGTTCTGATGAATTTTTGTCAGTATAATCCCAATCTTGCGTGAAAATTGTATGACATTAATTCTGATTTCGCTGTCAATCTGTCGTATGAAACTATTCCTGCTTTCAATTCGTATTACTTCCTTATTCATTTGCTTTCAAAAGGATGTATATGAACAACATA
This sequence comes from Eximiradius proteiniborus, assembly GCA_026415495.1. Taxonomy (GTDB): domain Bacteria; phylum Bacteroidota; class Ignavibacteria; order Kapaibacteriales; family UBA2268; genus JAKIZO01. The sequence goes on along the minus strand of JAOAGZ010000008.1, from coordinate 19,402 downwards.
ATAAGTGAATTTCTCAAAGACAAATCTCCTGTTATTGTTGGTGTTTCGAGTAGCAATAATGCCTGGTGCAATGAACTTTTCAGAGTTTTCTTGAAGAATGATTACAACCCAATTCCGGTTAGCCGTTCCTGTCAGGAAATTGAAGGTGTTCGCTCGTTTGCTTCGGTTAATGAAATACCTCAACAAGCACTAAACTTAGTTCTTTCTGTTCCATCGAAAGAAGCTGAAAAAATACTTACAAGTGCAGAAAAAGGAAAAATTAAGTCTGTTTGGTTTGTTTTAGGTAGTAAACCGAAAAATATTAATGAAATTGCCAAAGAAAAAGAAATAGAAATTATCTATGGGTATTGTCCGATGATGTTTCTGAACCGCAAAGGTGTTCATAAATTTCATTATTTACTGAAATCGTGGTTTTCATCTTAAAGCATAAGCAAAAAATCAATTGAATTAGAATATTATTTGCGGATAATATGCAGTTTTGAGATGATTCGTATCTGTTTTTGTCGAAACTATTGCAGACGCTTTATGCTTCTTGAGTTTCTTGATATAAGTCTGAAAGTAGATAATGAATGACTTTCACAATATCGTCAATTTTTTTCTTCTTTACATATACATTGAAACGCTCAATTTTTGCTTTCAAAGTAGGATTTGCGTTAATTACGGCTAAATTCTTCTTTCTCAGTGAAATCAAAGCATTATTTGTCTTTTCTTCACGTTTAGTTTCTTGTATAGCCTTTTGTTGTCGGTAAATCTGAATCTCTTTTGAATTTAATGGTATGTATCGTTTATTTGTTGCCAATTTCAATCCCTTTTATTTGTTTTGTTACACTTACAACGTAATTTACAAATGACGAAACAATTAATACAACGGATAAATACATTAAAATTGTGTATATTTTTTCAATATTGACAATTATTGATAAAATTGTAATTCCTATTGTCAAAGCTGTGATTTTCCCAAGCCAATTTGATGGAGGAACTATCTTTATTTTTGTTGATATTATTGCACCACCTATGATGATTAACAAATCTCTGGAAATCACAGCTAAGATAAACCATAATGGAAGCCTGTTTTGTATGAACAAAATGACTACTAAAACAGCTACAAATAATTTGTCTGCAAGTGGATCTATTATTTTGCCTAATTCTGATGTCTGATTATATTTTCGTGCAATTATTCCATCTGCAATATCAAGTAAGCCTCCAAGCAATGCAAGTGTTGCAGCCAAAACATTTTCTCCGTTCCACAAAATCATTCCAGTTGGTGCAATCAACATTAATCTAATAAAACTCAATACGTTCGGTATTGTCCAGACCCTATTTGCTTCTTTTTTTAACAAATATTATTCCTAATAATACTGACAAAATAATTCCCGGCATCATTGGTTCAAAATTATGCGTGAAATTTAATATTTCCAATCCAAATTTTTCACTATATTCATTTGATAAAGTCCAGAATAATGTTAGCAAGATTGTTGAAATCATTATTATCAGGCTGTGTTTTCTCTCCAAATAATATTTTTGTGTATATGATACCGTTAGTGGAATAATTAATGCAGGCACTGCAATAGAAGAAGTTTTATAAATCAAATCAATTGCTGATGGTATTACAATCGCAAGCAATATTCCTAATACGCCTGTTACTATTAGCCCAATCTTTGTTCCTAATTCAGGAGACAATTTTTTTAAAAATTGAGGGAAAATATCATTTCCAAATGTAGCAGCACTGATAAATGAATAACTTTCCAAAGTGCTCATTACTGTTGCAATTATCGCAACTAATAGCAATCCTTTCCACATATTGGGCATCACAGTGTCTGCAAGTATTGGATATGCATCAAGCGGTGAAGGCAAATGCAAATAAGCGGCAGAGTAGAGCCCGGTTGTTAGTGTCAAAAAATCGAATATTAACCAAAAAACAATCGAAATTAATATTCCGTTCTTTGCTGTTTGTGGATTTTTTGCTGCAGCACACCTTTGGTGAAAGCTTGGGTCTATAAATGTTTGAAATGCTATAATATACCACGCCAGAACATATTGCCAAGATAGTGTACCTGTTGCAGTTAAATGTGTAGCTGGCAATCGCGATAGCATCTCTTTAAAAGAACCCAATTCCGTCAAACAGAAAAAAAGTAGCCCACCAAAACCTATATACATAAAAATAAATTGAGCGGTATTTGCAATAATATCAGCTTTGAGTCCTCCGTGATATATAATTATCAGTGAAATTATTGTACCGATTATCAATGATAATTCCAAACTCCAACCCGTAAAAAGTTCAATCAGTTTTCCAAGTATTAATATATACGCTGCTGGTATTGTAATAACTAATATTATTGCAGAAGATATTGCACTTGCTTTGTTCCCATAAGTGATTTTTATTTGCTCCGGAATTGTTGCAGCAGAAGAAGCACGAATTCTTTTTGCTACAAATATTGCAAAAAACAATGCCGCTATGTAATAAGGGAATGCAAAACAAAAAAATGCTACAATACCATAGTTATATACAAATTCTCCCATTCCCATTATGTTCCCATACCATGTTGCTACCAGCGAAGCAACAAAAAAAGGTAATGTAACCCGCCGACCTGCTAATATGTAACTTTCCTTGTTCTCGCTATTATCTTTGCGTGTAAACCTAATTCCAATTATCAATATTATTGCAAAGTAGAATGCAACAATTAATATATCAATTAAATTAAGCGACATATTATTTTAGGTTCTGTTTAAAATACTCAACTGTTCTAATTAAACCTTCATCAAAAGATACCCTCGGTTCCCAACCGCATTCTTGTTTTAATTTATTATATGAAATTACGCTCCGTCTTTGTTCTCCAATTTTTGCCGGTCCGTGATATTCATCGCAATTTGCACCTGTTAGATTTTTAAGCTTATGGAAAATAGTATTAACGTTTGTTTCAATACCGGTTCCAACATTATATATTCCGTCAATCTTTTCATCAAGTGCATTTATGTTTGCTTCCACAACGTCATCAATATATATATAATCCCTTGTGATTAGTCCGTCGCCGTTTATTACAGGTTGTTCACCTGTAAGCATTTTTCCAATGAAAATTGCTACAACTCCTGCTTCGCCTTTTGGATTTTGTCTTGGTCCGTAAACGTTTCCATATCGTAGCGACACAGTTTTTATTCCATAGCTATTGTTGTAATAAAATAAATACTTTTCATTTGCAAGCTTTGCAATTCCATAAGGTGAACACGGATTCGTCGGATGCTCCTCGTCAGCTGGAAATTGCACCTGTTCTCCGTATATAGTTCCACCTGACGAAGCAAAAATAATTTTCTTTACACCTGAATTTTTACACGCTTCGTATAAATTAATACTACCAATAATGTTTGTTACTGCATCTTCCTTTGGATTATCAACTGAAAAACGCACATTCATCTGAGCTGCCTGATGATAAACAACATCAAATTTCTCTTCTTCGAAAATCTCGTGTATTTTTTCATTATTTATATCTAATTCTATAAATTTTGCATTTTTATTTATGTTCTCAATTTTTCCCGTTGATAAATTATCAATTACAGTTACATCAAAACCATTCTCAACTAATCTATCAACAATGTGTGAGCCAACAAATCCAGCTCCACCAGTAACACAAATCTTCATTTTTCCTCCTTTTTTTTATTTCGGTTTTTTAATTCAAATATTGAAAAATCAATCCTTTGAGGTCTATCCTGCGAAAATTTAAATCCGGGCAAATAATATTTAGCCTCTTCATTTACAATCAATGGCTGAGGTAGATATTCACCGGGAACATTATTTATCATTATAATATTTTCCGCTTTTTTATCAACTATTTCAATTGTTATTTTGTCTGCACTTACACTTATTAACCCATCGGGCTGTCCATCTGTTTCAATAAAATACAACGAACGAGCATTGCCATCGGCAACAATTTGCTTCAGTGTGTCGCTTTCAAATTCGACTGTTATGATCTTTCCGGACATTTGATCTTTCCTTGCAAAGTTCATTGTATCATTCAGGCTCACACTGAAAGCACGCGAAATAGCATCAATTCTTCTTAATTTATTGCTTTCTAATTGCACAATAATTGTATCAGCAAATAGCTGCGTCGAATCATACCATAAAATTGGGAATTTTTCGAGAAAAATCATATCCTTTTCTTTGTAATAAACAGTATTTTCTGCTCTTGCTTGTAGATTGCTTCTTATTACTTCAACGTTGCCCTGAGCAATATATCTCTCGTTTCCTTCTTCGCGAATAGCCTCCATCTTATTCGCAGAAATAAACAATGTGTCTTGATTGTTCACATCATTTGTATCAATTTGCAAAAGCTTCGGATTCCCAAATACTTCCGATAAATTTTGCATTGGAATATTTACAACTGAATCGCCAGCTAATTTCGCATTCGTATATTTGCCTATTATTAATACATTTCCCCAAGCATTCGATACTCTGTTATTTCTGTTATGCGTAACGTAATTCGAATATATTATCGTAGAATCATCTTCTACTACAACGTTTCCGGCAAAATTTGCAATTAAAGTTTGTGTCGAATATGTCCCATAATCGGCAGATAATTTCGTTTCTCGGTCAGTGATTTTTACACCATTTTGTGCGGTTGCTATGTAAGAATTCCCATCATAATTAATTGTTGGCGATTTTAGCGTTATCGTATTTTGCTTGATTACGACATTACCAATCAAATCATATTTATTCAACCCAATATATTGTATTGCATTATCGCAGGTAATTCGAACGTTTCCTTGCCTTAATCGCACATTCCCTACAAGTTTCCTTACATTTGTCAGGCTGTCTTGCTCGCCGACCAAGGCATCACTATATTCAAGTATTATTGGTTCGCCTGCTAATAATTTAATCAGGCTTGCACCAAGAAACAGTAGAATAAAAGTAATTTTTCGTTTGTATATCATATAAACAAATTTTCTCCAAAATATTTAAGCAAACTAAAAAATTTTTTCATATTTTTAACATTCTTTATTTTGTATTTTTTACTAATTATTATTAGGGTAAATTATGAAACAGCAACTAATTGAGAAATTTCTCCGCTATGTAAAAGTCGATACTCAATCCGACCCTAACAGCGAAACTTTCCCTTCTACAATGAAACAATTTGATTTACAAAAAATCCTATTAGAAGAACTCAAAAATTTGGGTATAAAAGATGCCGAACTTGATGATAATTGCTATTTGATGGCGACCATTCCATCCAACATTCCTTCAGACCATCCTGCTTATGGAAAAGTTCCCGTACTCGGCTTCGTTGCTCACGTTGATACTTCGCCTGATGTTAGCGGAGCAAATGTTAACCCTCAAATTATAGAAAATTATCAAGGTGGCGATATTGTTCTTCCTGCCGATACTTCTATCGTTATCACAGAAGCAGAGAATCCTAAGCTCCGAGAATGTCTCGGACATACTATCATCACTACCGATGGAACAACTCTTTTAGGCTCTGACGATAAATCCGGAGTCGCCGCTATTATGCAACTTGCTGAAATTCTTCTGAATAATAATGATATTTTGCACGGAGATATTCGTATCTGCTTTACTCCTGATGAAGAAATTGGGCAAGGCACAAAATACTTCAACATAGAAAAATTTGGTGCGAAATACGCTTATACGATTGATGGTGATATGCCCGGCGAACTCAACAAAGAAACTTTCAGCGCCGATGCCGCTATTATTCGCACTTTCGGTAGAGATATTCATCCCGGCAGTGCCAAAGATGTTATGGTTAATTCAATTCGTGCGATGGCTGATATTATCGCTCGTATGCCAAAAAATATGGCTCCCGAAACTACAGAAGGATACGAACCTTACATTCATCCACATAATATCGAAGGTAGTGTTTCCAAAACTGAGCTTAAAATTCTCTTACGTGATTTTCGCACCGAAGGTCTCGAAGAACAAAAGAAAATTTTGCAGAACATTATCGACGAAGTTCAGCAGTTACATCCTAAAACTAAAATCGAAATGGAAGTCAAATTTCAGTATAGAAATATGCTCGATAGTCTCGAAAAATGCCCGGAAGTATTGGATAATCTCTGGGAAGCTGCTCTTCGTGCTGGTGTCAAACCATACTGGAAACCTATTCGCGGTGGAACAGACGGCTCTCGCCTAACCGAAATGGGATTGCCTACACCGAATATTTTCACTGGTGGTCAAAATTTCCATGCAAAAACTGAATGGGTCTCTATAGATGCTCTTCAAAAAACTGTTGAAACAATGATTGAACTTTGCAAAATATATGTTGAAAAATCAATTTAACTACTTGGGAGATTAAATGGAAAGTCAAATTGGTAAAAGTGGATTGCCTGAAAATGCTCATCGTGAGCTCAAACCCGGCGAAGAATATCATCCAGTGATGCCTGCCAATCTGGTGTTCCCGGAAGTTACACTCTGGTCTGTCTTTTGGGGGCTTTTTATGGCAGTAGTGTTTTCTGCTGCTGCAGCATATTCCGGACTTAAAATTGGGCAGGTTTTCGAAGCAGCTATCCCAATATCTATTATCGCTGTTGGACTTGCTAACTTTGCTAAGAAAAAAAATTCTCTCGGACAAAACGTTATTATCCAGTCCATTGGTGCTAGCTCCGGTGTTATTGTCGCTGGTGCTGTCTTCACCATTCCGGCTCTTTATATTTTGAAACTTGACGTCAAATTTTTCCAGATTTTCTTTTCCTCACTGTTAGGTGGATTTCTTGGTATTCTTTTCCTAATTCCTTTCAGAAAATATTTCGTTAAGGATATGCACGGGAAATTCCCATTCCCCGAAGCTACTGCTACAACAGAAATTCTTGTTACAGGCGAAAAAGGTGGCAATCAGGCAGGTATTTTAATCACCAGTGGTTTGGTCGGTGGTCTTTTCGATTTTATGTTCTCTACTCTTCGTTTGTGGGAAGAAGTGTTTACTTCTCGCGTTGTTGCAGCCGGCGAATACCTTGCTGAAAAAGTTAAATTAGTATTCCAATTTAACATTTCTGCAATGATTGTTGCTTTCGGTTATTTAGTTGGTTTAAAATACTCTACTATCATAACTGTTGGTTCGTTGCTCGCTTGGTGGGTTCTTATCCCCTTGGTAAGCTACATCGGTGGTGTTGCTGCTGGCAGTGGAACAAATATCTTCGCTACAATGTCTCCTGAAGTAATTTTCCGTGATTACGTTCGCCATATTGGTATCGGTGCAATCGCTATGGCTGGTATCATCGGTATCCTTAAATCTTCAAAAATCATTGGAAGCGCTTTTGTGCTTGCTTACAATGGTATTACCGGAAAAGGGAAAAAAGATTCCTCCGCAGAAGACATTCGCACTCAACGCGACATTAAAATGACCTTTGTTGTTATGTTTAGCCTTCTTACAATAATCGCAATTTTTATCTTCCTTGCAACTGGAATTAATATTACTATTTCGCAGGCTGTTGTTGCTCTCTTTACTGTTGTTATTATTGCTTTTCTTTTTACTACTGTTGCAGCCAATGCTATTGCTATTGTCGGAACGAACCCGGTTTCCGGTATGACATTGATGACTTTGATTTTGTCTTCCATTATTTTAGCTCAAGTCGGGCTCACCGGCAAACAAGGAATGCTTAGCGCTCTCATTATTGGTGGTATTGTTTGCACTGCTTTGTCTATGGCTGGTGGATTTATTACTGACTTGAAAATTGGTTATTGGCTCGGCTCTACTCCGAAAAAACAACAATCTTGGAAGTTTTTGGGAACCCTTGTTTCTGCTGCTACTGTTGGTTTAGTTATCTTTATGCTTAATTCTTCTTATGGCTTTACTGCTGATGATTATCTGATAAATCAAGGTAAGTTCTCAAAAGAGCAAATCGAAGCAGTTCACAACAACACTGCTACTCCGGACTTAGCTGCTAAATACAAGGACGAAGTGCAAAAAGCTGACCCGCTGGTTGCTCCTCAAGCTAACGCTATGGCTGCTGTTATTCAGTCGCTTATGTCTCCTAATCCAAATATTAAATGGACGCTTTACCTTGTGGGTGCAATTATTTCTATTCTGATGAATATGATTGGTATTTCTCCACTTGCTTTTGCTCTTGGTATGTTTATTCCTCAGCAGCTCAACACACCTCTTATTGTTGGTGGTTTTCTCTCTTATCTTGTAGGTCGTTCCTCACAAGACAAAGATTTAGTAAATGCTCGTCACCAAAGAGCAACTCTTATCGCTTCTGGATTTATTGCCGGAGCTGCTTTGTTTGGTGTATTCGGTGCTTTGCTTAAATTCTTTAAAATTGATGCAAGCTTGGATATTTGGGCAAATGGCTCGAAAGGTGGAGAATGGCTCGCCATTGTTATGTTCATTCTCCTTATGCTTTATTCTGCTTGGGAAACAATGCGCGCAAAGAAAGAAGAATAATGTTACTTTTTAAATAATTTAGGCTGTCTTGAGTTTTTCAGGACAGCCTTTTTGTTTTTTTTTAATCTTATACAATTCAATAAGAAACTTTATTTTTCATATATTATTTTATTCACCAATAATTTTTACTAATACGCGTTTACGCCGCTTCCCATCAAATTCACCATAAAAAATTTGTTCCCACGGTCCAAAATCAAGTTTTCCGTCTGTAATTGCAACAACGACTTCTCTACCCATTATCTGGCGTTTCAAATGTGCGTCAGCATTATCTTCGAAACCGTTATGAGCATATTGCTCATATGGCTTTTCTGGTGCTAATCTTTCAAGCCATCTTTCAAAATCACTATGCAAACCTGATTCATCGTCGTTAATAAAAACTGAGGCTGTTATATGCATCGCATTTACAAGCACAAGCCCTTCTTTTATTCCGCTTTCTCTGACGCATTCCTCCACTTGACGCGTGATATTGATAAATTCGCGCCTATTTCTTGTGTTGAACCATAATTCTTTGCGAAAACTTTTCATTTTATCCTCTATTTATGATAAACCAAATTCCCGTCTATAAAAACTGCCTTAGCAGTTCGGTTGTCAATGTTATACATCAATGCCCTTAGCAATTCATTTTCTTTGAGCTCTGTTATCTTATGGACTTCCGATAATTCAAAAACTGCCGCATCAAATTTCTTCCCGATTTCAAAATTTCCGACTTCTTCTGAAATTTCTAAAAATTCAGCCGCCTTAATTGTAGACAAACAAAATGCACTTTCTGCTTCAAGAACATCGTCGTGCATTTCATTTTGAACTGACAATAATTTCGATACTTCGCAAGCCTCCATTGCTTCGTTTAGCATCGACAGGCAGTAGCCACCTGCTACATCCGTACCTAATCCAACTTTAAGTCCGGCATTTATATATTTATTTGCTCTCATTATTCCGCTTCTTAAAAATTTATTCGAAGTAGGGCAGTGGGCTATTATACAGTTTCTTTCGTTAATTATCTCAATTTCTTCATCATTAAGAAATATGCAATGAGCAAGTAACGTCTTCGGTGTGAGCAAATTATATCTATCATAGACGCTTGTATAATTTTCAATATCAGGAAATTGTAATTTTACTTCTTGCACCTCTTTCTTATTTTCAGCAAGGTGTGTCTGAACAAAAAAATCGTCAGATTCTGCAATTTCTCCTACTTTTTGTAATAATTCCTCTGTGCAGGATAATGCAAATCGCGGTGTAAGCACAAATTCGCACTTGTTTTTTTTATGCCACTTTTTTGCAATTGAAAAAATATCGTTAATTACCTGCTCTGTGTTCTGAACAAGTATTTCTGGTGTGTTCCTGTCCATCAAAGGCAATCCGATATATGCCCGAACTTGCGATTCATCAGCAATTTCGAAAGCTATTTCGCAAGCTTGCTTCTGAGGCGACGAATACATTACAGCCGTTGTAGTTCCTTTACTTATCAAATGCTTGAAAAACAACTTTGTGCTATCTTCAGCGAAATGTTTTTCTGAAAATTTTGCTTCAAGTAGAAAAATATAATTATCAAGCCATTCTAATAATTCACCTTTTCCAATCCCGGCTGCACGGAACTGTGGAATATGTGTATGTAAATCAATCATTCCGGGAATTATTATTCTATCCCCAAAATCGTAAAAAACATCAAAAGCAACTTCATTTATTTCAATGTTTTTCTCAATTTGTTCTATCTTGCCATTGTCTATTAATAAATAATAATTATTCAATACTTCTACTGAATAATCTGATTTGGGATTAAGAAATATTCCTTTAATTAATTTTCTCATTACTTGACAACCTCAGCTTGTTTAATCCCATTGATTTTTAATATTTCTTCTAACACCCTGTTTATATTTGATTTATTATTAATTTTGAGCGTAATTACACCATCGAAAATAGTATCTATAGTATTTATGTTTACGCTATTAATGCTTGCATTTCCGGATTTTATTATAGAAGCAGTAATGTCTTGAAGCATATATTCTCTGTCGTCGCCTATTACACGTATTTCTATTAGGAATGATTTTTCAGGCAAATCTTCCCACGATACTTTTGCTAAATCTTCTTTATGTGTATTTAAGACTTTTTCTACATTCGAACATTCAATCTTGTGAATTGTTGCAAAATTTTTATTTAACTTAACTGCAATAATATCTTCTCCGGGCTTCGGATTGCAACAATTTGCATATGTTAATGTAATATTTGGATGAATTTCCAAGTTCGGAATTTTACTAAACAATGATTGTATTTCATCAGTAACAGGAATATCATTCTGAATTTCTTGAACTTTCCTCAGTAAGAAATCATTGATTTTTGCTTGATTTACAGTTTTATCTGCGAGTGCAGCATAGAAGTCTGATATATGAATAAATTTCAATGATTTAAGCAGTTTCTCGATTTCATCGTCGTTTAATGTGATACCTAATTCTTTTAATTTATTGGTCCAAATTTGCTTACCTTCTGCTTCATATCTCTTAATTTCATCTCTTATATATTTAAGCAACGCTTGGCTTGCTTTGCCGGTTGTTACCCATTTCAGCCACTCTTTTGTTGGTTTTTGGTTCTTCGAAACAAGTATTTCTACTCTATCACCATTTTCAAGCTTATAATATAGTGGTGCAACCCGCCCATTTATCTTTGCTCCAATTGCGTGGTAACCTACTTTTGTATGAATTTCAAATGCAAAATCTAATGCAGTCGCTCCTCTCGGCAATTTTTTAAGTTCGTTTGCAGGTGTGAAAACATAAATATCTTCAATAAACAAGTTCCGTCTTACTGATTCCAATAATTCCGGTGTTTTTTCATCGCCTGCATTTTCAAATATTTCACGGACATCGTCCATCCATTTCTGCAAATGCACATCTTCTATTAACGAACTCGATTTTACTCCGCTCTTGTATTTGAAATGAGCTGCCACACCTTTTTCCGATACAAGATGCATTTGACGTGTCCGAATTTGCACTTCAACAGGTTTATTGCTTGGTCCGACTACAGCCGAATGAATTGATTGATAGCCATTTTTTTTGGGTGCTGATATATAATCTTTAAAAGTTTCTGGCACTGGTGGATAAATCCCGGCAACAATACCGTAAACATAAAAGCACATATTCCTATCGTCCGTATCAAGAATTACTCTTACAGCAAATAAATCATACAGTTCATCAATAGATTTCTGCCTTAATATGGTTTTATTATATATTGAATATATATGCTTTGCTCGACCTGTTATTTCATATTTTATTTTCAGCTTTTTCAATAATTCGTCTTTTGATAACACTTTTTCAATCGGTTCGATGAATTTTACAATGTATTCTTCACGCTCTTTTCGGGTTAGTTGCAACGCCTTTCTTATTGCTTCATATTTATCCGGATGCAAATACTTGAAAGCTAAATCTTCTAATTCCCACTTTATGTTTCTTAATCCAAATCTATTTGCAAATGGTGCATATATTTCCAGGGTTTCTCGCGAGGCTCGTTCCTGACTTTCTTTGTTTAGTGATTCCAGAGTTCGCATATTGTGCAATCTATCTGCAAGCTTAATCAGTATTATCCTCACATCTTTAAACAATGCAAGTAAAAGCCGACGATAATTCTCGGCTTGCACCTCACTATTTATATGCTGGCTCTCGACATATTTTATTTTTGATACTCCATCCACAATTTGTGCAACTTCAACCCCGAATTCGTGCTTGATATCATCGTAACTATATAATTCGCCCTCGTCAACTACATTATGTAAAAGTGCCGCAACTACCGCATCTTCATCAAGCGGTATTTCTCTCATTACTATTCGTGCTACTTCTAATGGATGAGTGTAAAAAGGCTCTCCCGACTTCCTCAATTTATTCAAATGTGCATTGTAGCACATTTCAAACGCTTTTTTTATGCGGTTTTCATCAAATTTCGGTAAATGTAACTTACATTCATTTAATAATAATGTTAAATCATTTTGCGGGTTTTCTCCAAGACGGTAATCATCTGTGATTAGTTCGCTCTTCTTTCTAAGTCCTAAATCAAAGCTTAATTTCATTTTCTATCTTTTTTAAATAATTATCAATTATTCATTTCAACAATGTTTTTAAACGATACATATTGTTATTTATTTATCTTTTTATGTTATTTTTGCATAGTATATGCTTAGTTGGATATCTATGAAAACTAAATTAATAATAATTCTTTGGTTTGTCTGTTTTGCAAATGTTTTTTCTGAAAATATTGTTGTTAATGATATAATTATTCAGCGTAGAGATGTATTCGAAAAAAACGACAAAGATTGGTTTTTCGCCGCTCCATTTTTGAACTTTTTTCATACTAAAACGAAAGAATACGTTATCAAAGATGAATTGCTTTTTCGAAAAGGTTCAGCTATTTCAGAAGAATACCTTTTAGAAACAGAGAGAAACTTGCGTTCTACTGGCTTATTTACTAATGTTAGAATAGAACTCGACAGCATAAGCACCGATTTATACGATGTTTATGTTCTCACAAAAGACAGATGGTCCCTCTATCCTATTCCAAAAGGTAAAACTGGCGGTGGTTTCTCGCAATATGGAGCAACAATCGATGAAAACAACTTTTTAGGAACAGGCACAAAGGTTTCCGCTGAAATTCTCAACCGAAAAGAAAATAATATAGGTTGGCAATCTCGATTCGAACTTGCTCAACGCCGTTTCTTCAGAACAGATTTCAGCCTTTATGCTCAGTATCTTTCCAACAAATTCCGTAACTCATATAATTTTTCTTTTGCAAAGCAGTATCTTTCTCTTGACGACAATTTTTCGTATGGTTTTAGTTCGGACGTTAATGACGGAAATGAATTTATTTATCTAAAAGCTAAGCATATTCTAACAACAATTGATGAAAAAAAAGTGGATGTTTGGTTCTCTCGTGCCTGGTCGCGTCAGGATAGAGTTTTCTTTAGTATTCTTGGACAATATCATCAGGCAAATCGAGAAAAACCAGAATATGAACGAGCATTCGATAATTGTGGAAAGCTACTTTTTGGCTTCTCATCAATTTCTGAAGATTTTTTTACTGTTAATAATGTTAATTCATATTTTTACGAAGATTTAATTATTGGTGGATGGGGGAGTGCAATTTTAGGCAAAATTTTTCCTATCGGAAGTAGAGGAGAGAGCTACTACTATGTTGCAGGAGAAGGCGAAAAGTCTTTTTACACAAAAAAAATATATGTTTTTGCTCGTTTAGTTGGTGCAAGTGCATTCAAACGTGCATCGGGCTACTTTACTTATCAGGAATTCTATGGAAATTTGTTTTATAAAATATTCGACAAATTAGTGCTCACTACTCGCATCCAACAACAAACGGTATGGAATTGGCAAAAAATTCGTCAGCTAATTCTTGATAGCGATATAGGACTTCGTGGTTACAAACTTTACGAAAATACAGGGGACAACCGAATTATTACTAACACCGAAATTAGATACTTTCCTGATATTCCTTTGTCAATTTTCAATCTTTCTTTCGTTTCCTTTGCTGACTTGGGAACAGTTTGGAGGCAAGAAACTAAATTGAGTAAATCTAAATTCTTGCTTGCAACTGGTGCGGGGCTACGCCTCCACTTTAATAAATCTGACAATCCTAAGCATATTTTAAGAATAGACGTTGCCTACAATCATCAGACAAAAAAATTCAGCGAAGTAATCATTGCTTTCGAACAATTTTTCTCTGCTTTCAGAAATCATCAATTTAAATTACCTCAAATTCACGGTCTCGAATTTGACGGCTATTAGGATTATTTTAATAATATTTTCAAAATCATTTAGTAAATTTGTCCTTTGTATAACAAGCAAGTTATAATTGAAATGTTTCTCGAAGATAAAGCTCGTCCAAATTGTGCAGTTGTTGGCGTTTACGGTCATCCTCAGGCTGCTTTGATAACATATTATGCTCTTCACGCTCAGCAACATAGGGGTCAGGAAGCGGCTGGTATTTCTACTTTCTATTATGATGAAGTAAAGAAAAAAATGCGTTATGCTTATACCCGTGGTGAAGGGCTTGTTTTAGATGTTTTTTCCGATAGCAAAATTTTTTCTGATGTCTTAATTGGTTCCTCAGCTATAGGACATAATCGTTATTCAACTACTGGTTCATCTACTCGTGCTAATATTCAGCCCTTCAATATGACATACCATTCTGGAATATTATCTCTTGCTCATAACGGCAATCTTACTAATACGAAGAGCCTACGCAAAAAATTAATCGACGAAGGCACCATTTTCCAGACTACTACTGATTCTGAACTATTTATGCATCTAATCGCCCATAGCAGAAAAAAAACTCATCTCGAACAAATTCGTGAAGCTTTGCAAATTGCTCACGGTGCCTATTCACTTGTTATTCTAACAGAAACATCGCTTTTTGCTGCTCGCGACCCTCACGGGGTTCGTCCACTTAGCATCGGTAGAATTAAATTGGATAATAATCGTTATTCTTATATCGTTGCCTCTGAAACTTGTGCTTTCGATATTGTTAATGCTGAATATATACGTTCTGTCGAGCATAACGAACTTATTGAAATTGATAATGATACATTAGAAACTGGAAATATTAAATCTTATAAAATTATTCAAAATACACCTGTTGCTAAACACTGTATTTTTGAGTACATTTACTTTTCTCGTCCTGATAGCAAAATCTATGGTCATAGTGTAGACAAAGTACGTCGCAAACTTGGCAAATACTTGGCACTAGAATCGCCTGTTCCTAACGATGATGATGAAAAAGTTTTCATTATTCCCGTTCCCGATAGTGCTAATACTGCCGCTCTGGGATTTGCAAAGAAAAATTCAGAGCAAGGATATCCTTCTGCATTTGAAATTGGGTTAATTCGAAGTCATTATGTCGGACGCACTTTTATTGCTCCCGGTCAGGATAATCGGGAATTTAAAGTTAAAACAAAGTTTAACACAGTTCGCGGACTTATTGAGGGTCGCCACGTAGTAATTGTTGACGATTCAATAGTTCGGGGAACTACTTCCAAAGCGCTGATTAAACTTATTCGTGATGCAAATCCCAAAAAAATCTCTATGAGAATTATTTCTCCGCCAATTGTATCTCCTTGTTTCTATGGAATGGACTTCCCAAGCAAAGAAGAATTAATTGCTAATCATTATTCTTCAGAATCGGAAATAGCCAAAGCAATTGGAGTTGACGATTTGAAATATTTAAGCGTTTCGAAACTAATGGAAACCGTTCCGTATGATGATGGTATTGACTACTGCACAGCCTGCTTTACCTGCCAATATCCAATTCCTATAGAAGAAGAAATTTCAAAAGAAAGCAACGAAAATTAATAGCTACAAAAATGCCCTGCGTCTCCCAATCGCAGGGCTAATTGTCCTAAAATTAAAAAATTTTAAGACAATTTTCATTTATAATTACGTTTTAAAACTAAAATGGTTACACAAAAAATTAATTTATTATATAGTTTATTTGGTTAATTATTTTCAATCAAATTTTTTTGTCATTCTTGCTATAAAAAATCCATCAGTGCCGTATTTATGAGGGTAAAAAGTATAGTAATATTTATTTCCTAAATCAGGTAGGTTTATCCCATATTTACTAAATCCTTCCTCAATTGGGCTTGGAGCAAATTCCGGGTGCTGAGATAAAAACTTTTCTACTACTTCCTCGTTTTCTTTAGGCATAATGGAGCAAGTAGCATAAACAAGCACTCCGCCTTTTTTCAAAAACTGCGAATAATGTTCTAATATACTGTATTGAATTTCTGAAAGTTTTTCAATAAGTCTTGGTGTAGTTCGATATTTTTTCATTGGATCTCTTCTCAGCGTTCCCATACCGCTACACGGAGCATCTATTAGCACAGCGTCAAATGATTTATTCTTAAAATGCTTTATGTTCTCATCATCAATTATCGGATTGTTTTGCTTATCAACTAAATAAGGGAAAATAGTTGTAATATTTCCATTTTTTGCTCTTTTGGGAATTTCTTTCAACCTATTATATTCTTTGTCAAGAGCAATTATCTTACCTCTGTTCATTTGTAAGTCCGCTAAATGCAAAGATTTACCACCAGCGCCTGCACATGCATCCAAAATCACCCAGTTTTCTTCTGGTGCCAGAGCGTAGGATACTAATTGACTTGCTTCATCTTGAATTTCAATGATTCCGTTTTTATATAATGGATTTTCATTTAAAAATATTCTTTTAGATAAATTATATGCAGCAGGTGATAGGCTACATTTTTCAATCGATACATTATTTTTACTCAGTTCTTCTTCAATTTGTTCTATTTTAATGTTTTTATGTTTGGTAATTCTAATAGTAATTGGTGCATTTTGAGTAAAAGCATATGATAATTTTGAGAAAAAATCAAAGTCAGCATATTTATTTTTTAATAATTCTTTCATTATCCATTCAGGAAATGAATGTAGTAATTCAATATTTTTCAAGAAATTAATATCAAAATTGTTGTCGAAATTATTTATATTTAAAAATGAATTTTTAATTAATTCATAATTAAAATATAAATTTTTTTTCCAATATGTTAAAATATCATTCGTTAAGCAAAATGTATGTTGAACAACTTCTAAAATCAGTTTATTTATATCTGAATTAGACGATTTTTCTTTTTGATTTAAGTATTCGAAAACATTTGAGTATCGATTAAAATCAGTGTTCGATGCTATTAGTAAAAGTGTATTAATTATTGTGATAACATCTTCTGTTTTTGCCTTTAAACTGTCGTTCTTTGAAAAATTATTGAAAATATTTGAGTTTCTAATTATTAAATTAGTTAGATGTTCTACTAATGTTAGGTTTCTCAATGTAACGAACAGGATATCAAGAACAAACCTCCTGTCGTTGCTTCCAAGATTTCTCTTGCTTTTTAGAAACTCAGCGGCAACTTTATCAGTTGGAGCAGGATTCCGTTTTGCAATGCTTAATAGCAATGCAGTATTTTCGATTAGTCCAATTAATTTCATTTCTTACCCGGTTTTTATGCAAAAATAATTTTTTTATTTGTCTTTTATTTATAAAAAACTTATTTTTCGTTCGCAGCATAAGGAATTCTGCAACAAAATAATTTTACAAGTGTTAATAATGGTAACATTTCTATATTTTATGAGAATTGTTATTTTTATTTTTAAAATTATTTGTTATTTTAACAGTCAATAGAGTAGTGTTTTTTGTGATTTTATGTATGTCTAAATAAGCTGGATATAGATTTTGTCTTATTTATTGTTGAAAAAAATAAATATTGTTTCAATAAATTATGAGGAGCCGTAATGAAAAAAGCTCTCCTTTGCTTTTTTATAATTGCATTTTGCTCTGCATTCTTTAATCATTCGCTAAATGCCCAAATCGAAATCAGAAAGCAGGTTATTGTTTCTGGTGGATTTGTTGGTGTTAGCAATGGTGATTATAGAATGTCCGGAGCATTTGGCCAAACTATCATTGGCAAACGCTCAATTCTTCAAGGAGAATTAGAGGTTGGCAACGTTGTTCATCAAGGCTTTTGGGTGCCAGAAGGTCTCGTTACAAGCGTGGATGAACCTGTCTTTACTTACAATAGTCAGATTTCCAATTACCCAAACCCTGTTAATAATGTAACTACTTTCAAATATAATCTTGAAAGTAATGCATTTGTTACTCTTCGTATCATTGATATGGTCGGCAATCAAATTATTGTCTTCCAGGATGATTTCCAATCGCAAGGTGAACATACTTTTCAGTGGTATGCTCGCAATAGTCAAGGATTAGACCTCCCGAGCGGTTCATATATTTATGAACTTCTTGTTCAACCTGCCGAACGCTCAGGTGTTTCTTCAGCTTCTACTTATTCATTGAGAAATGTAATGGTTATCGTTAAATAAGCTGCGAAAAAGATGATTAATTCAAAATATATATTTTGTTCAATTTATTAAGGTTTTCAAAATGAAGAAATTACTTTCACTTTTTGTGTTACTTTTAGGACTTTCGCTTGCTGCAAATGTCAGCTATGCTAATGTTCCGAAAGTAATAACCTTCCAGGCTCAATTGCTTGATAGCCGGACCAATGCTCCGATTAATGGCAATGTTCCTATCACTTTCGAAATTTATGAAACTCAAACTGGTGGCAGTGCTCTTTGGGTAGAGCAGCAAAATGTGTCTGCTGAAAACGGTTTTATCAATGTATATCTCGGTAGCAGAACTCCATTCCCTAAATTTATCAAATTTGATAAGCAATATTGGGTGCAAATCACTGTTGATGGTAAAACCTATCCTCGCACTCAACTTACTTCGGTTCCATACTCAATGTATGCTTCAACAACAGATACTGCTCAATTTGCTTATTTAGCAGAAACAGTTGTTGATGGCGCGATTACTCAATCAAAATTAGCTCCAGGAGTTCAGGCAATTCCTTGGGGACCTGCCGGCGGTGTTCTTTCCGGAACATACCCAAATCCACAACTCAATGTTGCTGCTGTTAGAACAGCATTAAAAGGACAAATTACTGCTGATATGTTTGCTGACGATATTCAACTTATACCAGGTGGGCCTGCTGGTGGTGACCTCACTGGAACATATCCAAATCCACAACTTGGTTCAAATGTTGTGAAATATTGGAATATTGCAAATGAAGCAGTTATTACTCAAAAAATTGCTGACTATGCAGTTACTAATATAAAAATTGCTCCCGATGCAGTTACTAAAGATAAAATTGCTCAAAACGCTGTTGGTGCAGAAGAACTTATTGCTACTGGTGTTAATGCTGGCACTTATGGCGACAAAACTCATATCCCAACCTTTACAGTTGACGAAGATGGTCGTTTGACATTTGCTAATCAAGTTCCATTCATTCCTTTTGCTGATTCATACAATGGAAACGATATTGCATTCAATATAGCTGCTGAAAACAACCTTGCTTTGAAAGCTTCCCGTGGCACCGGTCGTGCTGCTGAAATCACTTCTAATGCAAGCTATCCGACCGGATGGGTTATCGGCAGTCTTGATCCTAATGATGAAGTAGATGC
>JAOAGZ010000089.1 GCA_026415495.1 Eximiradius proteiniborus | reverse complement strand
TGAAACTACAATTGTTGAAAAACCTGAAAAAGAAAAACCAATGCCACAAATGCCAGCAGGTATGGATTATTAATAGACAAATAAGCTATCATATCAAAAGCTCCGCTATTCTTTAGCGGAGCTTTCTTGTATTTTATTATTCCTTCCATTAATAATACCACTTTCAATAGAACAATCTTCAGATACAATTTAGTATTGACAACGTAATCATCCAAGTAGGAAAAATGAAATTAGCTTTTCTTGATGAAATTGCAAATTTATCGTCTTCTTCGTTATTATTTTTTTAAACTTTATTGCATTTGGATTTATGGGAAAAAATCATTTCTATAATTAAAAGAGCAATGTAATAAATATTTAATATGGATAAAATAATTCCCGAGAAATATGTAATGTTTGCCAACAGAATGATTATTCCAACAATAAACATCCCAATATCGATACTAAGTTTTCTAAATTTTGACGTTAATATAGGGACTTCCTTATTTACCTCATACACGACATTTTTTAGAATACTTGCTATGATGAACATAATCAAAACTAAAAAAGCCATTAATTCAGCATCAGCAAACCTTTTCGACAAAATATCACAATTGTTAAAAAATGATGACAATATTGAATCTCTCACAAAGGACGATGCTATCAAAAATATCAATGCGGAATATGAAATAATTTCACTGATTAATTCTATTTTATTACTCTGCATAATTATTGCCTTTGAATATAATCAAACATCAATAATTTAACACATTGTTAGACGTGAATATTGAAAAATAAAGAATTTTTACAATCTATAAAAGCCTTTATTTCATAGAAGTGACGCATTATCGTTGTATTGTAATAGATGCCTATCGGTTCATATATTAAAAACATCAAGTATTTTGTGTTGAATAGTTTTCTATGCCATAATTGCAGATAAAATCATTCCTGAAACAAGGTGGAAGATGGTTAAAGCAAAGTCAGTATGATGCAAGGAAAGAAGAAAACGTTGATTAGTATCATTTAGGATTGATCGATCCAACAAAAGTAAGCCGCGTAGCTTTAGAAAACGCTGCATCTGTTGCAAGCCTTATGCTGACAACTGAAACTACAATTGTTGAAAAACCTGAAAAAGAAAAACCAATGCCACAAATGCCAGCAGGTATGGATTATTAATAGAAAAAACCCCCGCTTGCTTTAGCGGGGGTTTTTTATTTATAATTTGATTAATGTATCAGCTCTATCAGGGCTTAATGATGCAATCTTTATTTCAGCACCAGTGAATTTTTCAATTAATTCAAAATATTTCAGAACTTCTGCTGGAAGTTCGGTCCAATGTCTAATACCTTTTAACGATGTTTTCCATCCTTTTAGTATTGTATATTCACATTTTAAATTTTCGAGAGTATGAATATCAACAGGAAAAGATTTTAGCGTTCTACCTTCATAAGTATAGGAAGTGCATACTTTAATCTCATCAAAATCATCTAAGACATCCAACTTCGTAATAGCAATCTCTGTTATACCATTAACCATCACAGAATAACGCAAAGCTACTAAATCGAGCCAACCACAACGGCGCGGGCGCCCGGTTGTTGCCCTAAATTCAGCACCAATTTGACGCAAACGCTCACCTGTCTCATCATTAAGTTCTGTCGGGAATGGACCATTGCCAACTCGTGTTGTGTATGCTTTTACAATGCCAATCACATTGGAAATTGATGTCGGAGGAATACCAAGACCAGTGCAGGCTCCACCTGAGGTAGGGTTTGAACTTGTAACAAAAGGATAAGTTCCGTGATCAATATCAAGCAAAGCTCCTTGTGCACCTTCGGCAATAATTTTCTTTCCTTGTTGTATTGCATTATTCAGATAAAGCGTAGTATCTGTAATTAAGTCGTCAATTTCAGCATCAAACGAGAGATATTCTTCCATCAACTCATCAATATTAAAACTTTCAAAACCATAAATTTTGTGAAGAATATTATATTTTTCTTCCAAATTATTTCGAAGCTTCTGTTCAAAACCTTTTCTATCGAGCAAATCAACAATACGAATACCAACCCGAGTAGCTTTGTCGAAATAAGCAGGTCCTATTCCCCTTCCAGTTGTTCCAATAGCATAACTTTTAGCATCTTTTTCGCGAACCTGGTCGAGCAATTTATGATATGGCATAATAAGGTGCGCTTTATGGCTAATGAAAAGGCGATTATGAACATCAATGCCATTCTCTTCTAGCATTTTGATTTCGCTTTTCAGAGCAATTGGATCAATGACAACTCCATTTCCAATTACACATATACAATTTGGGTGAAGAATACCAGAAGGAATTAAATGTAATACATATTGCTTACCATTTATTACGATTGTATGTCCGGCATTTGCACCACCCTGGTAGCGAGCGACAATGTCAGCATCTTTACTTATTAAATCAACAATTTTTCCCTTTCCTTCATCTCCCCACTGAGATCCAACAACTATTGTAACACTCATAATTATCCTAATTTGTTTGAAAACAAAAATAAATATAACATTTTTTCAACTAATATATAGTTTATTTTCAGCAATATATTCTTCAACTTGCTTTGGAACTAAACCAGAAATACTATCCTTATTTTTCAGTTTTTCGCGAATTTGGGTTGCTGTAATATTAATAATTGGAGCATCAATAAAATGAATTTTATTTAAATAGCTTCCAAAAATCAACTTGATATTTTGCTCTAAATAAGTATTATCGATATCTGGGCGACGAACAATACAAATATTTGAGTTTGAAAGGATTTCCTCCCATCTTTTCCATTTGTCGAAAGCAATTGCTTGATCAGCACCGATCAACAAATAAAAGTCATCTTCGGGATGTATATTTTTTAGAAATTCAATCGTATCGATTGTATATGAAACACCACCTTTGATAATTTCATAATCTAAGACTTCAACATTATTATTAATGTTTTTAATTGCTAATTTAAGCATAAAAAGTCTATCATAATCTGTTGCTTGAAAAACGGAAAAGTTTGTTTTAAACGGTGAAATAGCAGCTGGAACAACATAGCATTGATCGATATTCATCTGCGAAATAAATTTGTCGAGCATTATTAAATGCCCATTATGCACCGGGTTGAAAGTTCCACCAAATATACCGACTTTCATATTGAAAATATCAAGCGTTAATAATAGCAAAAATAATAAATACTGTTCATTATTAAAAAAGAGAGACATAAAAAATATGTCTCTCCAAAAAAATATTTAATAATTTGTAATTAAAAAAAATTAATCGATATATTCCATTTTTGCAGTAAAATGACGCAAGAACTCAGCTTCCCAAACAATCTTCATTTTCTTCAAACTATCTCTATTTTTGTATGTTTCAATAACTGCTTCGGCAATATAGTCAAGGTGATTTTGAGTATAAACCCGGCGAGGAATTGCAAGTCGAACAAGCTCCATTTCAGGTGCAATGTGGTTGCCTTGTTCATCTTTTTTACCAAACATAACGGAGCCAATTTCAACTGTTCTTACACCACTAATTCGATATATTTCATTAGCAATAGATTGACCTGGATAGAATCCCGGTGCAATATGAGGAGCAAAACGCTTCGCATCCAAATAAACGCCATGCCCGCCAGTTGGTTCTATAATAGGAACACCTGCCTCAAGTAATTTATCGCCTAAATATTCTATTTGACCAATTCTATATTCAAGATAGTTTTCGTTTAACACTTCTTCGAATCCAACTGCAAGAGCTTCTAAATCGCGACGAGCTAAACCGCCATAAGTAGGAAAACCTTCTGTAACAATGAGAATTGTTCGTGCTTTTTCGGCAATCTTATCGTCATTTGTAGCAATAAAACCACCTGTATTAGATAAGCCATCTTTCTTGGCACTCATTGTAGCGCCATCAGCATAAGAAAACATTTCTTGTGCAATTTCTAAAATTGATTTATCTTGATATCCTTTTTCTCTTTTCTTAATAAAATAGGCATTTTCAGCAAAACGGCAACAATCAATGTAAAATGGAATACCATATTTGCTCAATACTTCTTTTGTTTTGCGACTATTATTTGTAACAGTAATCATACTTAATGGAATGTTTTCAGCACCATATTTTTTAATTATTTCTTCAAGTTTATCTATATCTATGTTCCCTTTGAAATCATCACGAAGAGCTGTATTTTTCCCATTTTCATTTAGCAAATCCAGAGCAATACCTCTGTTGTATTCAATATTGCCACGAGTTGTATCAAAATGAGTGTTATTTGGAACATATTTACCATGCACATCAAAGCATTGAAACAATATACGT
>JAOAGZ010000088.1 GCA_026415495.1 Eximiradius proteiniborus | reverse complement strand
GTCCAGGGACCTCCCGGTGTAGGGAAGACTTCTTATTTGCTTCGATACTTAGTTAAATATTACTTCGAGAACACAAATTCGAATATATTGCTTGTAGCATACACCAATCGTGCAGTTGATGAAATTTGTCTTACTCTGAAAAAAATATCGCCCGATTTTCCTTTTTTGCGGCTTGGAAACAAAGAATCGACAGAAATTCAGGAAAATTCTATTGCAGCTTTGGCTGAAAAAATGCGTTTTTCGGATTTGTTTCTGAAAATCAAAAGTTGTCGTGTTTTTGTTAGCACAATTTCGTCTGTTTTAACCTCAAACGAACTGTTCCAAATCAAGAATTTTGATATTGCAATTGTCGATGAAGCAAGCCAGATTTTGGAAGTGTATATTTACTCATTAGTCTCGCAGGTGAAAAAATTTGTGCTTATTGGCGACGAAAAGCAACTCCCGGCGGTGGTCCCTTTGCAAAATGGACGTGCAAAAATCAAAGACGATGACCTCTCGCAAATTGAAATGTGCGATTTAAGCGTTTCATATTTTGAACGCTTACTCAAAATTGCACAAAAGAACAATTGGCAAGACTTCTACGGTATGCTTTCCTACCAGTCCCGTATGAAGCAACCTATAATGGAATTAGCCAATTTTCTGTTCTACGAAAACAAGTTGAAGTTATCCCGGTTTGTTCAAAGCAATTCCGCCGAGCCACAGTTTTGCGATGATTTTGAATTTTTGAATGCGTCCGATATTATTTTTATTAACACACCGAAAACACGCACAAGCAAAACAAACAAAATTGAAGCTGAAATTGCTTCCAATATTGCAAAATCTATGGCTCGCAAACTCGGCAACAGACTTGATAATTCCGATATCGGAATAATTGTTGCCTTTCGTTTGCAGGGCAACGAAATATTTAAAAATCTGGGTGAATTATCTCAAATAATTGATGTAGATACAGTCGAACGCTTCCAGGGTTCCGAACGCCGGACAATCATAATCTCGTTTGCTGTCAATAGACCAATCGATATTGAGTTGATTTCTAATGTAACTTCGTTTAATGGTAGTATTGTGGACCGCAAACTAAATGTTGCAATTACTCGTGCAAAAGAAAAACTGATTATTATTGGAAATGCCCAAGTGCTTATGCACTCGCCTGTGTATTTCAAACTGATTAATTATATCAAAGAAAAGCACTTATTTGTTGATTATGAGAAAATTCTATCAGATGGAGGTAATCACCAGCCTTAATACTTCAGACCATTTGGTAAAAAACAGCAACCGCCAGCCTAATATCCCGCCAAAACTTATAAAAGTTAGCCCGGCAAATTGCTTCACTCTTACAATTAGATTATCTGAAAATTTATTCTTCAATCTGAAAACAATGTTCGATAAAGTGTAGAGCCAAACAAAATTGCCTATCCCGAAACCAATTGAATACAATAGGTTGTTGAACGTTGTGATTTCAAACAATGTGAATTTTTGTACCTGAACGCCCACATATCCAATGGACGGCAAAAAAGTCGGATTTGCAATGTTCGCAATAGCCAAACCAAAACCTAACAGAAACGGTCCTTTTTCCTTGAAATGGCGAACAAAGTTGTTTCTCTCTTCCAAATCGGTATCTTCGATTTGCCTCTCTGATTGAGGCTTGCTTTTCAACAAACTGTATAATCCATACACAAGAAAAGCAATTATTAATAGTGACTGAAACAAAATTGAATAAATAGGATGACAATCGAAAAAGCTGTGCAATGCCTGCATTACTGCCGTTGCAGCTGTGATTGCAACGAAACAAATGATAAAATCTGCAACTCCTGAACCAATAGCAACATACATTGCAGGGCGTATTTTTTTGTTTAGCCCCATCTTGATGGAAAGCACCCCTATGGGACCCGGTGGCATTGCAAGCAGAAAACCTACAAAAATTCCTATAAGTAAAGCAGTAAGCAAATCAACTCTAATCAATTATGTATTTCACATAAATATAAGAAAAAAAATTTTTTTTTCAAATTTTTAGTTTGATTTTCGTCTTATCAAATAATATATTTGCAATATTAATTTAAGTATTATTAACAAATTTAAAGGAACTGCTTGAAATCTGCATTTGTTGTTGGAAACCCAAATATTGGGAAACAAAGAGAAACAAAAGAAGCACAAAGAAAACACAGGATTAACAACGAAATTACAGCCAAAGAGGTACGAGTCGTAGATACTGACGGTGGTATGCTCGGAATAATGACCGTCAAAGATGCCTTGAAATTAGCCGAAGAACGCGAAATTGATTTAGTAGAAATTGCTCCACAAGCCAATCCTCCCGTTTGTAAATTAATCGATTACGGAAAATTTTCTTACGAACTCCAAAAGAAAGAAAAGCAAATCAAAAAGAATTCCGCTGCTTCTCAGATGAAAGAAATTAGATTTAAGTCGCGGACAGCTTCGCACGACTTTAATTTCAAACTCAAACACGCTCGCGCTTTTATTGAAGAAGGTAGCAAAGTGAAAGCCTCCGTAATTTTCCGTGGTCGTGAAATTGCTCATACTGATATCGGCAAAGAACTTCTCGAAAAATTTATCGAAGAAATGTCCGATATAGCAAAAGTTGATTCGCCTTTGAAATTCGAAGGAAAAAATCTCTCTGTAATTCTTTCGCCTTCGAAAACTAAAAAAACAAAACCTGCAAAAGAAGAAAATAAATCTTAATATTTGTCCGGATAAATACTAAAAGAGGTGCATCTGCACCTCTTTTTATGTATTAATTATATCTTATATACGGATTAATAGTAAATATAGCTATATTGATATTTTTCGAGCAAATTCCCGTTCAAATCTGCAACAGTTTCAATTGAAATAAGACCGTATTTGTTATAATAGAACGTTCTTATTTTTTGTATTGAACCATCCTTGCCGTAATTGATTATTTGCAGTGCTTTTTCTTCTTGTTTGTAATTCAGGGATTCTTTTGTAATTACGGTTTCGTTAGAAGTTTTTTCGCTTACAGTTCGCTCGATTAAGCTTCCGTTGTTATATAAATAAGAATATTCATAGTGCAAAACAGTTCCAACCTGAAAGTTTCGAACTTCCTTTTGCAGCAAGTTCCCGCGTGTGTCGTAAGAATAAGTCTCTTTTGAGATGATTTTGCCGTCGCCGGAAATCAGAGTTTTTTCTTTTATTTTCCCAGTTTCATCAACTACCGAAAGCACTCTCAATATTCCAATTAAGTTTCCTTTCTCATCAAATTTTTTCTGTTCTTCTGTTGTTTTAGCGTTATCATATTGATATTCAGAATAAGATTTCACACTGCCATTTGCGTAATATTCCGTGTAATTGATAAGATTCTGGTCAATTGAGTAATTTTTCTTATATAAAATTTGTTTGTCTGATTGATTGGATAAATCAATTTTGTATTTTGTTTCAGATTTTATTTTAACCGTAGTAATATCATCGACAGGGTTTTCAACTACTCCGCAACTTGATAGTAATAACACAATAATAAAAAATATTGGTATAACTTTCTTCATAAAAACCTTTGATACTAATCTAATAAACTTAACAAGAAATTTTCAAAAAATCAATAAATTTTTTACTTATTTTTGTATTTTATTTTAATAAATTTTGTATATGAGCAACGAACAAATAAATGAAATAGAAGAAGAAGAAAGTGGATTAGGCTTTTGGGACCACGTCGAAGAACTCAGACGGCGAATAATCTATTCTGTCGTTGGAATATTAATCGGTTGCCTGATTGCTGGTGTGTTTATTGGCAATATTATGGATTGGGTGCTGCTCAATCCAGCGGCAAACGCAAATCTTGATTTGCAAAATCTAAAACCTTTTGGGCAACCATTTCTTTACTTTAAAGTTATTCTTGTTGTCGGGATTATATTTTCGTTTCCGTTTATGCTATATCAGCTTTGGGCTTTTATCAAACCTGCTCTATACGAACACGAGAAACGTTGGGTATCGACGATTACTTTTTTCACATCGCTTTGCTTTTTCGTTGGTGTAGCATTTTCTTATTTCGTGATGATACCTTCGATGCTTGCTTTTGCTGCAAGCTTCGGGAGCGACAAAATAAAAAATATCATCGACATCAATGAGTATTTTAGCTTTCTAACAATGATACTGCTTGCTTCGGGGATACTATTTGAAATGCCAATGATTAGTTTTGTGCTCGCCCGATTTGGTATTGTTACTCCAAAGATGCTAAGAAAATATTGGCGACATTCTGTTATTGTTATTCTAATCATTGCTGCTGTGATTACTCCAACTCCCGACCCAATCAGCCAGCTGATTTTTGCTGCTCCTTTGTTT
>JAOAGZ010000087.1 GCA_026415495.1 Eximiradius proteiniborus | reverse complement strand
GGAGCCGTAGCTCAGTTTGGTTAGAGCGCCTGCCTGTCACGCAGGAGGCCGCGAGTTCGAGTCTCGTCGGCTCCGCAAAACGATTGACGTAAGTGTTTGATTGTCAATTGATTACAAAAAACTAAAAAGAGGTTCGCGCACAGATTACGCACGAACCTCGATTTTTTTTAAAAAAACAGGCGATTTTAGGGTTAATCGCTAAAGATTCCTTGAATTTTTTCTTTTCAAACCTTTCTCGTTCCAATATTATAGATAATGATTACTGGTGCAATAATCTCTTGTTAAAGTCAAAAAATATTCTGAATATTCTTTACAGGATTATATAAAAAAAGACGCTTAATTATAAGCGTCTTCGTTATTCTGCTTTTATTTGTTTCAGTTATTGAACGTTTTGTTCTTTTGTCTTTTTCCGATTTTGCACTAATAAAAATATTATTATTCCGATTAACACAATAAATATTATCACAA
The DNA here is from genome assembly GCA_026415495.1 of Eximiradius proteiniborus. GTDB lineage: Bacteria > Bacteroidota > Ignavibacteria > Kapaibacteriales > UBA2268 > JAKIZO01. The sequence goes on along the minus strand of JAOAGZ010000087.1, from coordinate 3,948 downwards.
TCAACAGATTTTCTGCTAAGAATTTTGCCAATTTTTCTCCAAATGATGCATCGCCCATCTCAATCATATTTTTTAAATCCGCTACCGCACTCTCGATTTGAGATGCATAACTATTTGTGCAGGATGTGTTCAATTCCCGGAATTTGTTAATTAACTCATTTGCTTGCGAAATATATGATTCCACTTCAGCAAGATGCACTTTGTTCTCTTTATAATATGCTCTTGCAGAATCAAGAAACATCTGGTCCTTTTCTACTTTTTCGAGTGTTATCAAAAAATTGTTCATTATTAATTCTGCAATCTGACATTCCGATTGGTTCAAAGAATCTTGCAAAGTTGAAGGCACCTGGCTGAACAACTCGTTATCTTGTGTGTTCTTGGGCAATAGCCGCATAATTCGCTGAACTGCTGTTTTGCTTTGTTCAAGTACATACCTTGTTTGAATATTTTCCTCTTTTAGATTTTTATTTACTTTTTGTAGATGTGTTGCCTCTCTCTCCAAAAATTTTACTCTTTTGGTAAGTTGCTCGATTAGTTCTTTCAACTGCACATTTTCTGCATACAAGCTGTCGCCGCGTGCAATCGATACTTTCAGTTCTTCAGAAGTTTCGTCTAATTTCTGTTTGGTTGCTTCTAAATGTTGCTTGTTTCGTAGCCATGTTTCATATTCTGCTTTCTTATTTTTAGCATCTTGAATTGCTTTCGATGTTAATTTTTGATTAGCATTTCCAAAATGATTCGGATTCAGTTGAATTGTTGCATTTAAAAAATCAATATCTTTTTGTGTTAAGCTTTCAGTTTCTTTAGCTAATACTTTCTGAATATCAGAATAAAATGTTTGAAAATTTTCGCTTATTTGTTGTGCTTGAATACTAATGAAACCAAATATTAGCAACAATAGCATAATTTTTGTCATACTTTTCATTTTATTCTCCTGCTTTAACTGATTTATTATTTATCCATTTATCTTTTTCATCATCAAAAATATAGAACCTTTCTCTATTCTGGTCATATATTCTTAATAATTTTTCGTTGATTTCGAAAACTGCTAAGCCTAAATTCTTTTCAGGCAATTCAATTGACTTATACTTCACAATATTTTTTTTGTGTGGGATAATTAGCCACATTTTTGTGAAACTGTCACTATAAAGAAAATATCTCCCGTTGTATTTTGCAATTGAAAAATTGATCCCGTTTCTTGGTTGTATCTGCTCTTCTTTCAATATGTCGTTTAGATAGATGTTTTCGCCGGTTTCAATAATCGTTACATAACAATCGTTTCCTACCATAAAACTTTCAGGGCATTCGCCTTTTTTGCAGGAAAACCTTTGTGAACTAACGCAGGTTAGGCAGGTTTGCTCGAATGTGGTTGTTGAAGCACAACCAGCAATAATAGAACTCGTTAATAAAATCAGGAATAATTTTTTCATTTTGTTCCTATGATAATTAAAAAAAACAAAATTATAATATTTTATGGTAGTTAGCAAAATGAATTTTGTATTTGAAAGCAAAATAATTATATTAACTAAATGTCTTTACTAATTGTAAGTTTTTTTGAGCAATTATTATGAAAAACTTCCTTTACCTTATATTACTTTTGGGAATTGGGCTGTTTTCCAATGAATTGTATTCCCAGGAAAAGCCTCCTCTATGGATGATTAAAGATTATAATCGTAATTTCTATGAAATTCAGGCTGACTTCAATAAATATTGGGAAGGCAAAGTAATAACAAAAGAAACTCCTCGCGAAGAACGGATGGGGTGGAAACAATTCAAGCGTTGGGAATGGTTTTGGGAGCAACGTGTTGCTCCGTCTGGTGTTTTCCCTAATCCCGGACATACTTATTTGGAGTATGCCAAATATCGTGAGCTGAAATCTAAACAAAAAGATAGAAAACAAGCAGGTGATTGGACTTTCTTAGGACCTTCGAGTTCTTCCGGAGGCTATTGGGGACTTGGTCGTTTAAACTGTGTGATCGAGGATCCGCGTTACGATGGAGTAACCAACAAAACTATCTTTGTCGGTGCTGCAAGCGGCGGAGTTTGGAAAACTACAAATGCTGGACAAACCTGGGCTACTACCACAGATGAATTTGCAGCTCTTGGAATAGCCGATATCGTGATTAACCCGTCAAACCCAGATATTATTTATGTTGCAACAGGGGACGGCGATGCTACTGATACCTATTCATTCGGTGTTGTGAAATCTACCGATGGAGGCAACACGTGGAATTTGACTGGTTTGCAGTTCCAAATAACTAATTTCACTACTTGCCGCAGAATGGTTATCAATCCATCTAATCCTAATATTCTTCTGGTTGCAACAAACAATGGCTTATATAGAACTACCAACGCAGGGACAAACTGGACATCCGTGCAAAATGGTGATTTCTGGGATGTCAAACTTAATCCTGCCGATCCAAATATTGTTTATGCAGCTTCCACAAACCAGATATATCGTTCTAATAACGGCGGAATTAATTGGACATCTGTTTCATCTATCAGTGGTTCCACAAGAATTGCTTTGGCTGTTACTCCTGCGGATAGTGCAAGCGTCTATGCCCTTTCTTCAAATGGCAGTGGAGCATATAATGGTCTCTACCGTTCAACAAATTCCGGCAGCAGCTTTTCTCTTGTCTCTTCAACCCCGAATATTTTGAGTTCTTCGGCTACTGGTACCGGTACTACTGGACAAGGTTGGTACGATCTTTCGATTGCTATCGATCCAACTAATGCAAATATTGTTTATGTTGGCGGTGTAAATATCTGGAAATCTACAAATGGTGGAGCAAATTGGTCGCTTCGGGCATACTGGACAAGCTCTTCAAGTGTCCAAACTGTTCACGCAGACCATCATATGCTCTATTTCGGCGGCACAAACCGTCTCTATACTGCTAATGATGGTGGGTTAGACGTATCGACAAATGGAGGTGTGAACTGGACTTATTTAAGTTCAGGAGTTTGTGTTACTCAATACTATCGAATTGCTACTTCCCAAACTAATCCAAGCGTCGTTATTGGCGGTGCTCAGGATAATAGTTCCAGCCTTATGACCGCTTCTTCTTTTACTATGACTATGGCAACCGGCGATGGAATGGATCAGGCTATTAATCCTTCTAATGGCAATACTATGTTTACATCAAGTTATTATGGTGATTTGTACCGTTCTACAAATGGAGGCAGTAGCTGGACAGATATTTCTGAGCCTAACGACAATGGTGGTTGGGTTACTCCATACGTGATTGATCCCAATAATCATACAACACTGGTTGCCGGATATACTGGTGTCTGGAAATCAACTAATAATGGAACAAATTGGATAAAAATCTCAACTTTTACTAATAGTTCCTATCTTAACATTGTTCACGTTGCCCCGGCTAACTCAAATTATATCTATGCTGGGTACAGTTCTGCCCTCTGGCGAACAACTGATGGTGGCTCAACTTGGTCACAAATCACTCTTCCTTTTACTTCGCTTTCTTCGCTTACTACCAATCATTCTAATCCTGATGTTATCTGGATTACTATGAGTGGCTACTCCTCAGGTAATAAAGTTTTTAAATCTACAAACGGTGGGCAATCTTGGCAAAACATTTCCGGAAACCTTCCTAATGTCCCTTGCAATGTAGTTATTTATCAGCCAAACACAGATAACCGTGTCTGGGTTGGTACTGATATCGGTGTTTGGTACCGTGGAGATACTGATCCAAGCTGGGTTGACTACAACGATGGTCTGCCTAATGTGATCTGCAACGATTTAGAAATTCAATATTCAGCTAATAAACTTCGCTTAGGTACTTATGGGCGTGGGCTTTGGGAAGCTACTTTGCCCGGCGCTCCTAACGCACCACCATCTCTTACTTCTCCTCTAAACAATGCAAGCAATACTAACAAGAATCTTTCTTTGCAATGGGCGCCCTCTCTAAATGCCTGTCTCTTATACACATC
>JAOAGZ010000086.1 GCA_026415495.1 Eximiradius proteiniborus | reverse complement strand
AGATAAAAGATACTGAATGTAGTTATTCAAGCTTACTTGATTTTCTTCTGCACGTTTGACTAAGAATCTATGCAATTCTTTTGGGACACGCACAACAAATCTTCCACTATACTCTTCTTCCTCTTCTGTTTTTGGTTCCAAGATTGGTGTTCCTCTGTCGAGATAAGTTTTAAACCATTCATATTTAACATTTTCTAAATTTTTTATTGCTTCATCAGGTGTTTCGCCATCTGCAAGAAAAACATTTCTTCCGAGTAATGGAATCGAAGCTTCAAATCCACCACCTTCATCATCAGGGATCTTTATAATCTCAATTGGGTAATTCAATTTCATATAGTAATTCAAATCTTTTTTCATAAATCGTTACCTTCAGTAATTATTTCAATTGCTTTTAAAAGTTTCTTAAGGTACCAATGCTTTATACGCTGACCACCTGTAGTGGGAATTGTAAATTCACCATTTGGTCCATAATCTAAGAAACCTATCAATTTTGGATGACTAACTTTGTAAATATGCGAACCTCTGGAACTACCATAAGTCCACATATTCGGAAAATATTTGTTAAGCACTGGTTCAATTTCTTCTTTACGAACTTCTTGTTTAGAATTCTTCCATTTTTGGAGTTTCTTTTCAATTTTTGTCATTGAGAAATTTGGTGATTTTAATATACTATATTTAGTATCAAAATGCAAATTGATTTATGAACTTACACAAAAATTCTTTTATTTTGAGTCTCTTTAAAGAAATTTTATTTTACATTTACATAATATTCCGCCATCAACTCTGCTTGTTTTAATACAGTATCAATTGCCTTTTGTTGTTTATCTGGTGGATAACCATACTTGTTAAGAGTCCTTCGAACAACAACCATCAACTTCGCTCGGGCACTTTCTCGAATTGTCCAATCAATTGTGGTATTCGATCTCACTTTGTTAGCAATTTCTCGTGCAATTTCTCGTAATGTTTCATCACCAAGAACCTGCACAGCACTGTCATTTACTTCTAAAGCATCATAGAACGCAAGTTCTTCTTTTGTAAGGTTAAGTTGTTCTCCACGTAGATCTGCACTTTTAATTTCTTTTGCAATTTCTATAAGCTCTTGAATAATCTCAGCTGTTGTCAAGAGATTATTCTGATATTTCTTGATTGCATTTTCGAGCATTTCAAGTAGTGCTTTGCTCTTCACCAAGCTGTATTTCGAACGTATTTTAATCTCATCATTTAATATCTTCTTTAGCAACTCAAAAGCAATGTTCTTATGCTTCATTCCTTTTACTTCTTCCAGAAACTCATCTGAAAGAATAGAAATATCGGGTTTCTTAATACCAGCAGCATCAAAAATATCAATAACTTTATCAGATATTATTGCTTGATCTATGATTTGTTTTATAGCGGTGTCGATTTCAATACTACTCTCAACACCTCTACCACCAATATCAAATTTCATTAAGCGGGCACGAACAGCTTGGAAAAAAGCTACTTCTTCCTTTATTTCTAATGCTTTGAGATGGGGAATGGAAAGTGCAAATGCTTGATTCAGCAAAGTAACTTCTCGTAGGAATCTGGTTTTTCCCTCTTCAAGTCCTAGAATATGTTCTACTGCCTGAAGAATAATCGAGAGTTTCTCTTGTGGCGATGCAGTAAAAAATCTACGATAATTAAACTTTGGCTCATGTCCATAGTAAGCTTCAGGTTCTGAAATAGTTATCACTTTCTCAGATTTACTCTTTTCACAGAACATTTGTCTGACAACTTCTAGTTTTTCAATCATTACTTCAATGGCTTTCTCTTGTGTTTCGGCGGGTTCTCCTTTACCACCAGCATTAGCATAGAAGGATAATGCATTTTTTAGATCAGACGCAATGCCAAGATAATCTACAACCAAACCACCAGGTTTATCTTTGAAAACGCGATTTACTCTCGCAATTGCTTGCATCAATGTATGCCCACGCATTGGTTTATCAATGTACATAGTATGCAATGGTGGAACATCAAATCCTGTAAGCCACATATCTCGGACTATTACGAGTTTTAGTGAATCGTTTGGATCTTTAAATCTTTCTGCTAAAACCTCGCGATCAGATTTTGTTGTGTGATGCTTCCGCATTTCAGGTCCATCGGAACTCGATGCTGTCATAACAACTTTTATAACACCTTTCGTTAGTTCATCGCTATGCCATTCAGGTCGGAGTGCTACTATTTCCTTGTAGAGATCAACAGCAATGCGACGACTCATTGCTACAATCATCCCTTTACCTTCGTTGACTGACTGCCGTTGTTCAAAATGTGTTACAATATCATTTGCTAAATTCTCTAACCTCTGTTTGTTACCCACAATTGTTTCCAATCGTGCCCACTTTTCCTTTGCAAGTTGTCTATCAGTTATCGTTTCATCATCCTCTAATTCATTATCTAACTCTTTGATCAGTTTTTTTCCTTCTTCATCCAGAGCAACTTTTGCAAGTCGACTTTCATAAAAAATTTTAACGGTTGCATTATCTTCGACGGCTTGAGCAATGTCGTAAATATCAATATAATTACCAAAGACGGCGGGAGTGTTCCGATCTTCTTTTTCGATAGGTGTTCCTGTAAAACCAATATATGTTGCATTCGGAAGTGCATCACGCAGATACTTTGCGAAACCATAACCAATTTGTTTACCAACAACTTCATCTTCATCATTTTTCACATTTCTAAGTTTCGCTTTAAAACCATAATGTGTGCGATGGGCTTCATCAGCAATAACTACAATGTTTCTGCGCTCTGATAAAAGTTCGAATTTTTCGCTTCCATCATCTGGAAAGAATTTCTGAATTGTTGTGAAAACAATTCCACCCGAAGCAACTTTCAGTAACTCCTTAAGATGTTCACGATTCTGTGCTTGAACTGGTTCCTGTCTCAATAATTGCTTCGATGCAGCGAATGTGTCAAAAAGTTGATCATCCAAATCGTTCCGATCCGTTATAACAACTATTGTAGGATTATCTAATGATGCAACAATTTTCGCAGCATAAAAAACCATCGTAAGCGATTTGCCACTTCCTTGTGTATGCCAAATAACACCACCTTTGTGTGTATCTTTTTCCAAAGCAGCCCTCTTTGTGCTTTCAACCGCTTTGTTCACTGCAAAGTATTGATGATATGCTGCTAACTTTTTTACAACCTCCACCTGCATTAAACCAGTATTTTTATCGAGCTTCTTAGTTTGTTCGAATACAATAAAATTGCGCAGAAGGTCAAGTAGTGTAGGTTTATTGAGCATCCCTTTTATAAGAACTTCTAATTGCGGCAGAAATTTAGAAGCTTCTTTTGTACCATCAATACTTTTCCATGCCATAAATCTCCCAAATTCGGACGATATTGTACCTGCACGTGCTTCATGCCCATCTGAAATAACACAAAAGGCATTGTATGTGAATAGATTAGGAATAGTTGCCTTATAAGTTTGAATCTGGTTGAATGCACTGTAAATCGTAGCATGTTCATCCACAGGATTTTTTAACTCGATAACAACGAGTGGGATACCATTTATAAAAAGCACAACATCAGGTCGTTTATTTTGATTTTTTTCGACAACTGTGTATTGATTGACGACAAGATAATCATTGTTCTCAGGATTAAAGAAGTCGATTAGCCAAACATTGTCACCTCGTTCTCGTTCACCTATTCTATATTGAACAGGGACACCATCAATTAGATATTTATGGAATTGTTCGTTGTTAGTTATTAATTGAGGAGACGAAATACGCTGGACAGTTTGAAGAGCTTGTTTTTGAGCTTCTTCGGGGATATCTGGATTCAAGCGAGTAATTGCTTGACGAAGCCGCCCAAGCAGAAGCACTTGTTCAAAGCTTGATCTTTCAGATTTTTCAGCTTCGGGTGCAATCGCAAGTCCGTGAAGATACGACCAACCGAGCGACTGGAGCAATTCGAGTACATATTGTTCTAAATCGTCTTCTTTTAGGTCTCTAATCATCTAAATTAGAAATGTTAGAATTTGCATTTTATTTTTCTTGTATATATATATTTCAACAGTTCATTGACCATGTGTCAAAGGAGTAAAGAAGCCGTTCAGCTCCGCTGAGCGGCTTCGGTTTTTTTATAATCTTTTTCACTATTCACTCTTCACCCTCACTTCCCCGCTCATCAATTTAGGTAAAAGTGTGTCACGGAGTTGAGAAAGTTTTCGTATTTGTATAGCGTTTCTAAATATTTTATCAATCAAAGGTTTTACTGTTTCACCAAATAAATTAATTTTTTCATAACTAGGAAAAATTACATCAAGAGATTTAAGTGATTCTTTATTGAGCCCCGGTTGTGCAGAATTTGCATTCAATAGTTCAATTTCTTCTTGATCAAGTAAAAAGTATAGAAAGAACTGATTTATTTTATTATGGATTAAAAAATAAAATAAGATTTAAATTAAAGCATTATAAAAAATTGTGGCTTGTTTTTTGGTTTTTGACAGAATGGAGAACC
>JAOAGZ010000085.1 GCA_026415495.1 Eximiradius proteiniborus | reverse complement strand
CGTCTGGATCGTCTAATTTAAGGGCATCTAATGCAGGCAGTGTTCTTAAGAAAGCTACTCCACCGCCAGGAAGTATACCTTCCTCAACAGCAGCCCTTGTAGTGTGCATAGCATCCTCAACTCTTGCCTTCTTTTCTTTCATTTCAACTTCAGTTGCAGCACCAATCTTCAATACAGCAACCCCACCAGCGAGTTTTGCAAGGCGTTCTTGTAATTTTTCTCTGTCGTAATCAGAAGTTGTTTTATCGATTTGGATTTTGATTTCATTGATACGTTTTTTGATGTCTTCTTGTTTGCCAGCACCTTCAACGATTGTAGTGTTGTCTTTATCTACAATTACGCGGGTTGCTGTTCCAAGATATGCAAGAGTAGCATTTTCCAACTTGAAGCCTTTTTCTTCACTAATAACTGTTCCACCAGTGAGAATTGCAATATCTTCGAGCATTGCTTTGCGTCTGTCTCCAAAACCAGGAGCTTTGACAGCTACGACACGCAAAGTGCCACGCAATTTGTTTACAACTAATGTTGCAAGTGCTTCGCCTTCAACGTCTTCAGCAATAATTAACAGGGAACGACCAGCTTGCGAAACTTTTTCGAGAACTGGTAGCAAATCTTTTATTGAAGAAATTTTCTTGTCGTGAATCAAGATATATGGATTGTCTAAAATAGCTTCCATACTATCAGCATCAGTGATAAAATATGGAGAGAGATAACCACGGTCGAACTGCATACCCTCAACAGTTTCCATTGAAGTTTCAGTTCCTTTTGCTTCTTCAACAGTGATTACGCCATCTTTGCCCACTTTTTCCATTGCTTCAGCAATGAGTTCACCAATTGTTGGGTCGTTGTTTGCAGAAATTGTACCAACCTGTGCAATTTCTTTTTTGCTTTCTACTTCACGGCTGATTTCTTTTAATTTTTCTGTAATTGCAGCAACTGCCATATCAATGCCGCGCTTTAAATCCATTGGGTTTGCGCCGGCAGTTACATTTTTCAATCCTTCACGGAAAATTGCTTGAGCAAGAACAGTTGCAGTAGTTGTTCCATCGCCAGCTAAATCGCTAGTTTTCGATGCAACTTCTCTAACCATACTTGCGCCAAGATTTTCAATTGGATCTTCGAGTTCCACTTCTTTTGCAACTGTTACACCATCTTTAGTTACAAGTGGAGCACCAAATTTTTTATCTATAACAACGTTGCGACCTTTGGGACCTAAAGTTACTTTTACTGCATTAGCAAGTTGATCAACGCCTCTTTTTAATGCTGCACGTGCTTCAACATCAAATGTTATGATTTTTGCACCCATTATTTTATCTCCTTGATTTATTATACATTTAATGATTATTTTAAATTACATAAATTATTTATTTGAAAATTCAATTAGTTGATAATAGCAAAAACATCACTTTCACGCATAATTAAGTATTCATCGCCATCAATATTAACTTCAGTGCCAGCATATTTGCCATAAAGCACTTTGTCGCCAACTTTTAAATTCATTGGAATTAATTTCCCATCATCAGCAACTCTGCCTTTTCCAACTGCAACTACTTCGCCTTGCATTGGTTTTTCTTTTGCAGTATCAGGAATAATGATACCACCTTTGGTAACTTCTTCTGCTTTTGCAGGTTTTACGATGATTCTGTCGTGCAATGGTGTTAAGTTCATATTATACCTCCTTTTATTTTACATTTTAATAATTATTAGCACTCTGCACAAATGAGTGCTAACAAAAATACGAATTATTATCCATATTATTTTAATTATTTCAAAAAAAATTCGATTTTAATTTTGATTATTTGATTATTAAATTTTTTTATTGATTTTTTAACATTTTTTCATAATTTAAAAATATTGTTTAAGCGTAACTAAACTATTATTTATGAATAATCAAAATATCTGCTTATGAAAACCATAATTGCATTAATTCTGTATTTTTTTATTAATTCTGTTTTTGTTTATTCTGGAGAAATTCAAGGGATTGTGAAAAATCTGGAAGGTCAGCCGCTTTCAGCTGTTTCCGTTCGTATCCCGGAACTGAAAATTCAAACCTCGACCAATATTAACGGTGCATTTGTTATCAAAAATATAAAACAAGGAAACTACAGTCTAAAACTATCAAGAGCTGGTTGCAGACCAATTGACACGGTTATTAGTGTCGAACAGCTTCCTTTGAAATTAGAAATTACTATGCTTGATGTGTATAGATTAAAAGAAAATGTCGTCGTTACAGGAACACGCACTGCAAAACAAATTGAAACAAACCCAATTGCAACAGATGTTGTAACTGGTTCTTCGATTAAATCTGCTTCGAGATTACGTCTTGATAATGTATTAAGTGAAGAGCTTGGAATGGTAATTGTTGAAGATCACGGTCGGGGTGTTCAAATTCAGGGACTTGACCCCGATTATGCTCTTATTCTAATTAATGGTGAACCTATCATTGGCAGAAGTGGCGGAATACTCGATACTCGTCGATTTGCAATGGGAAATGTTAAAAGAGTAGAAGTAATTAAAGGACCTTCTTCTTCACTTTATGGTTCCAATGCCCTTGCTGGTGTAATAAACCTAATAACAGATGATAATGAAGATGCTACATCAGTTCGTGTAAATTCTCGTTATGAATCATATAATACTTTAGATTTGGGAGTTGAAAATAGTGTCAATTCCTTCAGTGGTAAGTTGTCAAATAACTTATTTATTAACAGACTTTCAAGTGATGGTTTTAAATTGTCAGACGACTATTATGGGAAAGCTGTTCCTGAATATGTGAATTATACTGTTCATAATAATTTTACATATAAATTCGATCCTAATACATATATTAAAATAGGCTTGCGTTTGAATACTGAGGACCAGAAAAACTACTTTAATGTTCGTCAGAATACTGATACTTTCACTATCGATGATAATAGTAAATTGCGTGATTATGGGGTTTCTGTTTCCGGGAAACATCAATATTCGGACTTATTTAACGTTGAGTCGCGCCTCTATCATACAGAATACAGAACTGAGTCAAAATATAATTATAGAATAGGTGGTGCCTTATACGAGAAATACTCATTCACTCAGTCTTTGACGAAGTTAGAAACTCAGTGGAATTGGATGATTTCGCGACATCATATTCTAACATTTGGTGGCGGAGGAAATTATGAATCTGTTGAAGCTCAAAGGTTAAATAATGGTAAAGTGTATGCTCATTCTTACTATTCGTTTTTGCAAGAAGACTGGATTGCTTCAAAAAAACTAAACATAATTGCAAGTTTAAGATATGATTGGCATAGCGATTATGCAGATAATCTAAGTCCCAAAATTGCTTTCTCTTATAGCCTTTTTGATGGGTTAGTTCTCAAAGGTTCTGTTGGTTCTGGTTTTAAAGCACCAACATTTCAGCAATTATACCTTAATTTTACTAACTCGATAGCAGGATATAGTGTATTTGGAGTTGCTTTTTTCAACGATTTATTTGGCAAACTTGTAAATGATGGGGTAATTGTTGATACAATTTTTGATTTAAGAAAAATAAGTAATTTAAAACCAGAGAAATCGATTTCTTTTAATTTTGGATTTGTTTGGGATATTAATCCGTTCATTGAGACTAAGCTAAATATTTTCAGGAACAACATTTCTGAAATGATAGAAACAATCCCTGTTGCAAACAAAAACAATGGTGCTCAGGTATGGTCGTACATTAATTTAAGCAAAGTTTATACTCAGGGGTTAGAAGCGAATCTAAGAATCAATACCAATGAGAATTTTAATATTTCTTTTGGGTATCAGTATTTGGAAGCAATTGATGTTGAAACTTATGATGATATTAAGAAAGGCAAAATTTTTATGCTAACAAAAGACGGCGATCGTCGTGTAAAATTGTCCGAATATGGTGGTCTCTGGAATCGCTCAAAGCATTCAGGAAATGTGAAATTTGAATATAATAATTCAGATTATGGCTTGAATGCTTTCCTTCGTGGAACTTATCGCGGACGTTATGGGTTTAAAGATAAAAATAACAGTAATGTTTTGGATCAGGATAATGAATATGCTCCGGATTACTCAATTTGGAATTTTACTATTACAAAGGAACTTATCTACAATTTTTCGTTACAGGCAGGTTGCGATAATATTTTTGATTTGAAAAAACCAATGTATTTGCCATCTAATCCTGGAAGAACTTTTTTTGCAAATCTTATATATAATTTTTCATCTAATTAGGGGGTTTTTATGAGAAAGTATTTGTTTTTATTATTTGCTACTTTGCTGAGTATGATGTTTGTTGCTTGCTCTGATGATGACGATAATAATTCGACAAATGGTGGAAATGGGGAACTACTACCAGGCATAACCGTAAAAAACATCAAAACTTTCAATCCAGAGCAAGGCGACACAATGACTTACTATAGCCTTCGTGAGAACAAAGTTATCGATAAGTCGCTTGCTAACACAACTCAATGGGATATTTGTTTCCATCGAACAAGCATTTACGTAAATC
>JAOAGZ010000084.1:285-4935 GCA_026415495.1 Eximiradius proteiniborus | reverse complement strand
CTTTTTATCAATGTTCCTAAACTTGCTTGTGTGCGGTCCGAATTCGCTATTTTTATGCCCAGTACCATTTTACCCACTGTTTGTGCAAAAAATATTTCCATCGAGTAATATGCGAATGCAATTACAAGCACCAAAGGATAAAACCGAGCATATAAATCTTTCATATAAATTTGCAATTCTTCTGGATTTCTACCTAAATCCTGACTTATTGTCATTAATGATGCAAAATCATCGAGTATTCCAAAAATACTCATTGCTGTAACAAGCAAGAATGAATAAATCACAAAATCAATCAAATATGCTCCTAATCGACGCCCAAATCCAATTCTGAAATCAGCTGGATGTGGTGGCTGGGAATAATCAGGAACTAAATCCCTGTATTTGTCTTGCATTTCTTGTTGGAAATCGTTGTGTTCGTTCATAATACCTCCTATTTATTATTCTAAACTTAGCGTTCCAATCGAATATTTAAGGTCATTTTTTGCTTTAATGTAATTATATATTGCATTAATTTGATTTATTTGAGACGATATTAGCTGTGTGTTCGCCTGAATTAAATCATTTGTAGTTGCGGCTCCAACATTTAATCTTTCCTGTGTGCTTCTATAATTCTCTTGTGCAGAAAGCACTGTTTTGCTGGAAATTTCTATTTGTTTTTCAGCTGATTGCAAATTTAAAAATGCGATTTGCACCGATGATAGTATTTGCTGTTCGAGCTTTTGCAATTCGACTGAGATTCGCGTAAGTTCCAACTTGCTAGATTGCACACGTAAATCTGTGCTAAAATTATTAAAAATCGGAACGCTCAAGGACAACCCGAAATAATAGTTGCTTTTGTCGAAACCTTTCAGTGAAGTGTTCATCCACGACCAATAAGAATTCGCTGCAAGCTGTGGATAATAATAAGACTTTGCAATTTCGAGATTCTCTTGTGTTGCTTCGAACCGTAGTTTGGACGACTTCCAGTCCAATCTGTTATTTAATGCTATATTCACAGCATTATTGATATTTCCTATTTCGTTGCGAAAAGCTTTGATTTCTGCTTCAGGCAAAGATGCTGGCAAATCATCAATTCTAAACTCAACATCCATCGTTGGAGGCATACCCATTATTGTCAATAGTTGTGCCTTTGCAATATTTAAGTCATTTTCTGCTGCGATTAGTTCAAGTGTGCGATTCCCTAAATCTGCTTCTTGTGCATAAACTGCAGTTGCAGGCAATGCTCCCGCTTCGTATCGAGCTTTGATACGGGAAAGTTCAGCTTCGCCGAGCGATACATTTTCCCTTCGTGCTCGCACTATCTGATAAGCACGGACTACATTAATATAAGCATTGTAAGCATCCAAATATACAGTTTGCTTCTGAAAATCTACTGTTTTTACAGCAGATTGCATTGTTTTTTGAGCTCTTGTATAATTTGCTTCACGTCCAAACCCGTCGAATAATACCAGATTAGCACCTATCCGTGCATTATATTGATTTAGTAGTTCGTCGCGGATTTCATTTGGGTTGTTCAATTGCCGGGAATACGATGAACTAAGTGAAATATTCGGTAAATACTGACCAAAAGCATTTTTCATATCAACTTCTGAATATTCAACTGATGCATTGCTCAGTCTTAAATCATAATTGTTTTGTAGCGCTATTTGGAGAACTTCGCGTAATCCATAAATTTGCTTTGATGAATATTGTGAAAATAAATTTGAAGCTATTACTACGAAAAATAACACATACCAAAGCTTTCTCATTATTTCTCCAACTTTATTTCTGATATTTTCTTTTCTTATTACGTTATGCAAATATATTTGTTTCAAATTTTTGAAAAAAATACTGAAATAAGTTATTTTTGTTCACTATCAAACTTGTGTGAGAAAATAATGTATTTAGTAAGACTTTTGCTAATTATTCTTGTTACTCTTTTTGATTCTGTTGCCGTAATTATTCATATGACTTTTTCTAAATCTCCTGATTTTCATTCATTCGCACGTCGTTGGGCTCGTCGTCTCCTCAAAATTTCTGGTATTGAAGTCGTTGTCGAAGGTTCTGAAAATTTACAAAAAGAGGAGACATATATTTTTATCGCAAACCATTCAAGTTTATTTGATATTCCTGTGCTTCAAGCTTCAATTGAAAACGATTTCCGAATAATATACAAAAAAGAACTCGAAAAAATTCCTGTTTTCGGCTATGGCTTGAAAAAATCACCATATATTGGTATTGTCCGCGAAGACCCGCGCAAATCTATGCAAAGTCTCGAACTGGCTATTGATAGCATTCAGAAAGGTTCTTCAGTCCTTGTTTTTCCGGAAGGAACACGCACAAAAGACGGCAATCCATCTGAACCCAAAAGAGGAGCTTTCATTATTGCCGCAAAAAGCCACAAACCTATTGTTCCTGTTGCAATAAGAGGAACTTATGAAATATTGAGTAATGGCATTAAAGGTATTAGCCCACGTAAAGTAAGAGTAAAAATAGGAACCCCCATAAGAGAAATTCCTCAAACTCGTGCAGAAGAAAGTGCGTTGATGGATCGCACTTGGGAAGAAGTAAAAAAATTGTTGAACCAGATGTAAAAAATATTTGTGTAATTAAAAAAAAAAAGTTATTTTTGTAACTCTAATTCGTTCTTTGGTCAGGTAGCTCAGTTGGTAGAGCAAAGGACTGAAAATCCTTGTGTCGGCGGTTCGATTCCGTCCCTGACCACCACCTCATCCCTTTATTTCTACATCCTATTAAATTAAGTATTTATTTACTTTTTGCTTCTGCTATTTGAATAAATAACACAAAAAAATATTTATTCTTTAATTCAGCAATTGTTATAATAAAAATGGGTAAGACATTTCGTCTTACCCAAATATTTTTTCATTGTAAATCGATAAAACTAATACGCTAATTCCAAGATCTCTGCCATTTCTCTTTCCGTTAGTGGAAGCAAATTGCCAACCACACCGAGCCGTGATGCATTATGAGCTATTTCTCCAATCTTTTCTTTCGGAATGTTCAAATCACGCAACGATATTGGAGCACCCCAAGAGCTGTATTTCGATTTCATAGCAGCCAAAGCTTCGTCAAGCGAGTTGCTGTTCCATACGTTTTTTGCAAAACGTTCGTATTGCGATGGGTTCGCTTGCCTTGTGTAAGAAATCCAGGCTGGGAATACCACTGCAAGCCCGGCACCGTGAGCAATCTCTGGATAAAGTGCACTTATTCCATGCTCTATTCTGTGTGCTGCCCATTCGCCAATAGTGGACGACCCAACCAGACCATTCAATGCTAATGTTGCTGCCCAAGCCAAATTTGCTCTTGCTGGATAGTCGTTTGGATTAACCTGCAATTTGTCTAAACATAATATTATAGTTCTAATCAGTGCTTCTGATACAGAAACTGACACTTCCTGAACCGTTGAATTAAAATAATATTCAAGAATATGGCTGATTGCATCAATTCCACCATTAACCGTTTGGTGCCAAGGTAAACTCATCTGAATTCTGGGATCTATTATTGTTGCTTTCGGGTAAAGACAAGCGGCTCCTATATTCCATTTCTTTTTCTCATACTCGTTTGTCAAAACAGCAAATGGGTTCATCTCTGAACCTGTTCCCGATATTGTAAGTATTGTGAAAACCGGCAATGCATCTTTTATTTCTGCTTTTCTTTCAAATGCATCCCACAAATTATTGAGATAAAAACCTGCTGCAATAGATTTAGCTTCGTCAATTACTGAGCCGCCACCAACAGCCAATATTGCTTCCAGATTGTTTCTTTTGCATAATTCTATGCCTTCATTTGCGTGAGAAAGCACTGGATTTGGAACGACACCCGAATGCTCGACAAACACAATATTATTATCTTTAAGTGATTTTACAACAGTATCATATACTCCATTTTTCTTTATCGAACCTCCACCATAAAGCAACAGAATTCTTTTATAACCACTTTTTGATATTTCTTTTCCAATTACTTCAATTGTATTTTCACCAAAAATCAGCTTCGTTGGATTATGAAAGACAAAATTTTGCATCTCTGCCTCCTATCTTTTAATATTTGTAAAACTATCAATTAATTTCTTCCCGATACCGTAATATGTTTTTGTTCCATAATCATAAATTATTGGCAGAACTTTTTCAATATCGGGAATGCCTTTTTCATTCAAAATTTCTTCATCAACTGTAACATCTAATATTTCGCCGATGAATTGTGTATGTACGCCTAAATCATTTACTTCTCGCAGCTTGCAATGCAACACTACCGGAAATTCATCTGCAAAAGGTGCATCTACCACGCTTGATTTCACTTCCGTTAGATTATTTTTTGCAAACTTATTTTCTTGCTTCCCTGAGTAGATTCCACAATAATCGGCAATATTAACTTGCTTTTCCGATGGAATACACACTGTAAATGCCTTTCGGTGTATTATGTTGTTATATGTATATCTTGCTTTTCTTATAGAAACAGCAACACAAGGTGGGTCGCTGCAACAAATACTTCCCCAGGATACAGCCATTAAATTTGGAACATTCTGTTCGTCGTAGCTTCCTACGAGCAAAACAGGATTTGGATAAATCAATGTTTTGGGTCCGATTGATTTTTTCATCGTATTCTCCTATGGATTTGGGGTTTTTGTGTAATCAATTTCAGAACCTAATACGC
>JAOAGZ010000084.1:0-275 GCA_026415495.1 Eximiradius proteiniborus | reverse complement strand
GTATCAGATATACTGCTAACATAACAATTGCGGCAATTATTGCCCAGGTCTTATTAGTTGGATTTTTCCTTAGTTTGAAAAGTGCAATCAGCCAGAAAATTAATGCAACAAGAGTTTTGTTATCAGTTAAGTCATGTCCAAATGGCCAACCGGTCCAATATGCATCAAAAGCAAATTTTTGCACAAGTGGTCCTAATATCATTCCTCCAATGAAAAATAATATTGTTGTCCAAAGAGCATACTTATACAAATTGCTTCCGCCAAAAGCAGCATGC
>JAOAGZ010000083.1 GCA_026415495.1 Eximiradius proteiniborus | reverse complement strand
TCAGAAGATAAGATGAAATACATAGAAAAGCTTGAACACGAATACGGGTTCAAAAAGAACGACCAGGTTCTTGATGCATTGGTTAATCAGCTCGACACTACCAAAACAAGCCTTGAGCAAGGTTGGGATGCGTCGGCAACTGAACCGGTCAGGAAACAGAATTTGTTTACTTTGCGTGGCGAAAACACAACTGTTGGCAGATTTATTGATGAGGTTTCTACTTCGAAAGAGCTTCGAGGCACTCCGCTCAATCGCGATGGGCTAAGCAATGCAATCAAAAAAATAGTTGAATCGCGTATCGTTGATTATGCAACAAGCAATTTAGAAAAGGAATACGAGGAATTTCACGATTTGGTGAAAGAGTTTCGCGATGGCATATTGCTTTTCAAAGTCGAGGCTCTCGAAGTATGGGACAAAATGAAGTTCGATTCTGCGTTAGCAAAAGTTTATTACGACACAACATCAATGGATTTGACGCGTCCGGTTATGTATGATATAAGCGAGATTTACTTTTTGCAAAAAGCGGATGCCGATAGCGTCTATAAGCAACTACGTTCCGGTGCAATTAGTTTCGATGATGCTGCAAACAAACACACCCAGAGAATAGGAATGCGAGCCAAAAAAGGTCATCACGGACTTCTTCCGCTTGACCGCAATCAGCTTGCAAAACTTGCTTCCGAAAAGAAACTCCGCCCGGGCGATATGTCCGAGCCAGTAGCTTATGAGCAAGGCTATTCAATTATCAAAGTGAATGCAATCGAGGATGCACGCAAAAAGTCGTTCGAAGAGGCAATCCCGGATATTGCACCAAAAATTCAGGATTTAATTCAGAAAAGACTTACCGAAGAATGGCTTAGCCGCCTACGAAAGCAATTCCCTGTGAAAATTGAGACAAAAAATATCAGTCAGATAGCGAATAAATAAAGCAAAAAGCAAGGGGCGAGAGTAATTCTCGCCCTTTTTTTGTATGCTGAGAGACACAATGCAATTACCGTATGTAGAGACGCAAAGGAAACAACGGTAGAGACGCAAAGGAAATAACGGTAGAGACGCAATGCAGGTAGAGACGCAATGCAGGTAGAGACGCAATGCAGGTAGAGACGCAAAAGAAACAACGGTAGAGACGCAAAAGAAACAACGGTAGAGACGCAATGCATTGCGTCTCTACACAGAAAAATCAAAAAAAATAAAAAATGAAAAAAAATTACTTGTTTAGAAAAAAAATGTTGTAAGTTGTTGAAAAACTTTATATATTTACAACGTGATATTTGCAAAGTGTCGTGAAATCCTTGAAAAATAACGTTATAGAGAAACTCAAATTTTTTTAACTAATTTTTATTAGTTTTCTCTTTTTTTCCATTAATTAAAGGTGTTTTTATGAACAAAACAGACTTAATCAAAGCAGTAGCAGAAACCGCTGGTATGACAAAGGTTGATGCAGAAAAAGCTATCAATGCAACATTTGATTCAATCAAAGGAATTCTCGTAAAAGGCGAGAAACTCACCTTGGTTGGATTTGGTACATTCGAAGTTGCAGACCGCAAAGCACGCACAGGCAAAAATCCACGTACTGGCGACACAATTAAAATTCCTGCTACAAAAGTTGCAAGATTCAAACCAGGCAAGACTTTGAAGGAAGAAGTTGCTGCAACAGCTAAAAATAAGAAGAAAAAATAATTTTTTCTGATTGTAAAATTGCCGTTCATTATGAACGGCTTTTTTTATATTTTTGCCTAATTTGTTTTATTCAATTTTTAAAAAATTATGAATAATGACTATTTACTAAGCAAGCCATACTTAATCAACTCTGAAGATTTGACCGCAGAAGATATTGCAGCAATTTTCGAGAAAGCACAGTTCTTTTTGGAAAATTATCCGAAAGAGAGAAAATTTACAGATTTGAAAGGAATAACTGTTGCTCTTGCGTTTTTCGAGCCATCGACACGCACAAAACTTTCGTTCGAACTTGCAGCGAAGAGACTTTCTGCCGACACAATTTCTTTTGCATCGTCGTCGTCGAGCCTGACCAAAGGCGAATCTTTGATAGATACGCTTCGGACAATTGAAGCAATGGATGTCCAGATGTATGTCGTTCGCCACTCGAATAGCGGCGTTCCGAAATTTTTGCAGGAGAACACACGCGGTGTAATCCTCAATGCCGGCGATGGCAAGCACGAGCATCCCACACAGGCGTTGCTCGATAGCTTCACCTTGTGGCGTCATTTTGGGCGAGTAGAAGGGTTGAAGGTGTGTATTGCAGGTGATATTTTGCACAGCCGTGTTGCACGCTCGAACATTAACGTATTGAAAACTCTTGGGGCTGAGGTGGCGCTTTGCTCGCCGGGCACATTGCTGCCAAGATACCTCAATCCCTGGGATGTGAAATTAATTGAAAGCGTTGACGACGCAATCGAGTGGGCAGATGTTCTGCTTATGCTTCGTTTGCAAAGAGAAAGGATGGAAAGTGGCATTCTTCCGTCTATTCGCGAGTTTTCCAAGTATTATGGAGTTTCTTTGGAGCAATTTTCTCGCAAGCCAGACCTTGTACTAATGCATCCGGGACCCGTCAATTATGGAATTGAGCTTGATTACAGAGTTAGTTCATATCCAAATTGCCTTATACAAACGCAGGTTACTCACGGCGTTTTTATTCGTATGGCATTGCTGTCGCTTCTTTCCAAATTCGTTGCAGTATAGGCAGGTGCACCACCTGTCTATACTCCATTTTCCGCTTTTACTATCCAAGCTGTTATGAAAAGAACAACTATATTAGATATTATCAATAATGGTTCGGAATATCTGACAAAACACAACGTAGAAAGTGCAAGATTAAATGTAGAACTACTGCTATCGAAAACTCTCAATTTACAAAGGTTGCAGCTTTATCTGAAGCACGATATGCCGCTCGGAGAGACCGAACTCGAGCATATGCGTCAATTGCTACGAAAACGTGCGTCTGGCGAACCTTTGCAATATTTGCTAAACAAAGAGCAATTTCTCAGTATCGAAGTGGTGCTCAATAATTCGGTGCTTATACCGCGACCGGAAACCGAACTTCTTGCAAAGAAAGCCGAAGAATTAATACGTCAGCGTTCTTACAAAAGGATATTGGATATTGGCACTGGCTCGGGTTGTATTGCTATCTATCTGGCAAAATGCTTTCCCGAAGCTGAAATTGTCGCAATAGAAAAAAGCCCGGAGGCTATTGCAACAGCCAAGCAAAATTCTGAGCTGAACAAAGCAGGGAATATTACTTTTTATCAGTCGGATATTCTGAAGGTAGCACCAAAACAGAGATACGACCTGATAGTTTCAAATCCGCCCTACGTTTCGCTCGAAGAATACAATCAGCTTGAACGCGAGCTCTACCACGAACCGAAAGAAGCATTAACGGATGATGCTGATGGGCTTTCGTTTTACCGACGCTTTGCCGGGATTTTCCCTTCTGCATTAAGTCGGGGCGGGGCTTTTTTGCTCGAACTTCCCGCGAACAGGGAAGCGGAACTGAAGGAGATTTTTGGTGCATTCAGGATAGAATTTATTAAAGATTTCAACGGACACGCAAGAATTTTGCTTGGGGCAAGTAACTAAATAAAGCAATAATTTGTTGTATCATTAATTGTGAGATAAATATTAAGGTATTATTAAGAATAAATAAATTCGATAATGAATGATTAATTTTTGTTTAATATTAGCAAAGATAAACAAAATATTATAATAAGTATGTTTTTTTTATTATTTTTGAAATTACGTATAATAAAAGGAGTTAATAGATGTCGCAGGTAAAAGTAGAAGAACAGATAGGCGGAGTGATAGTCCATTTGCGTGGGCAATTCATCGGTGGCGAGGAAACCGATGCGCTTCGCGATATATTGAAAAAATATGCCGAAGAGAAGAAAAACAAACTGATAATTGATTTTGAGAAAGCAACTTATCTGAATTCAACGGCTTTGGGTGTGTTGATAGCTGCGCACTCGAATTTTGCAAAACGCGGTGGCGAAATAATTTTATGCAACTTAGATAAATCACTCGAAAATATATTTATCATAACAAAACTGATAACTGTATTTAATGTTGCAGATGATTTGCAATCAGCAATAAAAATGTTGTAATAATATTTATTAACTTTTAACAAATTATGGAGTTTTTTTATGAAAAATCTGTTTAATGTAATTGCCATTTCGATAGCAATTGCAATTGCGTTTGCATTTTACTTTATTGTAATGGGGAATCCAGCAAACTTTGCGGACGCTGCAAAACATGAACCAGTAAACGTACTTGGGATGGTTTACACAGGTGGTCCACTTGTAGCATTACTTATTTCATTCCTTATTTTGGCTGTTACTTTTACAGTAGAACGTTTCTTATCGATCAACAAAGCAAAGGGCAAAGGCAACCCTGTTGCATTTATTCGCACAGTAATCAAAAATCTTGAAAACGACAATTTAGATGCAGCATTGGCTGAATGCGATAAACAACGCGGTTCGATTGCTAACGTTCTTCGTGCAGCAATTTCCCGTTTCAAAGAAGTAAAAGACGACGAAAACTACGGACCGGAAAAGAAAATCTCCGAAGTTCAACGTTCAATCGACGAAGCAATGAACCTCGAAACACCACTACTTGAAAAGAACCTTGTAATTCTCTCCACACTTGCATCAATCGCAACAATGGTTGGTCTTTTGGGAACAACAATCGGTATGATTCGTGCATTCGCAGCACTTGCACAAAGCGGAACTGTTTCGGCAATTCAGTTGTCGATTGGTATCTCGGAAGCATTGTATAATACAGCAGGCGGGCTTGCAGCAGCTATTATTTCAATCGTTGCATATAACTTCTTCACAACAAAAGTTGATAATTTCGTTTATATGATAGACGAAGCAATTTTGAACATTACACAAATTTTCACTATTAAAACTAAAAAATAATTTTTCTAATTAGCAGAAAAGGAGTCTGCAAGTGGCTAAAGTTAAAAAGAAAAGAGTAGGTTTTGTAATAGACATGACCCCACTGGTCGATATTACATTCCTTCTGCTAACTTTCTTTATGTTTACAGCAAAGTTCAAGACACAGGCAGAAAGCGAGCAGAAATTTGTAATCAAAAGACCAGCTTCGACTCCTGTCGATACAGCAACGATACCAGACAAAGATTTAGCAGTAATCAAGGTTGCCATTGACAGTGCAACAAGCGACACAATGTATTATTACGAAGTGCTCAACGAGGCAGACCGTCAGGCTGTCTGGCAGAAGATGCCAAATTTCACACCTGAATTGCTCTCTAA
>JAOAGZ010000082.1 GCA_026415495.1 Eximiradius proteiniborus | reverse complement strand
ATTCTGGGGCGATCACTACTACCGCCCAGACAGTGTGAAATTCAAAGGTTATGCTCCAACTACAATTTCCTACAAGAGCGAACCAGACAAATTCACAATCGAATGGAAAAATCTGAATATCAACTATTTCCCAGATTTTAAAGCAAGTGTTGCTGACTTCCAATTAATTCTCTATAAATCAACTGACCCATATTCAGCACAAGGCGATATCGAATTCCGCTATGGAACAGTAGGTAAACGATCAGAACAAATTCCTTACTGGCAAACTGGTCAGCCAGGATTTGACGAAAGAATATTCACAAATAACTGTGCAGTTGGGATCAAAGGCGAAGGCAAAGGCTTTTTGCAAAAAGCTGACTTTATGAACGCTTTGTATAACGGCGGATATCTACCATACGACCCAATAAAAGTTGTTAGCGAAGTATCAAAAACTACTGAATGGACTCCGACAAGAAACAATGCATTGTCGATTTTCCTCAGAGCTAAAAAACGCTTCAACATAGCTGAATGGTGGGGCGATGGTGATGTTGATTTCTCGAAAGCTGCTGGTGAACCACACTACAATAAACCACAAAATCGCTTTGTAACAATTAACGATGCACGTTTGGTGATGAGAGCAATTGCTACTAACGTTCCTCTTGATTCAATTCGCCGCCGTGCTGCATATCATGCTGATGTAAATCATAATGGACGCTTCTATTATGATACATTAGGCAATAGAAAAACTATTCCTTGGAGAACAATGAACTATGCAGATAGTATGCATAGAATTACAGACATCAGCTCTCTCAAACAAATTATGTTCCAAGCAGACGAATACGATGCTGCATTGATTATTGCTTACATCTCTGGCAGAATTCCTTACTTGCCTTGGATTTGGGATACTGTTCCTCAATACGGAAAAGTAAATAATGAAATCGCATCGATTCGTTTCGGCGAATGGACAAGAATAAATGAAAATACTTATAATATTCCAGTCTATTTAGATGCTAATTTTGCTGGGCCAGTTGGTGCAAAATTCCAATTAGACGGCGAAGTTGTTGCTGTAAACACAAACGATGAAAATGTAATTGCAATGAATGGAAAAAATAATGTTGTAATTAGCGGCGTAGGCGAATTTGCTGCTAATAAACCATTCGCTTATGTTACAGTTACTACAAACAACAAAGAAATCAACGCAAGCAATATTAGATTTAATGAGCGCGACATCGAAAGCGTAAAAATTAAACTTGCAGAAGGGTTGGCAGGCGAAGAATTTGTTATGTCTGCATATCCAAACCCTGCAAACTCAACAACTAATATTGCTGTTAGCATCGACAACTCCAGCAACTACGAATTAGCAATCTTTGATGCACAAGGCAACTTGGTTAAAGTATTGCACAAAGGTTCACTCAAAGCTGGACAATATTCATTCGACTGGAACTTGACAGACGAAGCTGGCAAGAAAGTAGGAAACGGCGTTTATATTTACCGCTTAACTGGTAATGGCAGCACTGTTTCAAATAAAGTCGTTGTTTCGAGATAATGCTAAAAAGAATTTGCGGCGTCGGGCTGCTGATTGTAACGATGCTCAGCAGCCTGGCAGCCCAAAATAACACGATAACACCAACGCTTCAAAGCGTTAAGAAAATAGATGTATGCGGAGACATTAACAGTTACGAAGTATTAGTTCTTTTGACAGTTGGTAAGATTACGAAGGCAGATTCTTTGTTCGGATATAATTTCGAAATAAAGTATGACCCTTCGAAAATCAAATTTAATTTTGTCAGTACCATTGGTACTTTGTCTGAGTTCTTTGAAATAAAGCAATTTACAATTTCGGCAGCCGATAGCGCTATCTATGGAACTGCTGGTCATTTAAATCCGTTTCTTGAACCTGTGGAAGGCGATTTGCCATTGCTTGCAATTCAAGGCGAATGGCTTGGCGATTGTGATGATTCTTCGGCAGTAACTTTGTCTTACATCGCATTTACCGAAGAATTCAAGAAGAATATCGTTGAACCACAGCAGGCAACAGTCGAGGCAATTATCGCAGATAAACCAGATAGAAAATTGATCGCGTTATTTAGCGATAATCAATTAAACTTCGACGCACAGGGTGCAAAAGAAACAAAGCTAATTCTAAATAGCAACGGAAAAAAAGTTAGCAATGTGAAACTGGATTTAAAGAAAAATAGCAGTTCTTTCGAAATATCAAAAGTTGAGCCGATGAACGATAATATTGTTATCAACAAAATTTCGGACGAAGGCGGTTTGATAAACATTGATATTTCAGTAAATAATCAAGTGCTTAATGATACATTGATTGTTGAAATAATGAACAATAGCGATATTGGCAAATACAGTGGGATTATTTCTATTGATAATGCAATAGTTGGCGACTGCGATTGCATTACTCGATATGAAATCAATAATCTGGTGCTTGTATCAGATATTGCAGACACCACGACGGTAGTCGAAAAAGATAGCGAAACTTTTGTGTATTATAGCAGGAATTGTGATTGCATAACAGTAAGAACGGACAAAGAAAACGAAAAAATTGTTAAAGTGTATGATATAAACGGTAAAATGATATATTTAGAAAATACATACGAAAAACACATACGGATAAATGCTGAAAAATTTGCACGCGGTATCTATATAGTTGAAATAGATAGTAAAGCAGAGAAAATTATAAAAAATCTAATAAAATATTAATTTATTAATTTGGGGGTATCATGAATAAACTCTTATTAACTCGCAGGGTAAGTCGAATGCTACTCGGCATATTAGTTGTAGTCTTGGGACTTACAACATATGTTGAAGCACAGGCTCAATGCGATGTAATTATACCACAGCTGAATTTAACCGGCGATTTGAGCGGTTACAATACAGCTTGGTATCCCGATGGCAGAATTTGGATTCCGCCTTCATCAACATCGAAGCGTGAATTCCTTTTGCCAGTATTTATAGAAGTAACAGATCAAACTTTTGCTCCTATCAAAAGTTTTGAGTTTTCAATTTCGTATAATGGTAATGCTTTCAGAGCAGTTGGTATTCAAACTCATCACCCTGTGACTGCTCAAGAAGCTCAGGCAAGAAACGACAAGAGGTTCTTACCATATGTAGAGCCTCTTGCTAAAAACTTCAATTTCCAGACATTCGTTTTGCCTGATACCAACTATACAAAAAATCTTTTCCCAACAAGAAAAGGCACAGACCCAATCCCTTCTGTTGGTAAAAAATTCAAAATCGTTGGCGCTTCGACAACACCACTCCCAGCAACAACTGTTGCAAATCGCAAATATAATGTATTGCTTTATGTAGTATTTGAAGTGTTGGTGGACAAAGAAAATCCTAACCTGCCGGTAAACACTCCAATCTACATTAACGCAGACGTTATTAAATACAATGGCATTAACATTCGTGAATACGTATTCAATGTTAACAACTTCCCTTGCACTCCGACATCGCTTGCTTTCACAAACAGTGAAGGAACAACTACAAACCAGTTGCCTATTACTGGCTTGACAGGTATGCGCAACGATAACCTTCCAGCTGCTGTTATCGATTGGCAAACATATCCTGAAAGATATATCCCAGGTTCAATTTGGGTTACTATTTTCGAAAAAATTCCTGAATTCCGCTTTATGCCAGGTCCTGGTGTTGTTCAAAGCACAAGCCCAACATCCAGCGACTCTGTAATGAAGATGGGCAGCGGCTACTGGAAAATATACACTCCACTTACAGTTGATAATGCTGATATTCAACCACGCCGTGCTCAAAGAATCGTTCGCGTTAGAATTCCTGACGCACTTTCGAAAACTCGTATTCAAGACATCGTAGTAGAATCAGACCAACCTTGGTTGAACTTCCAGACTGTAACAGTTGGTTCAATTTCGAAAAACCCAATTCCTCAGCTTACAAGAAAAGGCTTTATCAATTACATAGACTTTGGAATTCTTGGTTCACAAGATTTCAAAGATCCAAAAGGTCAGCCAATTGGTCCTGATGGTGAAATCTTCTTGTTAGTAGATTGCGATCCTTCGAAACTTACTACATCACCTGTGGACAATGAAAAAGAAGGGCTCTATACTGGTCATATTACATTCACTACTCCTTACATTGACGAAAACCCAACTAAATTAGAAGTAAACTTTATTCTCTTCAAAACTCCGGTTGAGCCGCTTGTTAAAACAAATATTGTTCCTGGTATCAAACTTAATGTATCAAACAGCAAAGGCGAAAGCAAACTGTTGATTTTCGGCACTGGCACACGTGCTTCTGACGAAATTGATACACTTTATGGCGAATGCCCATACGAATGGCCATTGGGTCAGGATCCACAAGGCAACGCAATATTTGATGCTCGTTGGTTCCCTGTAAATCCAACATTGGCTACAAAATATCCGAATGGTTTCTGGGATTTTGCTGCAAACGAAGCTCAACGCCGTTCGAACTCCCGCGATATTCGTGATTTCAACTACACTGCCAAATCACACATTTTCTATTGCAAGTTTGAGCCAAACAACGGTTATCCGGTTATTTTAACCTGGGATACTACTGACTTCTATCCAGGTGCTCAGCTCTATATTCACGACAGACAAAATGGATATTACTTCCCGGCAGTTAATATGCGTGAAGCAACTCCATTGGGCGATGGTAAATTCTCATTCACAATTCTTGACCCAAGAGTTAAAGAATTTGTGATTGAATACACATTGCCAACTGTTGTTGATTATGTAAATAAAGCTGGCGAACCTATCATTAAGAAAGGATGGAACTTGCTATCAATGCCTGTTCGTCCGGTAAATCCATACTATTCGAACTTCTATAAGAATGCAATCAATATTCCAATATTGTTCACTCAGAACCAATATCAAACTCCTCCGGATGGTATTTTGCAACCAGGTATTGGCTACTTTGTAAAATACGATTCAATCGTTGATACTAAATTCCCTGGCACATTCATCTACGACCTTGATAAGAATGTTGCTCCATTCAACGGTATTCGTCTATACACCGGCTGGAACACAATTGGTTCAGTTTCTGTTCCATTGGGTATTGACTACATTAGATTTGATGCTTTGAGCGCTGGTCAGGATGCACCAGATGTAAACTTCACTCGCCAATATGGTGTGTGGGCATACGAAACTAACAGAGGTTATAAAGAAGTATCCGAAATTCTTCCAGGTCTTGGATACTGGATTAAAGTTAATACAACTGGTTACCTGAAAGTTAATGTTCCTCAGAACTTGCGTTTTGGCTTCAAACTTAACTCAATCGATGGTTCAGTTGTTAAGAAGTCAGTTCTTGCAAATTCAGCTGTATTGAACATCAAAGACAGCGAAAACAACTTCGGAACATTATACTTATCAAACGATTTAGCAATCAGCGGCAATACATTTGAACTTCCACCTGCACCACTTGCAGAAATGTTCGATGTTCGCTTTGCTAACAACAGCTACCTGACAACAGAAAACGAAGGTGTTGTTCGCGTTCAGGGCGTTAAATATCCTCTTACTGTTTCAATTGAAAACGGTAAAGATGCATACAAAGTAGTTGATGTAGTTACTGGCGAAGTATTTGGCGAAATCAACCGCTTCAACAATGCTGTAACTAT
>JAOAGZ010000081.1 GCA_026415495.1 Eximiradius proteiniborus | reverse complement strand
GGCGGGAGGAATGTAATCTACGGATTCATCTTCAATTTCATCTTCAATTGGTTCAGAGATTTCAATTTTACTAACGTTTGAAATTCTTTCAGCTAATTTTTGTATTTCATCTTCTTGATTTGATTTTTTTTCATATTTAGAAATTATTGAATTAATGTTGAAGTTTGCTTCAATTTCTAAATTTGAATACTGTTTGTTGGACGAAAAGTCATAGAAAAGATAGTCGAAAAGCCCATCAATCAATAGTTTGTTTTCAACATTTATAGAAGGATGGTAATCGGCAGGAATTATTGTAGTTGCAAAAGCTTTGAGAAAACCTTTCGGCAAATTTATCGATTTCAGAGGGGCATTATCAGAAATTTTGAGATCAACCTCAACATCTGGTTCTTGAATAAGATTATCTTCAAGGGACTCGTCCTGATTATTTACTTTAAATGTTAAAGCAGAAGATAATTCTTCAAGGCCCTGTTGGATTCCGGATATTTCAAGCTCATTTGAAATAGAATCAATTAGTTCTATTTCAGTTTGAAGTTCAGATTGGTTAGCAGTTATTTCATCGAAACTATTATCCTTGTTATCAACTAATTCAAGTTCATTATCTTGATTGTCCTCTAATTCAGTTTGATAGGCTTCGAGGATATTGTTTAGTGTATTTTCTTCGATGGCTTGTTCAATACCAGGAATTATTTTATTTTCATCTGTGATTGAAGTATCTTGAACTTGTTCAAGAGAAAGGAGTATTTCTTCAAATTCAGAAATTTGCTTGTAATTCTTGTAATTATTTGAAATCAGTTTGAATTTATCTAAGTATTCCTTAGCTTTTTGGGAGTTACCAATTTTAATAAATAAATCAATAATAGTAACATAGCCGGTAAGATAATCAGGGAATTGCTCTATACCTTCAATACACAATGCAATAGCATCATCATAGTTGCCATTTTCGAAAAGTTCAACTGCATCGAGAGCAAAAAAAGGTGAAATTTTTGCCATATTAGAAATCTCTTGTTACAACAAATTCAGCAAAATTTAGCAAAGATTTTTTTGCATCTGAATCGGGAAAATCTTTTAAGCACAGTTTTGCTTTTTCTGAGTAATTGTATGCAATTTTGCGAGAATATTCAATGCCACCAGCTTGGATAATTAAATCAAAAATCTCACGAATTTTTTTCTTGCTTAAATTCCCCTTTTTAATTGCAGAAATAATATCTTTTGCTTTATCTGTGCTTATGTTTGCTAAAGTAAAAATAAGTGGTAATGTGATTTTCTTTTCTTTCAAATCATTTCCGACAGGTTTACCAATATCTGAATTTGAGGAGGTAAAATCAAAAATATCGTCCCGAATTTGGAAAGCAAGACCGCAGAAAGTGCCATAATCACGTAGAAGATTTTGAGCATTTTTGTCGTCAGTTGCTGAAAAAGCCCCGATTTCACAGCAAACACTCAGCAGAGATGCAGTTTTAGCATTAATAATTTTGAAATAATCATCTTCGGTAACGCGAAGAGTTCGACTTTTCTCAATAGCAAGAAGCTCGCCCTCGCTCATTAATCGAACAGCACGAGAAATTATTTCTAAGAATGCGAATTCTTTGTTGTCGATGGCAGTTAGCAACCCCTTAGAAAGCAAATAGTCACCCATTAGAACAGCAATTTTGTTGTTCCATTTTTTGTTTATAGAAGCAATTCCCCTACGCTCATCAGCATCATCGACAACATCATCGTGAACAAGGGTAGCAGTATGAAGCATTTCCACTAATGAAGCACCGATATATGTGCGAGTATTAATTCCACCACAGAGGGAAGCCGAAAGCATAACAAGCGCAGGACGCACCTGCTTGCCTTTTTTATAAGTCAAATATCTTATAATTAAATTGAGCAGTGGAACGTTCGTTTTTAAATTCGATTTAAAAAACTTGTTAAAATCATCTAATTCGCGTTTAATTGGTTGTGTAATTTCATTCAAATTCATATTATATTGTCATTTATGATTATTTTTGCAATTTAAAATAGTAATTTTTAGTCAAATTAAAAAATTTAAAGAAATGACGATAATAATGTTGAATAGAAAAAGGATATGTGAAGATAAATAAAAAAATTGAAAAAACGTCTATGTCTATGTGAATAACGAAATAAAATAAAAAAGAGGAAAAGATGGAAGCAAATTTCTCGAATAGAGTAAACGAAGTAATACGCTTAAGTCGTGAGGAAGCTATACGCTTGGGACACGATTATATTGGCACAGAGCATCTGCTGCTTGGGATAATTCGTGAAGGCGAAGGTCTTGCAGTAAAAATGCTGAAAAATCTGAATGTTGATTTGTTTCAATTGAAGAAAACGATTGAGGATACAGTTCGCACAGGTAATGCGACAATGACAATCGGAAATATTCCACTAACGAAGCAAGCCGAAAAAGTGTTGAAAATTACATTGCTTGAAGCAAGGTTGTATAAATCGGATGTAATTGGAACTGAGCATTTGTTGCTATCGTTACTGCGGGATGAAGAAAATATTGCGGCTCAAATACTATCGCAATTTTCTGTCAGTTACGATAGCGCTCGCCGAGAGTTGGACAATTTTCTTTCAGGAGGAACAATGAAGCAGGAATATTCGCAAAGAAATATACCGCAAACACCTAAACCAAAAGAAAAGGTTAAAACACCTGTTCTGGATAATTTTGGCAGAGACCTAACAAAGCTTGCAACAGAAGGTAAGTTAGATCCAGTAGTGGGGCGTTTGAAAGAAATTGAGAGAGTATCGCAAGTATTATCGAGACGTAAAAAGAACAACCCGGTACTTATTGGCGAACCGGGTGTTGGCAAAACGGCAATTGTGGAAGGGCTTGCATTGAGAATAGTGCAGAAAAAAGTTTCGCGGGCATTGTTCGATAAGCGAATAGTAACGCTTGATTTAGCTTCGATTGTTGCAGGCACCAAATATCGCGGACAATTCGAAGAAAGAATGAAGGCAATACTCAATGAGCTTGAAAAAGCAAAAGATGTGATATTGTTTATAGATGAATTACATACAATTGTCGGTGCTGGAAGTGCAAGCGGTTCGCTTGATGCTTCAAATATGTTTAAGCCTGCTCTGGCTCGAGGAGATATTCAATGTATTGGTGCAACTACACTTGATGAGTACCGGCAATATATTGAAAAAGATGGAGCATTAGAACGTCGTTTCCAGAAAATATTAGTGGATGAGCCATCAATTGACGAAACTTTACAAATATTGAATAATATAAAAGACAGATACGAGGCTCATCACAATGTGATTTATTCAGACGAAGCAATTCAAGCTTGTGTTCGGCTTGCAGAAAGATACATTACAGATAGGATGTTTCCGGATAAAGCAATCGATGTAATGGATGAAGCAGGGGCAAGAGTTCATCTTGCTAATATTGTAGTTCCAAAGCATATTATTGAAATAGAAGAAAAGATTGAGCAAGTTCGGAATGAAAAAACGCAAGTTGTAAAGCAGCAGAACTTCGAAGAAGCTGCACGGTTGCGTGATATTGAGAAAAATTTGCTAAACGAGCTTGAAATAGAAAAAAACAAGTGGGAAAATGAATCTTCGGAACGAGTTTTCCCAGTTACAGAAGACGATATTGCAGATGTTGTTGCAATGATGACCGGAATCCCTGTAAATAAAATTGCAGAAAGCGAATCAAACAAGTTGCTGAAGCTTTCTGATGAGTTGAAGGCAATGGTTGTCGGGCAAGACGAAGCAATAGAGCACTTATCTAAAGCAATTCGCAGAGCTCGTGCAGGACTGAAAGATCCATCTCGTCCGATTGGTTCATTTATGTTTCTTGGACCAACAGGTGTGGGCAAAACTGAATTGGCAAAAGCCCTTGCGCGCGTGATGTTCGACAACGAAGACGCTCTGATTCGCATTGATATGAGCGAGTATATGGAGAAGCACACAGTTTCCCGTCTGGTAGGTGCACCTCCGGGATATGTTGGATACGAAGAAGGAGGTCAGCTTACAGAAAAAGTTCGCAGGAAGCCATATTCAATAATATTGCTTGATGAAATAGAGAAGGCACATCCAGATGTATTCAATATTTTACTTCAAGTGTTTGATGATGGTATTCTTACAGATGGATTAGGACGGAAAGTTGATTTCAAAAATACTGTGATAATAATGACTTCCAATGTTGGGACCCGTGATTTAAAGGAAGGAGGCAGATTAGGATTTGTTGAGAAAACAGCTGAAAATGAATACGAGAACGTAAAATCTACGATTGAGGAATCAGTCAGACGTTTGTTTAATCCTGAGTTTATCAACAGAATTGATGATTTCATTATCTTCCGTAAGTTAGAACGTAAGCATATTTATGGAATTATAGATATTCAATTAAGAAGATTAATGGAGCGATTGAAGGTTAATCGAATTGACCTTGAGCTGACAAGTGAAGCAAAAGATTTTCTTGTCGATAAAGGTTTCGATGAAAAATTCGGTGCTCGTCCGTTGCGTCGTGCATTGCAAAGATATGTAGAAGATGAGTTAGCAGAAGAGATATTAAAAGGAAATTTAAAAACCGGTGCAAAAGCCATTGGCGAATTAAATGAAAAGAAAGACGCTATTGTTTTCAGAGTTGAAAGTGTAGCAACAGATGATGAGAATTCGAATACAGTAGTTGCCAATGCAGAAGAAAAGACGTTCTATGATACAGATATTTCGACAAATTAAGTTGTGTAAATGTTGATAATACTAAACTCCGCTAAAAGAAATAGCGGAGTTTTTTGTTTTGAAAAAACAATAATAATGTGTATATGTCTCTTCGACTTATTATTTAACCACAGATATATTGTAACAAACAAAAAAATATTGACAATTAATTACAATTTGAAACGAATTAATCAGTTGAGTGTAATTTGATTAAATTCAATACAATTATGTTCGGTATGTGAGTTCGAAATATAAAACATATAGCGACAGGGAACTTGTCTTTCTGCTCAGGCACGACCAGAAGGAGGCAGAAAAGGCATTTAGTGAATTATATAATCGCTATTCATCACAAGTGCACGCATACTGCTATAGAGTAATCAATAATCCTGATGTTGCCGAAGATATTTTCCAAGAGACATTTATTCGATTTTACCAAAATGTAAAGGATAATCATAAAGAGTTGAATGTTCCAGGTTTTTTGATAACAATAGCAAGAAATTTGTGTTTGAACTACAAACGCGATAGGAAAATTGGGGTGCCGGTAGAAGAAGCGAGAAATTTATTTTATCAAGATAATTATGAATCGAAGGAATTATTGGATTTGATAACCCGAGCTTTAGAATTGCTTGAAGATGAATATCGCGAAGTATTCATTTTAAAAGAATATGCAGGGATGCAGTACAGTGAAATAGCAGAAATATTAAATATATCACCTGCCAATGCAAAAACACGTGCATTTAGAGCAAAGCAAAAAATTAAAGAAATTTTGTCG
Organism: Eximiradius proteiniborus; assembly: GCA_026415495.1. GTDB lineage: Bacteria > Bacteroidota > Ignavibacteria > Kapaibacteriales > UBA2268 > JAKIZO01. The sequence continues at coordinate 315 of JAOAGZ010000081.1, read as the reverse complement.
CCATATTTAAAAGATTTGACAAGAAATTGATGAGGTTAAGTGATGGAAGAAAAATATCAAATAATATATGAATATTTAGACGGGGAACTGCCCCCCGTGCAAGAAAGCGAACTATTTGCTCTTCTTGCAACAGACCAAGAAGCACGCAACGAAATGAAATCTGCTCTGGCAATCAAGGAAGCTGTGCGAAGCGATAGCGTGGCTTTTGTTCCACCAATAAAATCAACGAATAAGATTTTTTCTGCACTTGGTTTTTCTGAACCATCGGCAATTGCAGCAACGGCATCAATTTCCAAGTTTGCCGCATTGAAGAAC
>JAOAGZ010000080.1 GCA_026415495.1 Eximiradius proteiniborus | reverse complement strand
GTCGTAAATAGGCAATGCTCCTGCATTAACAATTCCCATATCCAAACCAGCATTTACTGCGTGGTAAAGAAATACAGAGTGCAAAGCTTCACGAATTAAGTTGTTGCCTCTAAAAGCAAAGGATAAATTACTAATTCCACCGCTTGTTTTGCAATATGGTAAATTCTTCTTAATCCATTCAACTGCACGAATAAATTCTACAGCATAATTATTATGCTCAGGAATACCTGTTCCAATCGTAAGAATATTGCAATCGAATACAATATCTTCCGGTGGAAAGTCAATTTTTTCTGTAAGCAATTTATAAGCCCGATTACAAATATCAATCTTTCTCTGAAAATCAGTAGCCTGCCCTTTTTCGTCGAACGCCATCACAACTGTTGCAGCACCATATTTGCGAATAAGTTCTGCTTTTTCGAGAAATATCGCTTCACCCTCTTTCAAACTAATAGAATTCACAATTGCTTTGCCTTGAATATTTTGCAAAGCAGTTTCAATAACGTCCCATTTTGAACTATCAATCATAAACGGAACTTTTGCAATATCTGGTTCGGCAGCAATAGTTCTTAGAAAAATCTCCATTTCCTGCTTTGCATCTAATAGTGCATCGTCAAAATTAATGTCAATTATTTGTGCACCATTTTCTATTTGCTGACGTGCTATCGATAGAGCTTCATCATACTTTTTTTCTTTTATTAATTTTGCAAATTTGGCAGAACCAGCTACATTCGTTCTTTCACCAATATTGATAAAATTACTATCTTTTTCAATAGTAAGTGGTTCAAGCCCTGATAACCGGGTTTTTCTTGAAAAACCAATCGGTTTACGTGGTGTTTTTCCAAATGTAGCTTCTTTAAAAACTTTAATATAATCAGGTGTGGTTCCGCAGCATCCACCGACTATATTTACTAAGCCCTCATCGATAAATAATTTAATCCATTCACCCATACTTTCAGGAGTCTCATCATATTGTCCGAATTGATTTGGCAATCCGGCATTAGGATATGCAGAAATGAAAAGATAAGTTCTATAGGACAAGTCCAAAATCAGAGGATACATTTCCTTTGCACCAAGCGCACAATTCAAGCCAATCGATAGCAAAGGAAAATGACTAATAGAAATAAGGAAAGCATCAAGAGTTTGACCTGATAACGTTCTGCCTGATGCATCTGCAATTGTTACTGAAAGCATAACAGGTAGCTTTCTCTTTGTTTCTTCGAAAACACTTTGAATTGCAAACAATGCAGCCTTTGCATTAAGAGTATCGAACACAGTTTCCACAAGCAGAATATCACACCCACCATCCATTAATCCGTTTATCTGTTCTTTGTATGAATTGACCATTTGAACAAAGCTAACACTGCGGAATGAAGGATTATTTACATCCGGAGAAATTGATAGTGTTTTGTTTGTTGGTCCTATACTTCCAGCAACAAATTTATATTCAGATTTTGAAAACCTGTCTGCAACCTTTCGAGCCAATTTCGCTGCATTATAATTAATTTCATAAACGTAATCTTGCAAATCATAGTCAGCAAGTGATATGTTCGTAGAATTGAACGTGTTTGTCTCAATAATATCTGCCCCTGCAACAAGATATTGATAATGAATTTCTTCAATCAATTCAGGTTTTGTCAGATTAAGTACGTCATTACAACCTTTAAGAAATTTATTATGAGCAGCAAAACGATCGCCACGGAAATCATTTTCCGATAATTTATACCGCTGGATCATTGTTCCCATTGCACCATCGAGAACAAGGATACGATTTTGAAGCAAGTTTTCAATAGACATATTATTACTCATAAATTTCTAAAGATTAAACGATTAGAGCAAAATATTATTAATTACGCTTGTTTGTCTTCTGAAAAGAATCAAATGTAAGAGTAAAAACAGGAATTAAATTGTGGCTAATAATTTTTGTATTTTCTTTTCTTCTGTGTTGTAATTATAATTTTTGGCAAATTGAAGAGAATTATGCTTGTAATACTCATAATCATCAATAATTTTATCTATTGCGTTTTTAATTGAATTTGGTGTGAAATCTTTTATAGTAACACCGATATTATATTGATTAATAAATCTTTGCATTGCTGGAAGTGATGATGCAATTTGTGGAAGTCCAGCCATTGCATATTCAAACATTTTATTAGGAAGAGCCAAACTATAGGAGAAGCTAATTGGTTCGATTAAATTCACTCCAATATCAGCAGAACAAGTCCATTGATGGAGTTCTTCATATGGTATTTTGCCAGCAAAAACTATTCTATCTAATATACCCTTGTTCTGAGCAATTATTTTTGCTTCATTTAGAAATAATCCATCACCCAACACAACAAATGCATATTTCTCTTGATTTTCAATAAAGTCTAATATAGGAGAAATTCCCCGTCCTTGATGAACAGCCCCCTGATATAACAAAACGACATAATTTTTTAAAAATGGATATTTCTCTTTAATAATATTTGAAGTAAAATATTCTTTATAAGGTGGGACGTTATAAAGAATAGTGAACAACTTATCAGTTTTAAAGTAACTTCTTAAATATTCAGCATCTAAGTCGCCTGAAACGACAAAATGATTTACTATTTTGACCCATTTCTTTTCTAAAAACGACAATATTTTTTGTTTTAACGGGAAACCTGAAAGATTTGCAAGAGCAGAATATATTTCACGCGAATCATATATTACATAATCATCTTTTCGGGCAATTTTATAAATCGTACCTAAAGAATATAAATCGCAAGCCCAAAAAATATATTTATCTAATTTATTGCGGCGAAATGTCTCTTTAACGTAATTAATAAAAAAACGCCAGTTAAAAATTAATCTTTTATTAGAAGCATCAACTGAAAAATGTTTTACATTATTGGGAAGTAAAATTTTTTGAAGTTCACTTTCAGAAGTTAAAGAAAAACAAACAACATTTGAAACTTTAGAAACAGCTCGAAGAGCATTGAGACTGCGTCCGTCGCTAATTAAATTAGAAAATGTAATTAAGCAGACATTCGACTGCATTAACTAATCCGAAAATTTATAATGATAAGTGCTTCTTAATATTCCTCGGGCAAAAAAACGTTCTTTAAAATCTATCAAGCTTATTGAAGGTGTCATCGGGTCGGAAGCAGAAGTATCTTGGGAAACGCCAATATCAACCCACTGATAACCTTCCTCGATTGCCTTTTCAACAGTGTGATGCATTATCAAATAGACTGGTTTTAAATATTCATATTCGTATAGCAACATATTATAAAAACACAGGACAACTTTACTATTACAGAAAAACAGCCAGGAACCTGCAATTGGTGTATCTTTATGATAAACTATATTTAAACGCACTTTGTCCGGAAGCAATTCGGCAAGTTTAATCATATCTTCAAGAGTATGAGTAGGCTTCACATTAAATTTTGCTTTGTTTTTCAGTAAAATTTGATTAAAAGCTTCATAATTGTTGCTTTCTCTTATGTAAATCCGATTATCACGCAGTATTTTTCTAATTGTTTTACGAGCAGTTTTATCGTAATGCAAAAAAGTATCTTTTCCGTATTTTAAGTCAATTGCGTGAGAAATATAATGAAGCTCAAAATCGAATTTTCTATAAAGCATAGCATATTCAATGTGTTGCGAAATATTTTTCGAATATACTATTGGAGGAGGAATAAGGAAAATCTCGTTAATACTGTTTTTAACACAATAATCCATAAAAGTATCAACTAATTCAAGGCATTCAGAAAAAGGCAAATCGTCTGTAACAAATGAACCATAGCTGGCTCCCACTGGCGACCAAAATATTTTTCCCTGTTCTTTGAATCCACCGGGGAGAACTGCTATTAATTTGCCATTTTTTCTAAACATAAAGCTTGTAAAATCAAATTTACCCGGAGTGTGATAATCAAGAAAAGTTTGTAAATGGAACATAGTCCCATTATTAGATTTCTCAACAAAATCCTCCCATTCCCCTTTCTTCGAAGGTTCATAAATTTCAACGCTTATACTACTGCTCATCTATTATCACTTTCCAACAAATTCAGCAAATTTTTGCCCAAATTGCTTTAATTTTTGTATTTCATCTTGATTAGGCAACCATTGTGTTTTAGCATTTTCCTCAAATAATTCAAAACCAGAATTTTGAAGAAATTCATTAATAATCTTTACATTTGCAGGACTCCATCCATAAGAACCAAACGAAGCTGCCTTTTTTCCTTCAAGAGATAATCCTTTTATTTCCTCAAGAATTGCAGCTGTTGAATTCAAAATTCCATTATTATATGTAGGAGAACCTATCAATATTGCTTTAGAACGAAAAACTTCTGTTATTATATCACTATTATCCGAACGTGCAGAATTGAAAATTTTCACAATACAATCTTTATCAACTGACTTTATTCCTTCGGCAATACTTTCTGCCATTATTCGGGTACTATCATACATTGTATCGTAAACTATCGTAATTTGATTTTCTTTATATCCATTAGACCAATCAAAGTATTTATTAATTATGGTGTTTATATCTTCACGCCAGATAATACCGTGTGCAGTCGCGATCATACTAATCGGTAAGTTTAACGATTTAAGTTCTTCTAATTTCTTTATCGTTTTCTTTGCAAAAGGTGCTATAATATTCGCGAAATACTTCAATGCTTCATAATATAAAATATCTTTGTCGTAAACTTTACCGTCAAATAATTCATAAGAAGCATAGTGCTGCCCGAAAATATCCGATGAAAATAATATGTTGTCTCCATTAAGAAAACACATCATAGTATCGGGCCAATGTAACATTGGAGCTTCAATAAATGTCAGCTCACTTTTGCCAAGAGAAATTTTATCACCTGATTTAACTGTTTGAAAATTCCAGTCTTTGTGATAGTATCCTTTTATTGACTTGGCACCATTCGCAGTACAAATTATTTTTGCATTTGTAGCTTGCTCGACAAGTAATGGCAAAGCACCACTATGGTCTGGTTCAGCATGAGTAACAATAATGTAATCGATTTTATCTATTTCAACTTGTTGTCTTAAATTTTCAATAAATTCCTCTGAATAAGGCTTCCAAACAGTATCAATAACAGCAATTTTTTTATCCTTTATAAGATAAGAATTATATGAACTCCCTTTGTAAGTAGAAAGTTGTTCCCCGTGAAATTTGCGAAGTTCCCAATCAATTTTCCCAATCCAAGTAACTTTTTCTGAAATTCTCATAGAATTGAATACCATTAATTAAACAAAGTACAAAATTAAATAAAATAATTTAAGTAAAAAAGAAAATCCGCTTGCTTGCTCCCTTTTCTTGCCAAATCACTCAGCACCCCAACCCTTCCGAAGGTTCCCATCCCGTAAAAATAATCAAACCCCCGTCTTCAGCCTATTTCACCAGTTTACCTTTCTCAGTTCCTCTTTCGTTATAGGTATTTTCTCTATTAGTTTATCCGCTTCTTCATGTGTTAAATGCCCTTCGATACACATCTGATCAATCCACCCGCAAGCATAAAATGCCGTCTCTTTATTCCATTCTCCCTCTTCTTCCATCTCTTTTATTTTTTCAAGATAATCCTCATAAAACCCCATTTTAAATCTCCTTAAGTTTGTTAATAATACTGTTATACAAATATATTTTTTTATTAGGATAGCCCTTTTTCCATCTTCTAACGCTCTCCATCTCCCTCTCCTCCATCGGATGCCCACTGTAGGCAATTACCACAACATCCGCTTGCTTGCTCCCTTTTCTTGCCAAATCTCTCAGCACACCAACCCTTTGCGATTCCGTCTGTTTCACCTGCGTCGGCTTCCCTTCAAAATACATATCCACATCTCCACCCTCTCGC
>JAOAGZ010000007.1 GCA_026415495.1 Eximiradius proteiniborus | reverse complement strand
GTCCATTCGTTATAAGGGAAAGTAATAAAATTAACTCCATCCTGACTGACAGATACAATAGCAGGTTCTGCGAAAATTTTATTATCTATTAGCCTCTGAAAAGCATTTTCAAAGATCACAAAATCAACCCCTTCCCCATTTCGAATAACACCATTTTTTATTCCAACAATAATTTCACCTCCAATGCCAATAGAACATAGTTCTTCGGGACGTGATTCCGGTATAGTCCAAGAAGCATTGCCAGATGGAGCACCAAAAATATTATTCGGGAAATATTCTGATGATTGCCCAGCGTTTTGCCCTGAACCAGGAACAAATGAATAGACTGTATCAATAAAAGTACCGCAGTATAAAAATGTATTGCATAATAAAATTATCAGGATAAAGAAAAATCTTTTCATATTTTTTTCACCAATTCGTTTAAGCAAAATTATTGAGTTATTTTTTTTTAATAAAGAAATTCAAGTAGATTATGAATGAAAAACAGAGAATGTCAAAAATATTAGATATTTTATCGAATGAATATCCGAATGTTAAAATACAGTTGAATTTTTCTAATCCATTCGAATTATTAATTGCCACAATATTATCTGCTCAATGCACAGATGAAAGAGTGAACAAGGTTACTCCATCACTATTTGAAAAATATAAGAAACCAGAAGATTACGTAAATGTTCCGATTGAGAAGTTAGAGAAAGAGATTTTCTCGACCGGATATTATAAAGCAAAAGCAAAGCATATAAAAGAGATGAGCGAAATGATATTGAAACAATATAACGGAGAAGTGCCTTCTCAGTTGGAAGAATTAATAAAATTGCCCGGAGTAGGACGAAAAACTGCTAATGTAGTACTTGGGCACTGCTATAACGTTCCAGCAATAGTTGTAGATACACATGTAATTAAGATAAGCAACAGATTGGGATTTGTATCGACAAAAAATGCTGAAGTTATTGAAAGAAAACTTATGGAACTAATCCCAAAAGAAAAATGGGTAATATTTACTCATTATTTTATTAGTCATGGTCGAAAAGTATGCACGGCGAGAAATCCTAAATGCAATGAATGTGTTATTTCGCAATACTGTAAATATTATTTGGAAAATATTAAGAATTAAGATAAATTAATTTTGTATTAATACTCATTCTTATATGTTATGAAATTATTAGTAATATTAAGCGGATTTAGTTTAGCTATCTTGATTGGATTTTACAAAGGTTTAAAGCAAGAAAAACCATTTATTTGGAAATTATTAACAATAGCGATATTAATTTCCGGGGCAATCCTCACTTTGTATCCACGTGTTGCTGCATCAATATCAGAGATTGACGAAATTGCACCGTATATAAACAATATGCCAATTCCAACAGAAATTTTCATCAAAGAACACACTGTTTATGAAGAAGATAGTAGGAATTTCATAGAGATTTATGGAACAAATAGTTTTGTTGATAAGCCACACAAATTATTTGTGAATGAAAAGAACTTAGAAGTCTTGAAAAAATCAAATCATTGGATAATAAAAGTTCAGATTTTGGAAGAAAACAGATTGTTGTTGAAGGAAATCGTTCAGTCAAAGCCGTGGATTAGTTATCCGTATGTTTTATCATTAGATGATAGGATAAAAATTTTGAACTTTCACGTTCCAATGGCTTGGATAGCAGTATTGGCATATTTTATTTCAATGTTTTTTGCGGCGAAGTATTTAAGAAGGAAAGAAATAAATGATGATGTGATGGCGGCAACATCTGCTTCGTTAGGGACGCTTTTTGCTATTCTTGCTACTGTTTCGGGTTCGGTTTGGGCAAAATTCAATTGGGGAAGCTTTTGGAATTGGGACCCGAGAGAAACATCGATTTTTATACTATTATTGATATATTTCGCATATTTTGCTTTACGTGGAAGCATTGAACGAGAGGATATTAGGGCAAAAGCATCGGCTGTATATTCAATAATAGCTTTCGTTACAGTACCTTTCCTTGTATTTGTACTACCAAGGATAACAGCAGGGCTTCATCCAGGTTCGCAAGGCGGAGGAATGAGCGGACCAATATTAAGCACACAAAAAGGAATGCTTGATTCATCATTAATGTTTTCGTTTTCATTGTGCGTAATTGGTTTTACTCTGATTTTCTTCTGGATGCTAAATGTGAATTATAGGACAAACATAATAAAGAAAAGTGTGGAGGAATAATATGGAACAATTTTTTCACGATAATTCGATATTCATTGTGCTTACTATAGTGCTAATTATTATTTTCGGAATTGGTATGTATATGTTTTCAATAGACAGGAAGCTTACAAAAATTGAAAAAACATATAAAGAATATATTGAACAAAATAATAATGATTAACAATGCAACACGACCGAGAACAAAAATATAAAGATGAAATAGCTGAACTTAAAAGAAAAATCCTGATTTTAGAAGATAAATGCAATGAGGTCTTGCAAAATGCAGAGATGGCAGTTGTTGAAACTCGCGGAGATATGAGAATAATTAATGCAGAAGGTGCTATTGATTTAATATTTGAAGAAGCCATCGACGATTTTGAACGCGGTGAAAATCTTTTGAAAGTAATTTATAAAATAACCCACAACACCAAAGCAACGAGCAAAGAACTTCCCAATAGTACTGAACAAGGAGATTCAATTGAAGAATTGATTAACAAATTTGTTGAAGGAACACTTGAAGAAAAAGTAATACGAATTGTCGGCGAAAAGGAAAGCGGAGAAATCTTTTTATTAACCTGGAAAATAAAAAGATTAGGCAAGAACTTCAAATCATTTTTTAAAGTAATTCCAACAAATCAAATTATTAAATCCGCACAGGATAAGCATATCGAAGAAATAAACGAAATGAGAAAAGTTGTGCGGGACACACTTAATATAATCGAAGAAGGCGTTTTCATTCTTAATATGAAGAATGAAATTGAGTTTATGAACAATTCTGCAAAGAGATTTTTTTTCAGCAGTAATATTAATTTACTTAAAACAGCACCAATTGAAGGAAGATTATATAATGAAATTTTTATAAATGAAAGCGTTGATGAAATAAAGTATAGAATTGAGCAAAATGCAAGATGCATATCAATGAAAAAGCCTGTAAAATTTGCAGTAAAAAGCAATGACCAACAAGTTGTATTCACAATTTTTCCGAATTTTAACCACAGAAAAGAAGTGATTGGAACAATTACAATAATCAAAGATGATCTTCCAATTTTTTCTGCAAATACGCCAAAAGATGAAATTGAAAAGCTCTCGAAGGCTCTAAAATATTATTCTCAAATTGCAAAGCAATCCGAAGCAAGACTTGTGGAATTAGAAAACAATCAAAAATGGCTAATGAATAAGAATACAGAATATCAATCGTTGATCAGATCGCTTAGCACATTTTTAGATAATATTCCTGCACCGATAGCAATTTTATCGCTTCCATCAAGAAAATATGAATATGTAAACAATTCTTTTGTGCAAAAATTTAGTATTCCTAAGGAACAAATTAAAGGGAAAACAGACGAAGATATTTTTAGTAGTGAAGATGCGGATATTTTTGATACTAAAACAATCGAAGCAATAGAAACAAAGGAAATTACAAAGGTATCTACCCCTAATTTTTATGCTAAACAAGTTGTATTAGTAAATTCCAGCAACAAACCAACTAATATTATCAGGATTTTTCTTTAAAATTAGTTTTAGCTAATCATCAAAATCATACAAGACAAAAATTAATTTTGTAACTTACTCGTCAATTGGAAAGAAACTAAGGAGTAATATGTAGCAGTTCAAGACCACTGTTCAATTTATTTTAAGGAAAAATTAAATGAAAAAAGGGAAAATCCTGTGGATTGACGATGAGATCGAATTGTTGAAACCACATATTATTTTACTAAATCAACGTGGTTTTGAAACAGAGACGGCAACAAACGGCGAGGATGCAATAGAAATGGTTCGCCGAACGCATTATGATTTAATTTTTTTGGACGAAATGATGGTGGGGATAAGTGGACTTGAAACGTTATCACGGATAAAAGAAATTGACTCTACAACTCCAATTGTAATGGTTACTAAGAATGAAGCAGAAAGCGTAATGGAAGAGGCAATTGGAAAGAAGATAGACGATTATCTCACAAAGCCTGTAAATCCTACACAAATATTACTTGCCTGCAAAAAATTCATCGAAGGAGAACGAATTGAAAAAGAAAAATTCACACAGGACTACCTTTCGGGATTTGCGCAACTTTCGATGAAGATGCTCGAACCGCTAAATTGGGGCGATTGGAGAGATATATATATTCAGTTGGTAAACTGGTCAATAGAACTCGATAGACATAACGAAGAGGGATTAATTCAAACTTTACAAGACAAGTGGCGTGAATGTAATACGGAATTTTCAAAATTTGTCGAGAATAATTATATTGATTGGATCAATCACCCTGACGACAAACGAAATGATGATTATCCAGTATTATCGCCTCACGTGTCGGATTATTATGTGCTTCCACATCTTCGGGAAGGCAAAAAAGTATTTTATTTTGTAGTTGATTGTATGAGATTAGACCAATGGTTGATGATGAAAGAACTACTTCAACCATATTATACATTCAAAACAAATTATTATTCTTCAATTCTTCCGACAGCTACTCCCTATGCTCGAAATTCAATATTTGCAGGGCTATACCCTATTGATATAAAAAAATATTTTCCACAATGGTGGAATGTTGATTCGAACACAGAAGACCACAAGCAAAACGCGTATGAAAAAGAATTACTCGAAACCTGGCTCGAGCGAAGACGGATTAAAACGAATGGAAAGGTAGGTTTTATTAAAATTTTCGATACAGATTTTGGTAGAAAAATCGAACGCGAAATAAATGATTATGTTGATAACAGCATAACAGCAGTTGTAATAAATGCAGTGGATATGATTGCTCATAGTCGTTCGGATTATGCTATTCTGAAAGAGATTGCCCCAGACGAAGCTGCATATAGAAGTCTAACAAGTTCGTGGTTTAGGCATTCAAGTTTATTTGGGATATTAAAATCATTATCGGAGAGAAAAGATATTAAGATAATAATAACAACTGACCATGGGTCGATACGCTGTATGCGAGGAGTAAAAGTCTTGGGAGATAGAGATACTTCAACTAATTTACGATACAAATTTGGGAAAAACGTTAAAGCAGATAAACGGCATGCTATGCAAATTCCTGATTTGACAAAATATAAAATTCCATCGTTAGGTATTTCTGTAAATAATATTATTGCCAAAGAAGACTACTATTTCGTTTATCCTACGGATTATCATCAGTATTTGAACAGATACAAAGATAGTTTACAGCACGGTGGTATTTCACTTGAAGAAATGATAGTTCCAATAATTGAATTAGAGCAGAGATAATCTGTTTGCAATTTTATGCTTTATTTGTATATTTGAGGAATGGAAACACAAACATATACAACAAAGAGTGAAGCAGAAACAATTGAGCTTGGCAAGAGCTTCGCAGAGAAATTAAAAAAGGGCGATGTAGTTCTCTTTTATGGCGACATTGGAGTAGGAAAAACCGAGTTTATTAAAGGCATTTGTAAATATTTCAATGTTGAAGAAATAGTTACAAGTCCTACGTTTACAATAATCAATCAATATAACGGAATGCTCAATGGCGAAGAGATTGCGATTTTTCACATTGACTTATACAGAGTGAAAGAAAAGAAGGAACTATTAGAAATTGGGTTTGAAGAATGTTTATATTCAGCGGACTCAATAAAGCTTGTCGAATGGGCAGAAAATTCTTTTGAAATAGTTAAGTTTGTTAATTATAGAATACTAATTAAAGCTGATTTTGAAAATGTAAATGAAAGATTAATAGAAATCACATCTGAAAATTAGTTGTTTGTCTTTTATTAAAAAAAAGGTTGTCCAGAGGACAACCTTTTTTTCTTTATAATTTTAGTGAAATACCTAATTCATCGAGCTGAGATTGGTCCACTTCGGATGGGGCACCATCCATAAGAGACAGCCCGGTAGTTGTTTTTGGGAAAGCAATAACATCACGGATATTGTCTGTTCCAGTCAATATCATCAATAATCTGTCCAATCCGAGAGCTATACCACCGTGAGGAGGAGCACCGAATTTGAGAGCTCTAAGTAAAAATCCGAATTTATTTTCGGCAGATTGCTCGTCCAGTCCAATTAGTTCAAACATTTTTTTCTGTATTTCTCCATCGTGAATACGAATGCTACCACCCCCGACTTCTGAACCATTAATAACTAAATCATACGCTTTAGCGCGAACTTTATCAGGGGAAACATCTAAAAGCGGAATATCTTCGTCCATTGGTGAAGTAAACGGATGGTGCATAGCAATGTAACGATTAGCCTCTTCATCAAATTCAAGCAATGGGAAATCAACAACCCAATGGAAACTGAAATTATCCTTTACAGAATCCAAAATTCCTGTTCTACGAGCAATTTCTAATCGCAAAGCACCCAAAATTGTTAATGCTTTATATTTTTTGTCGGAGGAAATAAGTAATAAGTCGCCTTCTTCTACATCAAGAACTGACTTAATGGAGTTTATTTCGTTTTCTGATAAGAACTTGGCAATTGGAGAATTAATTTCACCATTTTGCAAAAATTTAATGTAAGCAAGACCTTTTGCACCATATTTTTTAGCAAACTCAGTAAGTTCATCAATTTGTTTTCGAGAAAAGTCTGAGCAATTCTTTGCATTGATAGCATAAATCTTGCCACCGTTTTGAAGAGTTTCGGCAAAAACTTTGAATTCAGAATTCATCACAACATCAGATAACTCTTTTATTTCCATACCGAATCGAAGGTCTGGCTTGTCGCTACCGAAACGTGTCATAGCTTCGTCGTAACTCATTTTAATAAAAGGTGTGGTAATTTCGATGTTTAAGACTTCTTTCCACACCCGAGCTATATATTTTTCGATAAGAGACAGAACATCATCTCTATCAACGAAAGACATTTCAACGTCTATTTGAGTGAATTCAGGTTGGCGGTCTGAGCGAAGGTCTTCATCCCGGAAGCATTTAACAATTTGCATATATCTATCGAAGCCCGAAATCATCAAAATTTGTTTATAAATTTGAGGAGACTGAGGCAAAGCATAGAATTTACCTTTGTTTATTCGGCTGGGAACAAGAAAATCCCGAGCACCTTCCGGAGTAGATTTCATCAAAACAGGAGTTTCCACTTCAATGAAATCATTTTCGAAAAAGTAATTGTGAGTGATATGATATAATTTATTACGGACAATAAAATAGTTCTGCATAATTGGGCGACGCAGGTCAAGATAACGATAGCGAAGTTTTATTTCTTCGTTAGTTCCGATATTGTTTTTAATTTCAAAAGGAGGCACTTCTGATTTATTAATTATACCAAAATCATTTGTAAGGATTTCGAACAAACCGGTTGGAATATTTGGGTTTGGATTTTCCCGTTTTCTAACAACTCCTTTAAGCCAAATAACATATTCTGAACGAAGTTCTTTTGCTTGTTCGGCAAGTTCCGGATTTTTTTCCGGTTCGATTACAGCCTGAACTAATCCGTATCTATCACGAACATCGAAAAATATCATTCCTCCCATATTTCTAACGGTATCGATCCAACCGTTAATGACAACTTCATTATTTAGGTGAGAGCCAGATATTTCTCCACATTTAATATTTCTTTTGCACCAATTCATAATTACACCAAGTGATTTAAAAAGAATATTAAATTAACTAAAATTCAAGTTTTTTCAAAAAATTTTGTATTTATCAATAATTTTGTTAATTTTGTAGTTCTTAAAGAAATTTTTCGGGTCAAGCCCCTAACAGCTAAGAGTTGCCAAACCCCGCCAGGTCCGGAAGGAAGCAACGGTAGGCAAAATCTTAGAGTGTTCAGGTAAGCTTGGCCTTATTTTTTATCCATTTTTTCCAATCTATCAAGTCAAGTAAAATTAAAATTGAATTAATTTTTACTCATAAAATAATAAATAGAGTATTAATTCTTTATATTACTTACGTAATTGATATATTACTTACGTAATTGATTTTTCAAACAAAAATGGGGTTCTTATGAAACTTTCTAAAATTTTAATTGCAACAATTGCAACATTATTAATTGCAAATTTTGGTTTGTTTGCTCAAAGCGATGCTTTCAGTATTAAATTTATGGGATTTATTAAAACTGATGCATTTTATAACACACGAAATATGGTTTCAATTAGAGAGGATCACATTACTTTATGGCCCAGCAGCAAGAATTTAGACAAAAACGGTGAAGATTTGAATGAAGTTGGCAATTTCCACATACTTTCTATTCAAACAAGACTGGGAGCTAAAATTGATGGACCTGGTATTTTTGGAGGAAAAACTTCGGGATATATAGAAACAGAATTTTTAGGAACAACTGATGCAGATATTAATTCATTAAGACTTCGCCATGCTTATGTTGATTTGATTTTTGATAACACAACTATACGTGCAGGTCAATTTTGGCATCCAATGTTTGCAACAGAGAATTTTCCAGACGTATTAAATTTCAATACTGGTATTCCATTAATTCCATTTAATCGTTCTCCTCAGATAAAATTAACTCAGAAGTTTGATAATATTAGTGTATTTGCAGCTATAAATACCCAGCGTGATTTTACAATCGATGGACCTGATGGATATTCGAACAAGTATGTAAGAAACTCAGGAATTCCAGAGGCAAGTTTCGGTATTAATTACTCTACACCTCAATTTTATGCAGGAGTAGCGGCTTCGGCAAAAACATTCCGTCCTTTTACATATTACACAGTTGGAACAGACAGATATAAAAATGAAGACAAAGCAACAACATTTTCAGCAAGTGGAAATATTAAAGTAAAAATCGATAAATTCCAGATAAAGGCACAAGGCAATTATTTCCAAAATAATCCTGATTTTCTGACAATTGGCGGATATGGAATAAAATCGATTGATAATGTAAATCATAAATATGAATTTACTCCTATTTCATCATTTTCTGGCTGGATGGAACTAATGTATAAAGATGAATGGGAATATGGTATTGTTGGCGGATATTTACAGAATTTGGGCGCATCTGACGACATTGCTCCTTCGGGAAGCGTTTACGGTCGTGGTCTTGACATAGAAAAAATCATCAAAGTTTTCCCAAGAATTGCTTATAATTACAACAAAACAAAAATTGGATTTGAAACTGAATGGACATCTGCTTACTATGGGAAAAAGATTTCTCCAGCGAATAAAAAAGTGGAAGATTCCGAAGCAGTTAATAGTTTAAGGTTTTTGTTAGTTTTTTACTTGTTCTTTTAGTTAGAATCACTGAAAGTATGGAGAGTGTCAAGTCATTTGGCACTCTCTTTTTTTATTTGCCTACAATTATTTCGTGAAATTGTTGCAATATTTCATTTGTCAGTTGCTCGTTGAAATATAATACCAAAAAATTATTCTCGCTTGAATAGTTAAGTACAAATGTAAGATTTTTCGAATTTAGAAATTCTATTATATTCATTAATAACACATTATTCACATTGGCAATAGCGACATAAGATGTTTGTTTTGAGCGATTTAACGATAGAAGATCAGAGTCGTTATCAATGCTGTCGTTATAACAAATAATCGGAATGCTTACATCAGTAAATCCGGGGGCAATTATCGTAGATAGAGAACGATTAAGCGAAGTATATTTTAATAATATATATTTATTTTCAATAACTTCAATCATTTGGCGATGAATTAATTTGAGACCGAATTTTGAGAGAAGTTGAGCAGTTCGGCTGCTAATTTTTTCCACTGGGATTGGATTTTTGATGATTTTAGGATCTGCAGAGTAAATACAATCGACATCAGTAATTAAAGTAATAGAATTAACATCAAAGACAGAAGCCAATAATGCTGCAGTTAAATTTGAACTTTCGTATCCCATTGTTGTAATCTCACGATTAAGTGTGGAACCGTAAAATCCAGCAAAAAGATAGATTTTATTTTGAATTTCGATGCTTTCTAATCTTTTTTTAGTTTCATCAAAAATTGGGTTTGCAGAACCAAAATTATTATCTGTAATGATATAGTCATTTGCATTGAGCAAAGAAACAGGAAAATTATTGCTTTTCAAGTAGTGAAATACAATTATAGAGCTTAGCACTTCGCCTTTTGATATAATTTTATCTATAATTTTATTATTCAATTCTTTTGTAATAGAAATACCTTTGATAAGATTATTAATTTCAACAAATACATTATTTAATTGAATATTTACATCATTTTCTTCGCCGAATAAACTGTTTGCAAGTGAAATGTGCAGATTTCTGATTGAATCGATAATTTCTTTTGCATTATCATAATTATTTTCGAAAGCTAAATAAGAGGCTTTTTGAAGAAGACGAGTAGTTTTCCCAATTGCTGAAATAACAATAAAGTTAGGTTTTGAAGTTTGTTCGATAAAATTCTTGAATTTATAGTAATTACTATATTCACTCAGGAGAATACCACCTATTTTAATAATATTCATTATTTATTTTCTTCCTGTTGTTGAAAATATCTCATTTGGATAGTAAATTTTATAAAGATATAATCCAGAAGCAGGTGCAAGAGCAGAGATATTATTTCGAGATAAATTATTTAAAGCTGAAACAATAATTTCTTTTGATTTATAGCCACGAGCGTAGTCTATCATTGTCCCAATAATTGTGCGAACCATACCATAGACAAATCTATTTGCCTTAATTGTGAAATAGTAATGATGTTCATCGACTTTTTCCCAAAATGAATGTTCTACATTACAGACATATGATTTAGTATCAGGATTATTCTTTGAAAATGAGGTGAAATTATGGGACCCAATAAAAACAGTCGCGATTTCAAAAAGTTTATCAATGTCTATTTTGAATGGAATATAATGCCAGTTGTTTCTCTCAAAAACTGAGTATTTTGTTGAAAGTTTATAAATGTATTCACGTGCAATTGCTGAATAGCGGGCATTAAAATCATCTGAAACATAATTTGCATTGATTATTCTAATATCTGGATTAAGTAAAGAATTGACAGCTTTTGGAATTTTGTCGATAGGAATAGGATTATTTTCAACTTTGAAATTAGCCACCTGACCACAGGAATGAACTCCTGCATCGGTTCTTCCAGCAGAGATAACAGAAACTTTTGTTTTATAAAGATAAAGCAACGCTTTTTCTATAGATTCCTGAATTGAAATAGAATTTGGCTGGAACTGCCATCCAGAATAGTTTGTGCCATCATACTCTATTAGTAATGCAATATTCGGCATTATTCTTTAAGAACATAAACAGCTGGGAGATTTCTTCCAAGTTCAGCATAGTCCAGACCGTAGCCGACAACAAAGTCGGGAGGAATCTCAATTCCGACATAATCAATTTCAACCGGGTTGCTAATCATCGAGGGTTTCAGAAGAAAAGTAGCAACACGAATGGAATTAGGTTTGTATAGCTCAAGTTCTCTTCTTAATTGAAAAATAGTAAGCCCTGTATCAACAATATCTTCAACAATAATCACATCTTTGCCAGAAATATTGCCAGTCATTTGAGAGATAAGCACACTTCCGCCTGAAACCATACCAGAACCGTAACTCTTTGCTCTGATTGTTTCAATTTCGCAATCAATCTGAATTTTTTTAAGCAAATCGACAGCAAAAATAATTGCACCTTTCAAAGTTACGATGAAAACAGGCTTTTTATCTTTATAATCGTGATTGATTTGTTTTGCAATTTTATCGACTGCTTCCTGAATTTGTTCAGGATAAATAAGAATTTTGAATTTTTTATCATTCAAAACAACTTCATTTTTGAGTACTAACATATCAGGCTCACATATTGTTTAATTCAATTTTTAAAAATCTCTTTGTGTCTTCTTTTATCTTATATTTTTCACTAATTCTTTTGCCAATAACCCAAATTATATCATTTTTAGAACACAAAACTAAAATTTTTGAACGCTCTAAAAAAGAAATTTTTTGATTAGTCAGGAAATCGGAGATTTTCACGGTTCCTTGCATTCCTAAAGGCTGGAAGCTATCGCCATCTTTCCAGTTTCTTATATAGAGCAAAGAAGGAACTAAGTCGAAATCTAAATATTCTTCGTTTGGAGAGTTTGAAAGCTTTACTTGCCGCTTATTAACTTCTTGCAAGTTAATTTTATAACCATTAATAGTATAAGTTCCGATTTTGTTGATAATTAAATTAATTTCCTTTTTTTCGAAATTTCTGAAGAAGACGAGATGATTTCTATCCTTTGCAACAGTAATAGATTTAGTAATTTCGAAAAATGCACCAGTCTCGGAATCAATCAGATCAAGAATTCTATCAATTTTTGCAAGTGAGGGCGGAGATAAACGGAAATACTTTAAAAAAGCAGTTTGCATCATTTCGCCCTGAACAAACTTATCGAAAGTTGAGAGAATTGGAATATTGAAGCAGAAACTATCAGATGAAACATTTTCAATAATATCTGGCAAATGTTTTTTAACGTAATTATGAATAATTCTGTCAGCAGATTGTATTAATCTTGTAGTACGATTAATAACGTCTATAATCGAAGGATTAAAATCGTTTTCCAGTTTAGGAATTAAGTCAAGTCTCACTTTATTTCGGGTATATTCAAGTAAAGAGTTTGAGTTATCTTCGCGCCATTTTATATTTCTAATATTAGCATATTCAATAAGTTCGTTTTTTTTGAAATCAATTAATGGTCTGATTAGAAGCACATCTTTGATAAGTTGCCTTCGAAACGGGATACCACAAAGTCCAGTAAGCCCGGAACCTCTGAAAAGATTGATAAAAAAGGTCTCGACAGAATCGTTAGCAGTGTGTGCAGTTGCAACGAAGTCAGCATTGAAATTACGGGAAACCCTTTCAAAAAAATTGTATCGCAAAACGCGAGCGGCAGTTTCTATACTAATACTATTTTTTTCAGCATATTTTTTAACTTTTCCGCTAGCAAAATAGAATGGGATACCGTAGTTTTTTGCTTCGTTTTTGACAAAATCTAAGTCTTTATTTGAGTCTGCACCACGCAAATTATGATTAAAATGTGCCACAGCAAGTTTGAATTGATATTTTTCAGCAAGAATAGCCATAACATCAAGAAGTGTCATTGAATCGACTCCACCGCTGACAGCCAGAACAATTTTTGATGCACCATCTATCAACATATCATTGATGAGAAAGTGCTCAACTTTCTGAACAAATTTGAGAAAGGTTTGGTTATTTTTTTGAATATTCGTTACAGATTTGCTTTTAGGTAATCTATAAATAGTTAAAACATCAATTTTGTGTTTCTTGAGTTGTTTAGAAACTTTTTTTGATTTGTCTTCAATAGTAGAAGGCTTATCAAGTAAAATTGATGTAGTATTTTTTTTCGATACTTCGTTTGATTTTTTCTTTGATTCTTTTTTATTTTTTTGAGGAGAATCAATATTAGGCTGAGGCTCATTTGGCTTTTCTCTATCAGGATTTTCAGCTAACAGAGCTAATAATTCTTCATCTGATAATATTTTCTTTTTTTTAGCCATTAGTTATTTAAGTTAAAAATAAATGCAAAAATAAAGATTTTTATTGATAAATATTAAATAAATCTGATAATTAAAAATGAGACTCATATATAATAAACACATCAACAATAAATTTTTTGGCAAAAAGGCAAAATATCACTAAATTTGTAGTTCTAAATGGTGAGGTGCGAGAGTGGTTGAATCGGGCGGTCTCGAAAACCGTTGTACCCGCAAGGGTACCGTGGGTTCGAATCCCACCCTCACCGCTGGAGTAGCCCGGATGGCGAAATTGGCAGACGCGCTACATTCAGGGTGTAGTGAGAGTAATCTCGTGCAGGTTCAAGTCCTGTTCCGGGCACAAACAAAAAACAAATGGGCTGATAAAATTTATCAGCCCATTTGTTTATTTGGTGCTACTATTATCTCGCTATGGTAAGATATCCGGATAGAATTTCTCCATCGATGGACAATTGCCATAAATACATTCCGTTTGGTAAACTGCTTACGTCAAATTTGACAATGTTTGTACCCGTTTGAACAAAATTATTATCTTTTGATAGAACTTTAATTCCATTCAAATTAAATATAGAAATATTAGCATAAGCATCTTTTGAATAATCAAATGAAAACTGAAGCTGATTGTTTGCAGGATTTGGATAAACAATCATATTATATTTATTCAAAAGATTATCTGAAACAGATGTTAAATCCATAGTTGTGAAATTATATGGTTCTGACCAACCTCCTTCACCTGCCTCGTTCCAAGCTTTAACTCTCCAATAGTATTTAGTTTTGGGAGACAAATTTAAGAGATTGAAGTAAGTAAGATATACTTCTGGTTCATTAAGGAATAGGTTTTGGAATGCTTCATCAGTAGCAACCTGAACGTGGTATCCTTCGGCGCGCTGAACAGGCAACCAACTAATTCTCAGACCTAAAGGTTGGTTAAATGCACCATTTGCCGGAATGGTTAAATCAGGAGGAGTAGTCGGGGGCAAATTGATTGTTCTGAAAGCAAAAGGAACAGACCAATCAGATGGACCACCCTGATTTACAGCTCTAACTCTAAACAGATATACTGTATAGTTCTCTAAATTATTTAAAATATATGTTGTATCAATTAAATCAGTAACATTAACAACAAGTTGTTGAGTGAAATCAGGTAGTTTAGTAACTTGAAGCTGATAGGTTTGAGCTCTGAAAGCAGAATGCCAAACGAGTTTCAATCCATTTATCGGGTGTTTCTTGGATTCATTTGCTGGAGAAATAATAACAGGAGTTTCTGGCAGGAAAAATCCGGTTGTGAAAGTAAATACAGTAGACCAGTCGCTTGCTCCTTCTTCGTTGACAGCTCTTACTTTCCAATAATAGGTTGTGTTTTCATTTAAAGTTTGAACAAGACGCAATTCATTAGTTGGAATATTAGTACGTGTAATTGCAGTTGAGAAATTGCTTTTTGTGTCGAGCATAAATTCATAGCCACTTGCACCTGAAACAGGTGTCCAGGTAAAATTAGGAGTATGATTAACATTGGTAACACTATTCTCGGGAGTTAGCAGAACAGGCGCTGGAAGTTTTGTTCTAAATATAAATGGTTTGGACCAATCGCTTGAGCAGCCGTTAAGTTCCGCACGGACTCGCCAATAGTAATATTTGAAATGTTCGGTGTGGTAAACTGTGAAAGTTCTTTCGGTCAGGTTATCAACATCAACAATTAAATTAGAGAAATCAACTTTATCGGATACTTGTAAGCTATATTTTGCTCCAGTACCTTTGCTTTTCCAAACATAATGAACAGTAAGCGGATAGCCACCTTTTTTATCAACCGGATATTCGAAATCAGGCGGGAATAACTTTGTAGTAAAGGCTAATGGAGCAGACCAGTAACCATTATTATTATTGTCTATTGCTCGAACTTTCCAGTAGTAAACAGATAGTTCCCTATCAAACGGGAAAGCAATAAGAGTGTCTGAAATATTTGTTTCGAAGTGCAAAGTATCAGCAAAATCAATTTGACTTGATACAATTACTTCGTATGAAGAAGCACCGGGTACTTTTTTCCAAATCAGAGGTTGTTCGAAATCTACACAAGTTGCATTGTTGGCAGGAGTATGCAAAGCAGGTGCTGCATAAGGTGTTTTGAAATTATTCCAGTTGGAAAATTCTGTAAAGCAATTTAAACTATCATTTACAATGTGAGCACGAACTCGCCAGTAATAAGTTTTATTGTAGTTAAAATTGGGCAATTGGATTGTAGCAGTAGAATTACTAACGGTAGTTTCGTATAGCAAAGAATCAGACTGGATATAATCAGTAATCTGAATATGATAAAAATCTGCATCAGCAACGTTTGCCCAAGCAAAATCCACATTAAATTGAGCAGCATTGGGTAAAATATCAACACCAAAAGCAGCATTTACAGGTTTTAATAGAACCATTGGAGAAGGAACGGTCCTAAAAGTCTTTGAAGCAGACCAATAGCCATCACAATCTCCGTATAGAGCGCGAACACGCCACCAATAGCGAGTGTTTGGAAGCAAATTTGTAATAAACTTAGTTGTATCAATTGCAATTGTATCAAATGTTACAGTAGGTCCGACAAAGGTAGGGACACGTGAAATTTGTAAAACATATTTAATAGCATAAGGATCTTTGTTCCAAACGAACTTTGTCGATTTTGTTACGCAAAATGAGCTATCGATTGGAAACAAAGTCGTTACAGGATGGGCAAGGGTGGTGAAATTCCAGATTTCCGAAACACGGATTGAATCATCAATTGATCGCCAAGCAGTAACTCGCCAATAGTATTTGGTTGAGTAGTTTAAATTTTCAACGTCATCGTAGAGAATTGTAATGCTATCTTTGGTAAAGACAACATTGGTTAAATTAGTGTCTGTGGCAACAACAAGGCGATAAAAATTAAAGCCGGGAGCAGCATTCCAAGCGAGATGGATATTCGGTGGAGCACACTTAACATTGTTAGGTGGAGAGAACAATCCAAAGTTCTGAGCATTTGCATAAGCAGAAATAAATAGCAATGCCGATAGAAAAACAAAAAAATTGAATTTTTTCATTATGAAATCCTTATATATTATGAGTAAAAATTATCACTTTGAAATTATTAACTGTTTAACATAAATATTATTTTCAAAAGAAATGTGAACAAAATAAATACCGTTCTGAAATTTTGAAATATCAAAGAACGAATTATTGCTAACATTTGATTTTTCAAAAACGAGATTACCAATATAATTATAAATTTTAAGATTGAAAACAAGAGATTTTGGGTTCGATATTTTAAAGAAATGAGAAGCCGGATTTGGAAACAAATCAAAATCACTTAATGAATCAAATTCAGCAATTGAATTATATGTTGAATCAACGCAAGTTTTAAGCAGAGTAGCCAAACTTTCACGCGAGGAATCCGTTGCAATGCAAACGTAACAATAAGTATGTTCACCCGGAAGCAGTGTGTTATTGAAGTTCATCCCAACAACAAAACCGATGTCAGTAAGCAATGAAGTCTGAATACTATTACCGGAAGAAAGCAATTGCACTTGCCGGGACTGACTAAGCCCGCCTTGATTATAGACATCATCCATATTTAATCCGGCAGACTGGGCTGTTGTGCTTGGGTTCTCGGAAAAAGCAACAGCACCGACGTAAGTTTTTTTATCAACGGAATAGGCAATTTCGGCAGAAATATTGGATTTATCAAAATATTTCGGAGGGATGGCATCAGGAAAGTACTCAACATAGTTCTTTGATGCTTTCTGATCAATATCCCAATCGAAGATATAACCTATTGCAGGTTGTGATATAGCAATATTTCCAACATTCTTAAGAGTTAATTTATTTTTAACAACTGGTTGATTTTGATTTGGAAAGAGGAATTCAGAAGTAATCTGCATTCCCAATACTTCATTAAAAACAGTAGATATAGTTCTTTTTGCTTCGATTATTCCAACATTAGATGGATTAATAAATTTCTTAACAGAAGTAAAATCGTTCCCTGAAAAATCTTGACCATAAATTGAACTAAAAGCATAGGTTGAATTTCCAATTGCCATTAATCCACCACGAAAGAGATGATTGCCAAGCGAGAATGATTCAAATCCAACCCCGTTTTTTCTATCATTATCATAGCCAAATGTTCCCAGATCACCTACTGAGAAGCGGAGAACATTATTCGACAATGTAGTAACTTCTTTTCCAAAATAGAACGGGATTTTTGCAAAATCTCTATATTTTTCATCTTGCGTTCTAATATCAAGGCGTAAGATAAATAATTGTTTAAAATTAGAATTTATTATAAACTTAAAGCTGTCAATTGTCAATTCTTCATTTTCATATATTTTAGGAATGAAAACATTAGAATTGATAAACTCAATATTTTCCTGCAATGCATAGCCTAATGATAAATTGAAATAAACACTATCAGCAGGACCTAAATGATTTTTTAGCTTGAGAACCAATCGAAGAGTGTCGTTGGCAGAAAATCTATCAACAATTTCGTTATTGGAATTCATAAAATAGAAGTCTTCAATAGTAAGGGCACAGTAAGAACGAGGATTGCGAGCGAGTGCATTAAGCAGGTTAATTCTGTTTGGAATAAGTTTGCTATTAGTGAAGTTAATATCTGTAATATCATCACCATTAATGCGAAGCCACTTGGCAGCTTGACGAGCCGATAATTCAGGGAACCGAGCACGAACAACACCCAAAGCACCAGCAACAACAGGAGATGAATAAGATGTTCCATTGGATACAAAAACATAGCTATTACCAGATGTAGTTAAATTGCCTTTCCCGGGTGCCATAAATCTAACACCGGCTGAAAGAGAAGTGGTAAAATAAGTAACATTATCATTTTGGTCAACTTCACCAACAGACAAAACACCACGATAAGCGCCGGGATAGAAATCCTCGTATTGAGAAATACCCGAACGAATATTTCCAGCAGCGGAAACAATTGCCAAGTCGTTGGCGATAGCATAATCAATAATAGATTGTTCAATAACAGAGAAGGGTTTTACTCCACCCCAGCTACAATTAATTACTTTGAAACCTCGAATTGCAGCGTAGATAATAGACTGATAGCCATAGATAATACCATCAAAGCTATTATTTGGTGAACATTTGATGGGGAAAAATTTGCAATTATATCCCACACCAGCAATTCCAATTCCATTGTTAGTTGTTGCCGAAGCAATTCCAGCAACTTCTGTACCGTGAGAATCGATATGGTAAGTGTTTCCAGGTTGAGTGCCATCATCCATCCACGCTAAATTGCATCCAATGTAATCATCAATATATCCATTGCCATCATTATCAATTCCATCGTCTGGCACCTCAGAAACATTAATAGCAATATTATCAATCAGGTCAGGATGATTTTGTGAAATGCCATTATCACTAATTGCAATAACAACATCAGGTGAACCAGTGGAAATATTATATGCATCAATTGCTTTAATTTTGGCAAACAAATATTGTTCGTTAAATCTTGGGTCGTTTGGAGTGGACAAAGTTTGATAGACATAGTAAGGTTCTGCAATTTCAATACGCGGGTCAATTTTTTTGATTTTTTCAGCAAAATCAAGCGGATGTTCCTGCGAATTGAACTCGACAACAAATGTTCTTAGTAATGGTTCTTCATAGCGTTCAATTTCTGCAACCTTATCAGGAGAGAAATTATGTTTTCTATTTGTAATTTTAGCATTAAAAGGCAAAACAGAAGTTAATATTTTATAGTATTTATTATTGCTTGAGTTGGATTTATTTTTCGAATTGAAGTAATCTTGTTTGTATCGAATAAGCAAAGTGTTGGACAGCACTGGAGTTGAAAGCTGACGTTCGTGGTAAGCACTCAATAATTTTTTTGAATGAATGTTGAGAGATGAATCAGCTTCATTAGTAACAAGTAAAAACAGAATGAAAAGAAATACTATTTTTTTCATAATTAGCTCGGAATAAAAAAACAAAAGCCATCTCCTAAATCGTTTGAATTGATTTAATAGATGACACAAAAATATTAATAATTAAGAAACGAAACAACTATACTTTAATATCGAGATAGCCTTTTTCGAGCTGCTTTTGAGCAGTTTGTTGCGGATTTTGAGTAGTTTGCTGCGATGAAACAAGCATTTGAAGCATTTGGTTTTGGATGCTTGTAGCTCCCATAGTAGCTTCTTTAAGCATTTGCTTTTGCAGTTCCATCTGAACATTATTCTGTGGCTTCTCTGGTACAGTTGGTTCTGGATATTTTACACCATCTACTGTCATAGATAACTCCTCCCATTTTTTTAAATTTAACGAGTATAAATAATAAATATTTTAAATATTTCAAAATATTTTTTTGATTAAAAGAAAATAATTATACATTCATTATTCAAAAATTATTAAATTTGCAGCATCAATTTCAAAATAAAATTACGGTCGGAACTATGATTAATGAATTAATTATTAAAACTTTACCATTAGTACCAAAGTCTTTGGTCTATGTATTTGCAAAAAAATATATTGCCGGCGAAACACTTGAAGATGCGGTCCGAGTTACAAAAGAATTTGCTCAATTGGGTGGAATGACTACTATTGATGTATTGGGTGAGTTTGTCAGTTCCAAAGAAAAAGCATTACAAGAAAGAGAGGAATGCACAAAAGTTCTGGAGGCAATTGTAAAGCACGATTTACCAACATACCTTTCAATTAAACCAACTTCGTTAGGATTAGATGTAGATTTTGATTTTTGTTATGAAAACATCAAGCATTTAGGAAAAATCGCCAAAGAACAGGGGGTTTTCGTACGAATTGATATGGAAAATTCACCTTATACAACCAATACGCTGAAAATATACAAGATGCTGCGTGAGGAAGGTTTCGACAATTTTGGATTTGTTATCCAAGCATATATGAAAAGAAGTATGGAAGACTTGAAGAATTTAGCTGAGTATAAGCCAAATGTGCGTCTTTGCAAAGGTATTTATGTGGAATCTGAAACAATTGCATACAAAGACAAGGAAAAAATCAGAGACAACTATAAAGAATTGCTCGTTTATATGTTCGAGAACGGTTATTATCCAGCAATTGCAACTCACGACGAACCGCTGATACAATTTGCTGAAGATTACATTAAAAAGAATTCCATAGATAAAACACGTTATGAGTTTCAAATGCTTCTTGGAGTGAGGGAATATAGAAGAAATGAATTACTGAAAGCTGGGCACAACGTTAGAATATATGTGCCTTTTGGAGAAGACTGGTATGGATATTCAACTCGCAGGTTGAAGGAAAATCCACAGATCGCCGGACATATTGTTAAAGCAATTTTTGGAATATCATAATGAAGAAAACATTGCATTTTTTCTTGACGATACTGATTTTCAGTATAAGTTTATCCTCCTGTCTATCTAATCCAAGACAGAATTTTTCTGATGATAGCGTAGTCAAAATCGGGACTTTCAATATTGAATGGCTCGGTGATGGTATTCGGGATACAAAACCACGAACTGAAGAAGAATACAAACTTGTAGCTGACGCAATTGCTTCAACAGGTTTTGAAATTATCGGATTGCAGGAAATTGAAAACAATGAGGCACTCGGACGAATTTTAAAGTATTTGCCTGAATTTAGAGGATTTGTTTTGGACAAAAGTGGCAATCAAAATGTAGGCTTTATTTATAAAAATACAATCTCTATTGACACTTTTTATGAGTATTCACCAATTGCGATTGACCCGTCAAGAAACAGACCCGGTCTTGTAATTCAGGCACGCAAAGGAAACTTTGACTGGATAATGATGGTAGTGCATTTTAAAGCATCATCAAAATTTGACGATACAGAAGAAAAAAGAATGAAAAGCATAGAGACGAGGATGAAACAATCTGAAATATTATCTAACTGGATTGATAGTATGCTCACAAGTTCAAAAGAACAGGATGTTATTGTAGTTGGTGATTTCAATGATAATCCAACAAGAAAACAATCTGCATTAGTTCCTCTGATTAGCAATAAAAACATAAGATTTTTAACAGAAAATGAGAGAAGTTGCAAAAATGAGAAATGGGACAATATTGATCACATTGTTGTATCGAGTTCAGCTCAAAATCGTGTTTTCATAGAATCTTTATTTATCGAGAATCATTACAACAAATATGATGAGCAAATTGCAAAACAAATTTCTGACCATTGCCCTGTAGGTATCAATTTTGATATTGTCAAGCCGGACAACGATTAATATTTATTAGTTAAAAAACAATAAAAAAATCGCAAAATCAAATATTTTGCGATTTTTTCGTTTTAGGGAATGATTAAAATTTATTCGAGGTTAATAATGGACACAAAATTCAAGGCTTTAGTTAGCAGATATATTGATGAAACACAGGTTGCAAAAAATATCGAGTTAAGAGATATTGAGGACTTACCTAAGCACGACACTTTAATAAAAGTTGAATACTCATCCTTGAATTATAAAGACACTTTGTCTGCAAACGGACACAAAGGAATAACGCGCAATTATCCACATACACCGGGGATTGATGCTGCCGGGGTTGTTGTCAAAACTGAAGGAAACAAGTTTCAAGCTGGTGATAGAGTTGTAGTTACAGGATATGATTTAGGAATGAACACTTCGGGAGGTTTTGCTGAATATATAAGGGTGCCGGAGGAATGGATTGTTCCATTACCTAAAGATATTTCAGCAAAAGAAGCAATGATTTATGGCACAGCTGGGTTTACTGCTGCAACAGCAATATTTGAATTTCAGAAACACGGAATAACTCCGGAGAGTGGAAAAATATTGGTAACTGGTGCTACTGGTGGAGTAGGGACACTTGCTATAGCAATGCTTGCTAAAATGGGTTACCAAGTAGTTGCTTCAACCGGGAAAACAGATCTTTCAGATTATCTGCGAAAATTAGGAGCAAGTGAAATAATACATAGAGATGAAATTAGCGATAAAAGCGGGAAACCGTTGCTGGCAAAGCAATGGATTGCGAGTTTAGACAACGTTGGTGGTAATACTCTTGCAACAATTTTACGTTCTACTTTAGAATATGGAATTGTTTGTAACTGTGGTATGGTCGAAGGGACTATATTAAATACCAACGTATTCCCATTTATATTACGAGGTGTGCGTCTGGTAGGAATTGCCTCAGCAGAAACACCGATGAAAAGAAGATTAGAAATTTGGGATAAAATATTCAATGAATATCGTTTGGAAGAATATAATTTTAACATAAAGGAAGTAACACTGGAAGAACTATCAAATGAAATAGATTTAATGGCAAAAGGTCAGCAAGTTGGAAGAATACTTGTAAAGGTTTCTAATTAGTGATTTTCTTTTTTAAATTCGTTAATTCTTCGCATAAATAGAAAACTGATTTCGAAGAACTTCTGCGAGCTAAGGGCAGAAGTTTTTCATTTAATAAACACAAACGGCTGACTAAATTTAGTTCTACATTGTGTATTCCATTGCGAAAAATATCAACTTCTTCGGCTAATTTAATTATTAAATAATCATCGAACGGGATTTTGGCTTCGTAAGAAAAATTTTCAGAAATATAAGCGGCTTCCTCTGTATCCAGCGAAAGCAAATCAACAAGGTAAGTAAGATATGCACCAAAATTAAATGTGAGAATTTCTTTTGAAATATAGTTAGAAATAATTGAATAATCGTGAATAAGTGCGGCAACAATAATATCAGCGTCAAAAATATCAAGTTCGGTAAGGATTATCCGAGCGACACGAGTAAGGTGGTAGAAAAATGGAGTTCCATCGATGAAAGTTGAATCTTTGAATGCTTCTTCGCTCATTTCATAGCCGGCGATAATCTTGTTAATATCGAGAGGGCTTGCTTTCCCGGCAAGATATTCGTGAAGTTCGTCAAGGCTCATCATTGAAGTATTTGAATCACTCATAAGCAACCGATTTAATTAATTCTTTAGCGTTTTTTATAGCATATTCACTAATTTTCTCACCGCTAAGCATTTTGGCAATTTCTTTAACTTTTTCATCAGCACTCAATGCTTTGCTACGGACTACTGTATCATCGAGCAGAGGAATTTTTTCAACTATGAAATTTCTATCACCAGCGGCAGCAACTTGTGGAAGATGAGTGATAGCAATAATTTGATGAAGCTTAGAGAGTACTTTCATTTCCTGGGCAACTTTTTGGGCAATTTTACCGCTTATTCCGGTATCGATTTCATCGAAAATAAGAAGCGGGATATTATCAGCTTTTGCAATAATGCTTTTGATTGCGAGCATAATACGAGAAATTTCCCCACCTGAGGCAACATTTTTCAGCGGATGTACATCGAAACCCGGATTTGTAGAAATCAGGAACTCACATTGAGAAATGCCATTAGAGAATGTTTTATAGCATTTTTCGTCAATAATTGCACAAGGTTGTTCAAAAATAGCATCAAAATTGTTGGCAATTGATTGAGTGAAAGCAACTTCGAATTGAGCTTTTTCTATCCCAAGATTTTTGAGTTTTTCAACAATTTCAACGGACAATTTATCAGATTTTTCTTTTCTACGAATATCGATTTTTTTGGCAAAATCGCCTAATTGTTTGGACTTAGCAATAATTTTATCTTTTATTTCAGCAATTTTCTCGTCAAATTTATCTATGAGTTCCAATTCCTGACGAAGAGTATGAAGAGCATCGATAGCATTTTCAATCGAACCAAATTGACGGATGATTTTCTTCAATTCAGCATATCGTTCTCTGAGCTGTTCAATCTCAAGCGGATTGAAATCAATGCTATCTAAAAAACTTTTGACAAAGACAGAAAATTCTTTTAAACTAATTGCAATCGAATTTAGTTCAGAATCATATTCGTTGAATTTTTCATCATATTTAGAAAGGTTATCCACGATTTTCTTCGCACGATGAAGCTGTTGGTAGCAAGAGAAATCACCATCAAAAATAATATTATACAATTCATTACCCAAAGAGCTTAAAAATTCAGCATTTTCTATTTTTTTCAGTTTTGAGTTGATTTCCTCATCTTCGTTAGGTAATGGATTAACTTTTTTCAGAAGGCTAATATTTGCAATAATTTCATCCTTTTTACGAAAAATATCGTTTCTTTTGGAATGATATTCTTTTAAATGATAAATAAGTTCTGAAAGTTCCATCAGAACCTGCTGATACTCAGAAATCAACGAATGATTATCCGCATAATTGTCTAAAATTTCGAGTTGTTTGGAGCTATACAATAAAGTTTGGTGTTCGTGTTGTCCAAGAAAATCGATTAACAATTCAGATAATTCACGCAATTTGCTTGTTTGGACAGGCGTATCGTTGATAAAACAACGAGAATTGCCTTTAATCGGGATTTCCCGGCGAATAATCAGATCGCTGCCTTCTATATATTCATCGAAATTACTCAAGTCGATTGTTTCTTTTATATTTGATAAATCAAAAATACACTCTACAATAGCTTTGTTTGAACCATTTCTAATTAAGTCGCCGGAAGCACGTTCACCAAAAGCGATAGAAATAGCATCAACAATAATGGACTTTCCAGCACCGGTTTCGCCGGTGAGAATATTCAATCCGTTACTGAATTCTAATACAATTTCTTCGATAATAGCGAAATTCTTTATATAAATACTTTTAAGCATAAAGATATTTTTCTGCAAAAATAACTATTTAGCCAATAAATTCAATCGAATTTTCAAAAACAGAGAAAATACAATTAGTTGAAGGTTTACATTCCGACGAATCAGATAGATAGAATGTTCAATTTCATTGATAATTTTTAAATAGTCGGCATTAGGAAATAATTCAGCAAATTTGATTATCCTATCGAGCAAATCTAAATTAATAATACGTTCCTTAGAACGGGTTGTATGCAAAACAAAACAATCGCGAAACCAATTTTGAAGAAGTCGCAAGGAATTTTCAAGAAATTGTTTGTTTTTTGTATTTATTAATTCTTCAATTTTTTCAGAGAGATCTATTCTATAAGTGTTTTTCAGAGAAATTCGTAAAATTTCAACAATATTATCGCGATATTCAGAAATGTTGCTATCTAAAAATTCTCTTGCGGTATTGATAGACCCCTGAGCAAAATTAGCAATAATTTTGGCTTCAGCTTGTGAGATATTGTATTCTTCAATTAAATAATTTTCAATTATTGCATCAGGAATTGGCTCGAAATATACTTGCTGGCATCGAGACACAATAGTTTGAAGTAACATCTCTTTTTTTGAGGAAATCAGAATAATGGTAGTGCGTTCGTGAGGCTCTTCTAATGTTTTGAGAAAAGCGTTGGCTGCTTCTGTAGTCATTTCTTCAGCACTAAATATTATAGCAACGCGCCAACCGAGAATATTGGAGGTCATAGTTAAGTTGCGTTTCAATTCACGGATAGCATTAATTTTAATCTGTGTAGCATTTGGAATAGAGATTTTATGATAAATGTTTTGGGATTTAGCTAAAAGCTGTTCTCTGATTAATTCTATTTGTTCATCAGATAGTTTTGAAATGGTGTTATCAGTATTCTCAGCGTTTTTGGCAGGTGGGAGAGAAAAAATCAGATGCAAATTAGGATGTGTTAAATTTGCGAACTGCTTACAAGAACGACAATTGTCGCAAGCGGAGATAGAATTTTCATTGATTATTGGGTTCTGACAATTAAGGGTTTTTGCGAATTCTATAGCAACAGCTGATTTACCAATCCCCTCTATCCCCCAGAAAAGATAGGCACCTGCAACTTTATTCTCGAGAATAGACTTTTGCAATATTTTCTTACTTCTTTCGTGAGAAATAATGTTTTTCCAAGACATTTTCAATGTTTCATAATATTTTTTCGCTAAAATTTTAAGTAAATATAAATGTTTTTTTTAATATTTCAGAGAACAATATGGCAAAGAAAACCCAACCAATCAATAAAAATTCGAATGAAGACTCACCAGAAGAAATAATGAGAAAGTCTATTGAAAACTCTCATAAAAGTGTGCCTTGCTCCAGAAGAGATGGGAATTGCTGTGCCCCGAAAAGTGCTAATATATCGAATAAAGATAAAAATACATACCAAGAACTGGGGCTTACTAAGAATGATTTGATAAAGGCACTTAAAAATATGATGATGGCACGCTACACAGACGAAAAACATCTTACACTTGTAAAACAAGGAAAATCTTATTTTCACATTGGTGGTAGCGGGCACGAAGCGGTTCAAACTGCTGTTGGATTCCAGCTTGATAGCTCAGCTTGGGGATGGACATATTATAGAGATTTAGCGTTCGTTTATTCTCGTGGATTTACTCCAAAGGATTATTTCTTGTTGGCTTTCGGCAAGAAAGATGACCCAGCAACAGGTGGCAGACAAATGCCCGGACATTATGGACACCCAAAACTTAATTTACCGACTCAATCCTCACCGACAGGCACACAATTTTTAAATGCAGTTGGAACGGCACTTGCTTCAAAAAAGCTTGGAACTAACGAAATTGTATATGTTGCTTCGGGAGAAGGAACAACAAGTCAGGGAGAATTTTACGAAGCAGTCAATTGGGCATCAAGAGATAAATTGCCTGTAATTTTTTGTATTCAAGATAATGGTTATGCTATCTCAGTTCCTAAAGAAAAGCAATCAATGGGCGAAGGAGTAGGACATACATTTTGCTGTTACCAAAATTTGAAAATGCTAACATTTGATGGAACTGACTATCTTGCTTCGGTAAAAGCTGCGAAAGAAGCTATTGAATACATAAACAGCGGACGAGGACCAGTGCTTATGCACGCACTTGTCGAAAGACTACTACCGCATTCTTCCTCCGATGACCATCGGAAATACAGGAAAGAAGACGAGTTGAACCGAATTCATACGGAAAATGATTGCATCAAAATTTTGGCTAATTATCTGGTAGATTTCAATTTATCAAACGAAGATGAAATAAATAATTTGTGGGATGAAGTAAAAAAAGAAATTGACGAAGCAGCTGACTGGGCTTGGGAGCAACCTGATCCAATTGCGGAAGAATCTACTTTGCACGTTTTTGCACCCGAAGAGACAAGAAACCTTCCATATGCAAAAAATGACCCAACAGAAGGGCAACCGATAGTGCTTGTCGATGCAGTCAATCACGCATTAGCTGAGGAAATGAGACTTAATCCTAAGATGCTAATTTTCGGCGAAGATATTGCTGACCCGAAAGGCGGTGTGTTCACAGCAACGCGCGGACTAACAAACGAATTTGGTGATGAAAGAGTTTTCAATTCACCATTGGCTGAAGCCTCGATTGTCGGGGTAGCATTGGGTCTTGCAGTACGTGGATTTAAACCTGTTGTGGAAATACAATTTGGAGATTACATCTGGCCAGCATTTATGCAAATAAAGAATGAAGTAGCAACGCTTCGTTATCGCTCGAACGGGGGATTCAGTTGTCCGATGGTAATAAGAGTTGCAGTTGGTGGGTATATACACGGTGGATTGTGCCATTCTCAGAATATTGAATCGATATTCTCACATATTCCGGGGCTGATGATTGCATATCCAAGCAATGCTGCTGACGCCAAAGGTTTGTTGAAAACAGCCTGTCGATTGCAAGACCCAGTATTATTCCTTGAACATAAAGGAATGTATAGACTACCTTTTGCAAGAACAATTGAACCTGATTCAAATTATTTAGTTCCTTTTGGCAAAGGTAAATTAGTAAAAGAAGGTAAAGATTTAACAATTGTTACTTACGGAATGGGTGTAAAAGATAGTATTAACGCCGCTAAAAATTTCGAGAAGAACAACAATTCAACTATAGAAATAATAGATTTAAGGACAATTATACCGTGGGATATAGAATTAGTGCTTAATTCTGTGAAGAAAACCGGGAAATTATTAATTGTTCACGAAGATACCTTGACAACTGGTTTTGGAGCCGAAATTGCAGCAACAGTTGCACAACAGGCATTTCACTGGTTGGATGCTCCAATTGAACGCCTTGCAGCAAAAGACAGCCATATTCCTTATGCACCAGTTTACGAAGATGATGTGCTTCCGAACGAGAAAAAGGTATATGAAAAAATTGAGAAAATCATTTCTTATTAATAACACCATATTGGAATAATTATGGGAAATAAAACTTTATGTATTATTAAACCCGATGCTGTAAGAAAAAAATACATCGGTGATATCATCAAATCAATTGTTGATGCGAATTTTGAGATAATTGGGCTGAAAATGACAAGATTGACCAAGGAAAAAGCAAGTATTTTTTATGCAGTTCATAAAGGAAAGCCATTTTACAATGATTTGATTGAATATATCACAAGCGGACCGATAGTTGTAATTGCCTTGCAAAAAGAAAATGCAGTAGAAGAGTTCAGGAAATTGCTTGGACCAACTGACCCGAAAGAAGCGAGCGAGGGCACATTGCGTAAAAAATATGGTGAGAATAAGTCTATAAATGCAGTTCATGGCTCAGATTGCGACGAAAATGCAGCACTTGAATTATCTATTATGTTTGAGAAATGTGAGATGATGGATTGTTGTGGAATGTAATAAATTTGGAAGAATTTCCAGAAAATTAATCGATAAGAATCCATATTGGAAATATTATGTAGATGAATACATACTTCCCAATGGCAACATTGGGAAGTATTATCATATCGAAACTAATGGTTCGGTAATGATTGTTCCGGTTTTGGACAATGGTTTATTTTTAATGACAAAGCAGTATAGATATTTAGACAAAAGATTTAGTTATGAGTTTCCTGGTGGTGGTGTAAAATCAGGAACAACTGTGGAAGAAGCGGCTCGTGCTGAGTTAATTGAGGAAACCGGAGCAATACCATCAGAAATAGTGCCAATAGGAATGTTTAATCCATTTAATGGAGTAACATCAGAAATATGTAATGTTTTTTATGCGAAAATATCTAATTTTGTTGAACAACACCTTGATGAAAGTGAAGAAATTGAGATAATGAAATTTTCATTAGAAGATATTGTTAATATGATAAGATCAGGTGCAATTTATGATGGAATGACGATTTCTGCATTTAGTATATATTATGTTTCACATATTTTAGCAAAGCAATGAGAGTTTTATTGAAAATTGTAATATTTATGATTACTCCAATATTATTATTCGGTCAGCAAAAAGGTCTTCCAGAAGGTCAAGCAGTTTCATCAGAAAAATTTCGCCTTTCTTATAAATTTGGGTTGAATATTTTTCATAATTATATTTTTTCAGAAGAATCTAAAATTATTAGAACTGACTTAAAAACGAAGAAAGAGAAAACTTTTAATAGAAAAGTGCAAGTTTTTATAACTTTAAGGCAAAACACTTTGCCAGAAAATGGGTTTAATACAGTAAAGGTTTCGTTCGATTCATTGCGTTATGAACTGGTAACTGATGATGGAAAAAGGTATTATTACAATTCGCAGGATGAAGAAACAGTCTCCCCGTATTCTACAAACGAATTCTATAATTATACTATTCTATTAGGTAAAGAATATTATCTGACATATTCTCCTTACAATGAAGTTGTAAAAATTTTCGGGGAAATGCTTGATACTCTCAGAAATAAAATTAATCATCCGGAAGATGGGATCAAAGATCCAGAACTGAAATTTGTCTGGGATAGGTTGTTTCAGCCAAGTTATCAAAAATTAATTCCTGATTTAGCAAAGAACTTAATACCAGAATATGTAGTATCCAAAACAGATGTTTGGAAGAGATTTTTCGATATTTTTGTTGATGGAGTAGTGCTTTCGGACACAGCTGAGGTGAAACTAATTGAATTTTCTCCAAAAGAATATGTAATATCGGCAGAGTTGAAGAACTTGAGAGGCGCAAAAACGAAGAACAACGTATATGGGATAAGCGAACTTGTAGATATCGATAATATTAAAGGAAATGGCACAATGAAAATGACAGTGCTGCCAAGAGGTGTAATAAAAGAATCTGAATTTGATGCAAAATTTGAGTATGAATTCGAATACGATGAAGTGCCATACAAGCAAAGCGTCGAAACAAAATATTTCTGGAATCTTGATAAAATGTACAGGTAAGTATGATTGCCAATTTTGAACTTATCAATGAATTGTTTCGCGGATTTCATATCCAGAGGTGGAATGATAGGGTTCGCCCGATGAATTTCACAGAAATTGATAAGCATTCGCATAAATTAATAATAGCTTATGTGCTTGGTAAATATGAGGAAAAAGCAGGAAAGTCGGTAGATTGGGAAAAGCTTATTCAGTATAGTATATTTGAATTTTTAAGAAGAATAGTAATTTCAGATATTAAATCTCCTATTTACAGAGAGATAAAGAAAAACAAAGCAGTATTTCAGAAATTAAACGAGTATATTTATGATCATTTAAAAGATAAAATTAAGAATGAAAAAATCAATAAAGAGCTCGAAAAATATCTTTTTAGAGAAGAAGGCGATGATTTAACAAACAAAATAATAAATGCGGCACACATTTATTCAAGTTTTTGGGAATTTCAAATAGTACGGACAAGCAACCCAAACAATTTTCAAAACCTTAGCATTGAGACCGAATTATTACAAGAGATAAAGAAATATACTGAACCACCGAATGAATTAATTGGAATTAAAAAGTTAATAGAACGAAATTCAATAACAAATTTCGTGGATTTATGCGGACAGCTACGCTTTCAGATTAGATGGGCTCAGACACCGCGTGTTCCGCAAACGTCAGTTTTAGGGCATATGATGATGGTTGCAACGTTGGTATATTTCTTCACTGCCGATTTACAATTTTGCAAAAAAAGAATGTATAATAACTTTTTTTGTGGATTATTTCACGACTTGCCAGAGGCAGTTACTCGAGATATAATATCGCCAGTAAAGAAATCTTCACCTGAATTTGATAAGTTAATTTCGGATTTGGAAAAAACATTAGCAGAACAAGAAATTTTTCCTCACGTTGAACAAGACTGGATCGAAGAATTAAAATACTTTACGCAAAATGAATTTGAAAATAAAATTATAGTTAATAATACAATCAAAACCGGACAAACAAATTCTGAAATTACTGATAAGTATAACAAAGATGAGTTTAATCCACTTGATGGTAATATTGTTAGATGGGCTGACCAACTTGCGGCATATTTAGAAGCCTGGCACTCTATAAATAACGGAATTAAATCTCAAGAATTAGTTTCGTCTGCTATTAGTATTTCTAATAAATATTTGAATTCTGATATTAATTTTATTGACATAAAAACGTTGTATAAAGAATATCAAAAAAAATTGGAGTAAATAAAAAATGAAGATATTAAAGATTATGATGATATTAGTTATTTATCTGTTTTTTGTAAGATGTAGTGATGATAATACTGTTTCTGATGCAATACCCTATAAGATAGAAGATTTGAATAAACTTCCGGGATATGGCTGGTTTTACGGAGAATACGACAAGTATAATGTAGATACAAATACAGTGAAACTTATTCAACAGCGATATAATCCATCAATTCACAAGATATTGATATATAGTATGCCATCTTGTGCTTGTCCGGGAAGAAAGTATGAACGTTTCCCACAATTTTATAAAATTTTGCAAAGCGTAGGCATTAGCAACGATCAAGTAGAATTTTATTCATTAAATTCTTTACGCTCACGTCATCCTTATGATAGTATGATAATTGTAACAACATTACCTGCATTTTATGTTATAAAACAAGGCAAACCTGTGTATTCGCTTGCTGATACAATGGACTATAATATATACTACGGGAAACCCTATCCGATAAAATTAGAAGAATTATTATTAGAAGGATTCAAAAAATAATGGCGTACTGGATTGCAAAATCTGACCCTGAAACATATTCCATCTTTGATTTGCAAAGAGATGGAAAAACGATTTGGGATGGTGTCAGGAATTTTCAAGCAAGAAACAACTTAGCTAAAATGGCTGTTGGCGATACTGTGTTGATTTATCACAGTAATATTGATAAAGCAATAGTTGGGATTGCTGAGGTTTCGAAAGAGGCTTTCCCGGATCCGACGGCAGAAGATGTTCGTTGGTTAGCAGTCGAGTTGCGTTTTATTTCAATGCTCGAAAATCCGGTTAGCTTAGAAACAATAAAGAAAGATACTATTTTAAATAATATTGCATTGGTCAGGCAGCAGCGATTATCTGTAATGCCAATTACAGAAGATGACTATAATAGAATAATTGAGTTTTCAAGAACCAAAGAGGAATAAAATGGCTTTTACATTTTTTTTTCGCGATAGGCATACATTGGAACAACTTACAAGTTTTCTACTGCCTCAAATCGATAGTTACGCAAAAATAAAAGTTTGGGATGCCGGATGTGCGATGGGACCAGAACCATATACATTTGGAATTATTTTGTGCGAAGCGATAGGTCCCGAGAAATACAAAAAGGTATCGATATTAGCAACTGATATTGATGAAACAAGCAATTTCAAGGAAATAATCACACAAGGAGTATATCCTTATTCTGATTTATCGCGTATGCCACCAAATATTTTAGAAAAGTATTTTCACAAAATAGATGATCGTGAAAATTATCAAATAAATGATATTATCAGAAACAGTTTGCACTTTGAGCAACACGATTTACTGTCCTTGAAACCTCTCGATAATGGTTTTAACGCAATTATTTGTAAAAATGTTTTACTACATTTTCAACCGGAAGAAAGAATTAATGTAATAAAAATGTTTAATTCTGTATTACTTAAAGATGGATTGCTAACTACAGAACAAACACAAACACTTCCAGAAGAATGCTCACACTTGTTTGAAAAAGTATGTTCAGACGCAAATATTTATAGAAAGAAATAGTAATGAAAGTAACATTGCTCAAAAAAAATCCGAATAAATATACCTGCAACGCGTATTTAGTTCGTGGAGATTGGAATGCAATTGATGATGTGAATACACTCATCGATATTGGGAGTGACGGCTACATTATTGATGAAATTGAGACAATTTCGACAGGTGTAGGCAAAAAGCGAGTGGAGCAAGTAATCCTAACACACGAGCATTTTGACCATTCTGGTGGTTTGAAAGACATAATCAAAGCGTATAATCCGCAAAGAGTAATCGCGTTTTCAATGATAGATGGAGTAACAGAAAAAGCAAAAGACGGAAAATGGATTCGCATAGGCGATCGCGATGCCCAAATTTTGCATACACCCGGGCACTCTCACGATTCATTGTGTATCTATGTTCCTACGGAAAAAGTTCTTTTTTCGGGAGATACTCAATTACAAATAAAAACTCCCGGTGGTTCATACACGAAAGAGTATTTTGATATACTTGTAAGATTAGAAAGAATGAACATACAAACTATTTATTCAGGACACGACGACCCAATTACATCTGGTATCAGAGAAATGCTTGCCCAAAGTATTGAAAATGTTTTAAGAAGTAAAATAATATGAAAAAATCAATAATTCTCTTGCTTTTTGTTCTGTTTGTGCTGAATACGAAGGCGCAAGAAGAACGTAAGTATTTTTTTTGGGAAATGAGTGATGCTAAAAGCAGAAATGTAACTTATTTGCTTGGTTCAATTCATTTAGGAAACAGTAAATTATTCCCTTTGCCAGATAAAATCGAAAGTGCCTTCGACAGAAGTAGTGTGTTAGTGCTTGAACTTGACTTAAATTCGATTGACCCATTCCAGTTGGCTAACAGAGCTATGTATCTTGACGGTCGTACGCTCGAAGAAGCATTATCTCCCAAAACTTACCGAATGCTGATTAACAAACTCGAAGAAAATGGTATTACAGAGGACATCGCAAATTTTTTTAAGCCGTGGTTTGCAGCGATGATTGCCAGTATTTCATATTACGAAGGCGAAGGATTATCAACTGAATATGGAATAGAAACATATTTTTTGAAAAAAGCAAACGAAAAAGGCAAAACTCTTGCCGAACTTGAAAGCATTGATGAGCAAGTAAATGTGTTTGACGCTCTGCCTGATAGTCTGAATGATTTAGTTGTAGATTACATTCTATCCGGTGTTGCAGGTGGGACAGAATTTGATACTGAAAAATTAATTGATAGCTATATAAGCGGAAACGAGAAAGAACTATCGAGTTACTTATTTAATAATGAAAATCCATCTGAAATAGAATTATTATTTCAGAACAGACTATTAATTGACAGAAATATCAAGATGTCCCAAAAAATTGAAGAATATCATAAATCAAATACTATTCACTTTGTAATTGCAGGCACCGCTCATTTTCTTGGTCCAAATGGAATAATAGAAATTTTGAATAAAAAAGGCTATCGAATAAAAAGATTTTGATAAAATTAACTTTTTTTAATTATGAAAAATTTGTTAATTTTATACAAAAAACAAAGGAGCCTGCAAAATGAAAATTTCAAAATATTTATTTCTGTTGAGCATAATTTTAGTAATGAGCACATCTGTGTTCTCACAAACGCGGATAGCAGTTATTCCATTCAACAATATGGACGGAAACGTTCAATATAATGAATGGTGTTATAATTTGCAGGACTCGTTGATGAAAGAGTTGATAAAATATGATGTAGAGGGGAAATTTTTTCACATTGTTCCGATCGACTCAGTAGAAGCAGTTCTTGCAGAAATCAATATGAATCCGGACAATCCTCAATATGAATCAGATTTGTGGGCAGCTATTTCAAAATTAAATGTAAGAGATGTAATAACGGGAAACTTTAAGATACAAGCAAAACGCTTTTTAATTAATGCATATATTTATGATGTTTCAACAAAACTGCCAAAACCAGAATATCAAGTGAGAGATATTTTCAAAAAAGAAGATAAAATCTACGAAGCAATTCCACTGATTGCCCGAACATTAGCCAGAGCGTATATACCACAAATTGAACAGTAATCAATTATTTATCTGCTTCGCCCATTACCGGGTCGATTGAGCCAATGGCAAGAATAACATCTGCAACCATTGAGCCAATAACCATATCAGGCAAAGATTGAAGATTTGAAGCAGAAGGAGAGCGAATTTTCAGCTTCCAGGGATGACCTGTGCCATCAGAAACGATGTAAAAACCGAGTTCTCCTTTAGGCGCCTCCACAGCAGTATATGTTTCGCCAACCGGCGGAGCAGCACCAAAATTGATAAGCATAAAGTCTGCAATGAGTTCTTCCATTTTAGTATAGACAGAAGCTTTTTTGGGCAACACAGATTTAGGTTGATTAAGTTTAATTTCACCGGCAGGCATTTTTTCCAAAATTTGCTTGATAATTTTGATACTTTCTTTCATTTCCTGAACACGCACCATATATCTTGCCCAAACATCCCCTTCATTGTATGTAATCACATTGAAATCAACCTGATTATAAGCTAAGTAAGGTTCATCGACACGTAAATCACGTGGGATACCAGAACCACGCAAAGTAGGACCCGTAAGTCCTAATTCGAGAGCTCTTTCTGGAGAAATATAACAAATGCCGGAAACTCTATCTAAAAAGATACGATTACGATTAACTAATTTTTCGGCATATTCCAACTCGGATGGGAAAGCATCAAGCCAAGTTTTAAGTTTAGCGAAGGCTTCATCCGGAATATCATTAGCTACTCCTCCGATGCGAGTATAGCTTGTTGTAAATCTTGCGCCGCAGATAAGTTCAAAAATATCATATAGTTTTTCTCTTTCAGTGAAAGTCCACAAAAGCATAGTTAAGGCGCCAGCATCCATACAAGTGGAACCCATAGCCATTAGATGGGAAGAAATACGAGCAAGCTCTGCAGCAAGCATTCTAATCCATTGGGCGCGAGGTGGAGCTTCAATACCAAGAGCATTTTCTATAGCAAGAGCAATAGCAACATTATTTGACATTGGTGAAAGATAGTCGAGCCTATCAGTATGAGGAATAAACTCGTGATAAGTAACATTTTCAGCAAGTTTTTCATATCCACGGTGCAAATATCCCAATTCGGGAACACAATTTATCACAGTTTCGCCATCGAGACGAAGAAGCACACGAAGCACACCGTGAGTGGCAGGGTGCTGAGGTCCCATATTCAGCACAATAGTATTTTCTAATGGGTCATCAACAGTAAGAGAGGTGTTATTGTCTAAAATCTTTTTATATATTTTTCTATTTCTAATTTGTTGAATTTTTTCAGCTTCTTCATATGATTTTACATTCATCAAATCACCTAATTATGGTTGTCTAAATATATGTATAAACGATATTATTTAATATGATATTTTAAATTCAGAAATAAATAA
This sequence comes from Eximiradius proteiniborus, assembly GCA_026415495.1. Taxonomy (GTDB): domain Bacteria; phylum Bacteroidota; class Ignavibacteria; order Kapaibacteriales; family UBA2268; genus JAKIZO01. The sequence goes on along the minus strand of JAOAGZ010000007.1, from coordinate 19,226 downwards.
TTGTTGGAATATGAAAGATTAAAGGAAAGATTATCATCTATTGTGAAATCATAAAGATGAGCGTCCACATAAGCATCCACAGCAGCCAATACATAAACACCAAGTAGATAGAAGGCGCTTAAATCCCGATTATCTCTATAATATTCCCGCTTATTTCTGATTATTTGAGCTTGAATAGTTGTTTTGTCAGTTAATCTGTTGTATTCTTTAGAATATTTCTGATATTCTGAATTATTGGAAATAATGAAGTAAGTCAAAGTAGAAGCACCTGCGAAAAAAATCGGAGCTTTCCAATACGATCCAGTATATAATTGCCCCCATCCGGGAATAATCAGCGAGCGATAAATAGCACCTGAAGGAGATTTTGAAAGATAGTTATTGTGAACTTGTTGATTTTTCTGAGTATTTAAGCTATCGGATTGTTCGAAGGAATATGAGGACGATACCCCAGAAACGAGTAAAATAAGATAAATTAATATTGATTTTAATAATTTAATCATAGTTAAATATATGGAAAAACTTTGAGAAACAAAAAAATCTGCGGGGAAGTCCCACAGATTTCTGTCGGCGTGACTGGATTCGAACCAGCGACCCCTACTACCCCAAAGTAGTGCGCTAAACCGGGCTGCGCTACACGCCGAAACCGTTCTACAAAATTAATAATTATATCATTCATTTCAAAGAAAATCTAAAAATTTGGGATAGTTCTATATTTTACTGCTATACAATTGTCAGCAAAATTGCTGAAACATAATAATAATCAAATTCTATGGAATAATTTCTGAGCTTCGTTAATTATCATTTTTTTAGTAGAAATAAAATCAGAGCCATAAATTCTAACACCAGCTGCATTAAAGTGTCCTCCACCACCGAAACGAAAAGCAAAGTCACGGACATTAATATCGCCTTTGGAGCGAATAGAAATCCTAACCTCACTTCTACGGGCAACTTCTGTAATTAAAATACCGACTTTTGTGCCTTTTATCATTAGAGTTTTTTCGACAAAACCTTCGATATCGTCGTCATTTGTGTTAGTCTTTTGAAACATTTCATCAGTAATAGTCATAACTGAAAGTTTATTTTCGCAGAATAATTCAAGCGAAGCTAAAGCTAATCCGAGCAAACGAACAATATTATAAGAATTCTGGTTGTACACATTTTCGTAAAGTTCAGTAGGATTTGCTCCACAATCTATCAGTTCGGCAATAATTCGATGGATTTCGCTGGTAGTGCGTTCAAACCTGAAGCTGCCGGTATCTGTAAGAATTGCAACATAAAGGGCTTCGGCAATATATTTATCGATTTGTATCCCTAATTTTTTAATTATTCTCCAAATAATTTCACCAGTGGAAGAAGCTTCATAATCAATTATGCAGATATTACAAAAGTCTTGTGGCTCGAGATGGTGATCGATTAATACCTTTTTTGCATTAGAATTGCTAAAAATATTCCAAATAGAACGCATTCGTTTAGTGGCATTGAAATCAAGACAAAAAATTGTATCGCTTTCTCTGAAAATTCTGTCGTGAACTATCGGTGAATAAGTTTCTATACTTTTAGCATCATAGAGAAATTGCAAGAAATGAGGGACATCTGAATCAATAATAATTGTTGATTCGCAGTTTAGTTTATTCAACGCCAATTTAAGAGCAAGCGAAGAGCCAATAGCATCACCATCAGGATTTATGTGAGTAATGATTATACTTTTTCTTGATTGACTAATGACTTCACAAGCTAAATCAATTGCTTCAATATTAACCATAGATAATAAATATCATAAAACAAAAGATATAGAGAGACGATAAATATTATTGGAAATTTTAGAGCTGCGCAAAAATTCCAAAAATAATTAATTAACGAAGCTTTTCTGGAAATAATATCTTTCTTTATATTCGGGACGCAAATCGTGGAGATCCAATAAAATCAGCCCGTCAATAGCATTCATAAAGCCTTCGTCGATGCTAAATGTGATAAACTTTGCTCCGCCATAATTACACAATTCAGTATAGCGCCGATAAAGAACAGGAATCGAAAAACCAAGATTTTTTAAAGTGTTTTTAAGGATAATGAAATCTTCTTCATAGGTATTACCTGTAAAGATTGCTTCCGCTTCTTTTTCCTGAAGTTTGGAAATAACAAAAGGATTTATTGGAGTAGCGAATTTTTCATTACCTTGATACCACTTTTTGTAGTAGTAGACAATAAGAACCTTTGCTAATTCGCTATATGAGTTGCTGATACTAACTGCTCCCCAAAGATAGCGAATATTCGGATATTTTTGAATGAAAGCCCCTATTCCCTGCCAAATATAATCGAGAGCGTTGCTTCGCCAATACTTTTGCTGAATAAAACTACGTCCTAACTCGATAGATTGGGACAAAACTTCATCAAAATCCCGATGAATAATAAATTGAGACGAATTATACAGTCCCATAATTCCGTGTTCTGCAATAATTTCACTTGTAATACCTAAACGGTAGGAACCTATAATTTCTAATTGTTCTTCGTCCCAAAGAACAATGTGGTGGTAATGTTCATCATAAATGTCTGTATCAAGCACTTTGCCGGTACCCTCACCAACTTTTCTGAAAGTAATTTCGCGCAAGCGTCCGATTTCGCGCAAAATATTTGGAGCAGTATCTTTTTTGCAAACATAAATTTTCTTGCCGTCTTTGGTATTGCCAAGCAGAATAGAATTGTTCAGATCGCTTTTAAGTAATTTGGCAGGGACCGGATGAATTATAGCCTGCTCGGTTGCAAATATTTCTCGCTTGCCTTTCCCAACTCTATAGACGTGGCGTTTAAGAAGATTGAGCTGAAGCTTTTGATTTACAACTTTATCTAAGTTGGCAATTGGTATCAAATCTCCAAATTTTATAGTAACTGTTTTATTTTTCTGTTTGAAGAGCTCTCTTGGAAGCAAGAACATTCCAATCCGTCTCCATAACAATGATAGCAAATAGAAGGACAGACTATTTTTCCCAATGACAAAAGCCGGAAGAATGGGTGCGTTTGCATATTTAGCAAAGCGAATAGCTCCTTTTTTCCATTTGCCGTCCCGAATGCCTCGCCAAGACATACGGGAGACTTCTCCAGCAGGGAAAAAGATCACTATTTCATCATTTGCAAGTGCTTTTTCAATGTTTTTAATATTATCTTTTTGTCCGATTGGATTGAATAAATCAAAAGGCAAAAAGAAGTCTTTTAAGTTCTCAATATTTGCAAGAACGTCGTTGGCAACAATTTTGACATCCTGACGAATTTCATATATACATTTGATAAGAGCCAAACCATCTAATCCACCGAGTGGGTGGTTGGAAACTACTACTGCTTTGCCTTCTGAAGGAATACGGTATTTAGATTTTTCAGAAATATTGTATGTAAAATTAAGTTCTTCGAACAGTGCATTTATAAAATCAATACCATTGAGATGCCCTTTACGTTCAAGAAAGCTATTAATTAGCTTGATTTTAAATATTTTTTCTAAGAAATACAGGATAAGCGAAGAGATGAATGAAGGCTTACTGAACAACTTCGGAGCTTTTTTTTGCAAAATTTCGTATAAATCAATTTTTTTCATAAAAATCATTACAATTAAAAAACAAAACAAATATACAAAAGAAGTGTTAATTTAGTAACAAATTCTGATGAATAAAACTAAACAGTTCGCAAATCAAGTGATGTTTATTAGATTAATATCCTGCACAGGCTTATAAGAGTTCAAAAATTGCGGATTTGTCATAGTAATAAACACCTGGGTTCTGTTGAAATCCATAAGATGTAGTACTTTTGAACTTCTTTCCTGGTCTAGTTCAGAGAAAATGTCGTCGAGCAAAATAATCGGTTTTTCGGTGTGATTATTTAATATGTAGTAATATTCGGCAAGTTTCAAAGCAATTAGAAGGGATTTATGTTGTCCCTGAGAAGCAAAATCTTTGGCTAATCCACCATTAATATAAATTGAAAGTTCATCTTTGTGTGGACCAAATAAGGTTTGGAAGCGGAATTTTTCGATATTTTTATATTTATCAGCAATTTCAGATAATTTGCTCAAAATCTCTTCTTTTGAATGAATATTGTTGGGTTCTTCGAAGGCGAATGGTTTATACATCGCCATTATTTCATCATTTTCGTTAGAGATTTTTCTATATTCATCAAAAAAATAAGGTAGAAAATCATTGAAAAAGCAAATTCTCTTCCAAATGATTTCTGCAGAGTAGTGAATTAGCAATTTAGTCCATTCAACAAATTCGCTTTCGTCGAAATAAGAGTTTTTCTTTAGAGCAAGCAACAAATTATTTCTATTTTTCAAGCATTTTTTATATTGGACTAAATTATCAAGATAGACTTTGCTTGTCTGGCAGAGGATGCCGTCGAAAAAAGAACGACGAGCAGAAGGTGCCCCGCTGGTGATGCTTTTGAGGTCTGGCGAAAGAATTATTGTTGGGATAGCGCCGATAATATCTTTGGGTTGAAGTTTTTCACCATATCCATTTGTAATATTTTTTCGACCACCGAGAGAATATTCAATGGATAAAGTTTCTTTCAAGTTCAGATGATTAATAGTCGAAATATCAATTTTGTAATTATTTTCGCCGTATCTAACTAACAGAGAATCACTTATAGGAAGGAAACTCTTTGAAATTGATGCAATAGAGATTGCTTCGAGAATAGTTGTTTTCCCAACACCATTATTACCATAAATTACATTAATTGAATCGGAAAATTCAAAAAAGCGTTGCCTATGGCAACGCAGATTATAAATTGAAATATTCTCAATAATCATTTCTTATATTCTAATCGGCATAATAAGTGAAAGCAACATAGGATTTTCGCGCTTAGGCATAACCAGAACAGGTTTAACAGGTTCGAGAAACTGCAGTTCAATCAAATTATTATCCGTTTCGTTATTATCAACATTAGCAACAACTTCTTCGAGGTTTTTCCAATTGAACCCAACTTCAATTTTCTCACCTGAATACTGGCAAGGAATTTTTTCTTCGGCGTAGTTGCCGGTGGATTCTTCTTCGGCAGACATTGTAACTTCATTGTTCTCGAAACGCATTCTAACGAGTTTAGAAAAATTACTTGCGAAAAGAGAAACACGTTTAAGAGTAGAGAGGAACACCTTGCTATCGAGCGTAACGACAGCATTTATATTTTGCGGAATAACACTTTCGTATGGCGGGAATTTTTCGTCGATAACGCGGGAAACAATAACAGTATTGTCGTAGTCAATTCTAACGTGTGTAATTTTGTCGAGCCCTAAAATCATAGACATTTTGACTTCGGTGGAAATTTTACGCAGAAATTCCAACATACGCAAAGGAATAAGCACGTCGAATTCCTCTTCGAATACATATTTTTCGTCCTCAGATTTGGCTCGCACCAAACGAAAACTGTCCGTTGCAACTGCATAAATATAATTGTTTCTGAATTGGAATAAAGCACCGTTCATTGATGGACGATATTCATCAGTTGAAACGGCAAAAGCAGTTTTATTTGCAAGTCTTTGGAGCACGCCCTCTGAAAAGCTAACGCTGAATTTATTATTTGAAATATCTGGTTTTTCGGATTCAAATAGTTCAGGAAGTTGAATATATTCTTCAGGATTAAGTCCTTTTATTGTATAGTTGCCATTGGTAGTAACAATGTGAATGTCAAAATTATCCTCGTTACTCGAAAAAGTAAAAGTGCTTGAAGCATCCAAAGCTTTTACAATATCGTTCAGCATACGGGCTGGAACGAGAATGCCACCACTAACGCCATCCTGAACTTCGATAGAGCTCATAATGCTTATATCTTGATCGGTAGCTACAACAGTCAAAACGTTATCTTTAAGTTCAAATTTCAAGTGTTCAAGCACAGGTAAAGTTGATTTTGGTGGAATTGCAGGCACGACTTTTTGCAAAAGCTTAGAGAAATCAAGTAGATTAGCTGTAAATTTCATATTTAACACCAATAATAATTTATACCATATCAGTTTACAAATTACAAAAAAAATCAAAAAATAGATAAAGATATTTATCCACATTTACTGAAGGTTCAAGTAATATTTTGATTTTCCGATAATTAAGATTAATTTTGAGAATATACATTACTATTTCTATTGTATGATTAATGAGAAAAGTAATAAGATATATAGTGATTTCATTTATTCTCTGTTTTATTTCAAGTCCGGGAAGTATTTCGGCTAATATTATCGTAAATCAAAAATCATATCCACTGAAGGCAATACGGTTTAATAATGTGCAATATGCTGAACTGAACTTCATTGTATCCGTAATATTTCCTTCTGCAACAATAAAAAATAATATAATTGAAGATAAAAACTTTCAAATAAGATTTGCAAATAGTTCATTTTTCGTATTCATTAAAAAGGAAGAAATCAGTAATATATTCCAAATGAATTTACCTGTAATTTCAATAAACAATTTGCTTTATATTCCAATTGATCCCTTTTTAAAAATATTGGCTACAAATCAACTAATCAAATATGATAAAATACCTGCCGGATATTTTATTGAGCATTTTTCAAACATTAACGAGCAAATACTTCCGGCATTAGATAAAACAAATCAAAACATTGTTCCAGAACAAGAGCTAACAAAAGAAAAGCACAAGCAAGAAATTCAATCGGTTGGTGCAAGCCCTGAAAAGGACATCAAAAAATCCCCTAAAAATAAAACTCCTCAAGAACAAATCATTTTGGAGCCCGTCTATAAACAAAAGAAAAAAGACGGAAAATATCACATCCCAGAAGAGATTAAAAAGAGTATTATTCGTTAATATTTCTTAATAATCGAATTTATCTCAAAGATATTCAAATTATGGCATATTTTTTTCTTTCTTGCCTTTAATAAAAATAATGGTTGATTGAAAATGAGAATAAAGAAGTTTACCGCAGAAAACATTAAGGAAGGCAAGTCGCTGGTAATAAGAGAGTTAGGCGAAGACGCCGTAATATTATCCAGCAGAACAATGATAAATCCAGCAACAGGAAGTGAATACATTGAAATTGTAGCAGCAATTGACGACATAAACAAGCATAGCAAGGCTACCAAAATCGCAGACACTCCAAAACAGGAAAACCTCCCTCAAGAAAAAACAGAACTATTAGGGGAAGCAATTTTTCTGAAAGAGATAAGTGAAATAAAGAATACGCTTGCAATCATTAACAGCAATTTGAAATATAAATACTCCGGAAGTCTTTCGCCTGTATTTTCTAAATTATACAAGAGACTAATATTAAATGAATTTCCAGAAAATTATGCATTAGAAATTGTCGGGAAAGTGTCCAATATAAATATCAATGTTGAATATTCGCCAGCAATCAACTATGCTAAAGAAATATTTGCAGAAAAAATTAAGATACTTAAACCGTTAAATGTGATGACAGAAAAAACAGTAGCAATGTTTATAGGAAATACGGGATGTGGTAAAACTACTTCGCTTGTCAAAATTGCGGTAATAGTAAAGTTATTAACAAATAAAAACATATTAATAGTTTCTGCTGATACTTATAAAATTGGTGGTGCTGAACAATTACAAACAATGTCTGCAATTGTAGGAATTCCGTTTAAGGCGGCATATTCTCCCGATGAGCTTCGCGATATAGTGCAAAAAGCCAAAACAGATTACGATTTGATTTTAATTGATACTATTGGAAGAAACCATAATTCGGAAGAAAACATCAGTGAATTAGCAGATTACTTCGAGATGGCCGAACCCAATTTGACATATTTGGTTATTAACTCAACCTTGTCTAATGCAACGACCAGAAAAATATTAGATAAATATTCGAAATTCAGATTAAGCGGAGTAATATTAAGTAAAATAGATGAATGCGAAACAATCGGGGGGATTATTCCAGTAATTGCAGAAGCGGGATTACCTATTGCATACGTAACAAAGGGACAGAGAATACCCGATGATATTGAACCTGCTGATAGATATAAAATTGCAGAATTAATGTTAAATATTGAAGAATAAGAAATGGTTCAACAGATGAGCGAACTCAAACATACACCTTATAAAATATCATTTATTAGTGGAAAAGGAGGGGTAGGGAAAAGTGTTCTTTCGGCAAATGTAGCATACGTTTTGTCGGAGATGAACTGTAAAGTATTGGTATGGGATGCAAACAGAAAATTTCCAAATACTCATTTATTTTATGGAGTTGAACCACCTATCCGGCTTGGCGACGTATATAAAGGTATAGTACCAGTTGAGAAAGCTATCTTCACTATTAATGAGAATTTGCATATATTATCTGACGAACCAGCAACATTTTCAAATGATGAGGAGGATAAATTCCGTTTTGAAGATATTTATCGAGATTTAATTAATAAAACAAACTATGATTATATAATTTTTGATACACCTGCTGGATTGAATAATATTAATATGGAATTGGCATTAATTTCAGATATTAATTGTTTAGTGATTACTGACGAACCGACTTCGCTACTTGATGGGTATGCTCTGATAAAGGTTTTTAGAGAATATATGGATATAGATAAAATAAAACTAATAGTAAATAACACAATTGATTTAGATGATGGAAGCGACATTGCAACAAAAATGAATCTTGCAACTGAGAAATTTTTAGGTTTCAAGGCAGAAGTTGCAGGAATAATCCCATATAGTAGAATTGTACGGCAATCGATAATAAAACAAGAAATATTTGTTCAAACAGATCCAGATGAGGAAATAAGCAAAGCTGTACGCGAGTTTTGCCGGTATATTTTTCAAAGAACGAACAAATCAGTATATGCTACAAACGAAATATCAAATTAACATACAATTTTTGAAACTAAATTCGTATAAATAAGAAAAAGTAATCGAAAATGGCAAAAGAAGAGAGTAAAATATTATCACCAGAAGAACAGAAGCGAGAAAAGGAGCTTAAGCAAAAGGAAAAGGAAGAAAAAGCTCTTATTGCTAAAATGCAAAAAGAAAAAGAGCAAAAGCGGAAGCTCAAAGAAAAAAGAATTAAAGAAGAACGCAAACAAGAAATTAAGCGAATAAAAACATTAGTTAATCTTCCGTTCAAGTTGTTGCTTCATTTATCGTTGCTTGCAACAATGATAATGTCTATTGTTTTGTATTTTTGGCTTGAATTAGATTTAAAAACAACACTGATATATTTGTTCCTGATTTTTACATTTTTTTATTTCGGAATCGGAATAATTATGGTAGCCACTGTATTGATGATAAGCGAGGATAAAAAGAAGGAACTTGAAGAACAACAGCGAATTGAACGAGAAAGAGAAGAAATCGAAACACAAAGATTGAGAGAAGCAGAAGAAGCAAAACTGCAGATATTAGAACGTGATTTGGCTTCTATGAGAAGCAATGAGTATAAAGAGCCTGAAATGTTGTCATCAAAGCAGGAAGCTAAACAAATACCGCCAATTAATCAAAAGGAAGAGGAAGTTAATTCAGATGGTGTGGCTGACTTAATTGAAGATAGTAATGAACAATTTTCGTTGCCAGAAACGTCAATATCAATTAATGATGACTTAAATGATTTTTCTATTGAGCAGGAACAAAGCATAAAAGAAGAGCAGAGCAACGAAGATATTGATTATTTGAACGAAATAATGAAATAATAGCATAAATAAATGAGCAAAAGAAATTCACATAAAGAGACAATTTTATCGCCCGAAGAGTTGAAAGAAGTATGGGAAAGCTTTTCTATAACAAGAAGTGAAAACAGCAAACACCAGCTTATGCTTTCCTATATGTGGCTTGTTAAATATGTTGTAAGTCAGTTGCAAATTCCGAATAATTCAATATTAAGTGAGGATGATTTTATTAATGTTGGGATGTTAGGATTAAATGAAGCAATAAACCGATTTGATATTACCCGAGGTGTGAAATTCGAATCTTATGCAATACCAAGAATTAAGGGAATAATTCAAGATGAAATGAGGAAATTAGACTGGTTGTCGCGTTCAACACGGAAAAAAGCACATGATTTTCTGCAAGCAAAAGATATTTTAAGCAGCCAAACCGGACGAGAAGTTACGGCAGCAGAAATTATTGAGAAATTAAATATTTCGCCTGATAAGTATCAATCATATTTACAAGCAGCAGCGGCAGCAAAATCATCTTATTCTATTAGCGAAAGTTCATATTACAACAACGAAGATTTTGAGGACTACAATTTTATTGCTGAGCTACCAGATACAAATCATGAAGATTACCTTCAACAATTAGAAAATGATGAAAGAATAAAACAGCTAACAGATTTCCTGCAACAGCTGAATGAGAAAAAAAGGCTTGTTATGACTTTATACTACTATGAGAACCTGACATTTAAAGAAATTGGGAACATTTTGAATGTTTCGGAGAGTAGAATATGCCAAATTCATTCTCAGGTCTTAAATGACCTTAGAGATAAGTTAGATAAATATGAGAATGCTTGACCCCAAAATACAGAAAAAACTTGATAGCATAGTAGAACTGCCGACAATACCAACAGTAATGTCGCAGGTTTTAGCAGCACTCGACAACCCGAAGTTAAGTGCGAATCAATTAGCATCATTAATAGAAAGAGACCAAACCCTAACAGCAAAAGTATTAAAGGTAGCAAATTCACCATTTTACGGTTTTGCCCGAAAAATTTCAACTATTGATTTAGCTGTTGTAATACTTGGGATAAATGTATTAAAAGAAATAGTTTTGAGCTTATTAATACAGAAATTCTTTTCCCGATTAAGCAAAAGTATGTTCGACGTAAAAAGTTTCTGGAATTATTCGTTATTTTGTGGGGCAGCAGCAAAATTACTTGCAAGGAAGTTAGGCTATAAATTGGCAGGGGAAGCATTCGTGGCTGGATTGATGCACGATTTAGGAATATTGATAATAATCGAAAATTTCAGGAAGCAATTTGGAGAAATTAGAAAGCTGCAAAAAACAAAAAATGTATCAATAACAGAAGCAGAGTTGCAAATATTAGGTGCTACGCACGCTGATATTGGGCTATGGCTGGCAGAGAAATGGAATTTGCCACCAAAATTGTGTTTAGCAATAAAAAATCATCATAGTAATTACAAGGATTTCATTTCAAGCAAAGATAAGAAAAATATTTCTGTAGATGTAGAATTTCAAGAAATAGATCAACCACTGACTGCAATTGTATCTCTTTCTGAGTGGTTTGCACAAATAATGGATTACAAGCAGTGGGATAAAAACTACACACCTCCCCCCTATTATCTTTCTGAGGAATTGTTTGAAGATTTGTCAGAAGAGGATTTTCTCGACCCCAATAGTGCATTTGAATTATTGAAGAAAGAAATAATTGAAGAGTATCAAAAAGCCGCGATATTTGGGGATATTTCAATCAGAGCTTAATTTTTTCAGATAAATAATCGAAAAGCGTATTTTGCTGAAAGAGATTTTCATTATCGGAGTATGCTTTCCAAGAAATATCATAGGAATTTTTTATAATCCGAGCAATTTTTTTTGAATACTGCTCATCATATCCGAAAAAGCTGAACAGACGACTTTGCAAAAAGTTCGTTTCAGAGGAGAAAAGAATATTTCCTTCTTTATCAAGAATATTGAAAAAACCAGCTTCGTTGGGTATATGTTCAATTTTTTTAAGTATTGCATCGGTGTTTTGAGATTTCACTTTGGTTGCCCGAACAGGTTTGTTCTGAAAAGCAAGCAAATCCTGGATTGTAGAAATATCGAAATCGGTTTTGGCAATTTTGATTAGTTCATTTAAGATTGTAACTGTTGCAAGGCAATCATCGTAAGCACGATGTCTGTTCTCTATATCGTGAAAAAAGTAATTTGCCAAGAAACCGACATTTTTCTTTAAGTCTTTTGGTAGTAGTTTACGAGCAAGTTTGAGAGTGCATAAAACCGGCAAATCTATTTCAAGATTAATTCTATTGAAAGAATTTTTGATAAAGGAAAAATCGAAGGATGCATTGTGAGCAACAAAAATACTTGGTTTTGCATATAAGAAATTGTGAACTTTGGAAAACACTTCGCGAGGTTCGGGCGCTGAATATACTTGCTTGTTGCTAACCCCCGTAAGTTTGGAGATAAATGGAGGAATAAACTGATGAGGATTGACCAGAGAGTAATAATCATCAATAATTTTTTCGTTTTCTACTCTTATGCAAGCAATATCGAAGATACGGTTCAAACGTGGGTCGGAGCCAGTAGTTTCGACATCAACAACAACAAATGAAATATTCTCTATCAAACACATCTGTTTCAGTTATCTTTTTAATTACAAAAATACTAATTATTTAAAATTATTTTCAGAAGAATTGAAGCAATGGACAAACAATTAACATTTAATTATAAATAATTAATTTTTAAATCACTTAATTTATGTTATATTAAAGAAATCTTTCTCAGTTTTTCGGAGTTCCGAAATGAACAATTTTACTACAAATTTGTCTATTTCATTGCGAAACATCATTGTTCTCGCAATAATCTGTTTTGCAATGATTGTGCAGAACGAAAAAGTTTCTGCGTATTATCAAACGCCTGAATTCCCTGTTACATTGAAATGCGTTGGCTGGACAAATCCATACGATACAACAATAGTTACAGGAATAATGTCCATTCGAGAATATGCAACAAATAGCATTTATATTAAAGATTTTTCGAGTGGTTTTAGAGAAATTTTTATGCCATTTCGAAGCAAACCAGCAGTAGGTTATAATTATGTGTGGTTAGAGGCTTCGATGCTTAGATGGGAGGATTATTCAAGCTGTGGAGTTGATGGTTATGTTGAGATATTCCAATACGACACGACTAATAATGTTTTTTCCGGATTTATTAATTTTGAGCCTGCTTGTTATTTTGCTCCAAAGTTCAGACGTGTTTTGGGAAATTTTTCATATTCTGAAGCAAAACCTGAACTGGTAGTTTCTGAGTATCACAAGTCGTTTGTAACGCCTACGATGCAATTAAGTTTCGGTATGCAATTCACATTGAAAGACAAAGCTATTGATAACGCAAGCATCTATTGTATTAACCCGTTCATAAACGAAAACAACGAAATACAAATCGGGCAAACAAATGCAAATGGGATATTATATTACAATTACATAATACCACAGAATGCTGTGGCTGGTGAATATAAATTTAGTTTCAGGGCAGAAAAGGACACACTTCGTTCAAATACAATTGAGAGAATTGTTAGCTTAGTAGATAGTTTGCAATTATTTGTAAGTGCTGCACCATCGGAAGAAATTGAAGTAGAGGCTGGGAAAGAGGCAAAGTATAGTTTAACTGTAATTGATGATAATAATGATAATGTTGAGAATGCAGAAATATATTGTTTGAATTCAATATTATCTGATACATTCATTAAAATTGGGAATACGAATTCAGATGGAAAATTTGATTATACATTTAAGATTCCGTCGAACATAAATGCGAATGAATACACTATCAAATTTATGGCAAAAAAGACGGGATTGAAAACTTCGCAAACAATTGAGCGATTGCTGAAGGTTCTGACAGCAAATTTAAGTATGAAAGTATTACCTACTAATGATGTAGAAATTGCAGAAAAAGATTCATTGACATATTTGATATATATCAGAAATGCTGAAAATAAACCTGTTGGTAATGTGAAAGTATATATCAACAATCCGGTTGAGAAAAAAGGCTTCCAACTAATTGGAATAACTGATTCATTAACAGCAAAGCTGACATATGGATATAGGTTTGCTGAAAACACCGAAGGCGAATATACATTTGGTTTTTATGCTGAGAAAGAGGAAATCACAACAGATACGTTGTTGAGAAAAGTAACAGTAATAAAAGGAACGAAATGCTGGAGTATTCTTGATGGTGCTTTAGAATTTTGTATTGAAGGAAAAGGAGTGTGGGAACCAGTTGAAAAAACAACAAAGCTTGAAAATACCGGGAAAGTGTTAATTAATGACTTAGTTGAATTTGTCGGCAAAATTGAAATTGATACAGCACAGTTAGGAATAAGTTGCGATGGTGAATTTCTTGTAAAAGACATACCATTGCCATTAGGTGGGGTGGGGACTTTTTCAATTGCAAAAGGCAAATATGAGTTGAAAATTCTTGGTAGCGATGGGAAAATAACTGATTTTATAAATGCTTACACAGATAACTTAGCAGGATTTAAACTGAAGGTAAAAGATATTCAATTAGTTGGCGGAAGACGTGCGGAAGGAGTGAAAATCACAGCAACGATAACTGTTCCTGGAATTTCAGTTGGTTGCAATGAAGATAATGAGGTAAAAAATACCGAATTTGAAGTAAAAGATTTTGAGATAAAACGAACGGGACTTGAGCTAGGAGGATTTAAAGTAGAAAATCTTGGATTTATATCGTTCCCCAATTTCTGTTTGAGTAAATTATCTGGAGAATACGACAGCGAAAGGGATAGGTTAGATTTTGGAGCAACAGTAAAAATACCGTTTGGAGAGGTTGGAGGAGGAATGGCGTTCATAGGTGGAGAACTCGATAGCATAGGCTTCAGAATGGAAGCATCGTTCCCACCACTATTTGTAATAGGAACCACTACTGTTGGGATAAGCGGATTTTTTGGACATATCTCAGGGATAACTCAACCGAGTTTAGAATTCGAATTGGGAGGAATATTGTCCGATATTACTTCTGAAGATCTTTATAAAATAGATATTTCAGGATTTTTTAAGACTCCGAGCATAATTGGAATGAAAGGCGAGGCAAATCTTTTCAAAGATCCATTTTTAAAAAAATGGCAAATGAAAGGAGGAATAGAAGGAAGTATTGACTTCTCAATTGCACAAATGGAACTAAAAGGAAACTTAAATATTGGAACAAAAGATGAGGAAAAATATCTTTTGACAACAGAGGGGAATTTGAAATACAATATGAGGCAGAGCAAGTTTTCTGGATATGTATCCGGGAAGTTAGATATACCAAAGTTAAGAGATGATTGGCCATTCGATTGGATAAATGCAACAATAGGTCTTCCGAAAAAAGTTGATGCTGATGCTCGGTTGCTGTTTGGAAAATCAAAAGTGTTGTGGGGAGAAGCCAATTTAGGGACTAAAATTGGTAAGTTACGTTATGTGGTTGATCTAAATAAGAACTATGATGATGACGACTTTTTCTTTTTCGAAAGAACACCCGAAAGCACTGTTATTAAGAAAGGTGAATCAGCACTCAATGATAACACAGTTGAGCAAATAATTGTCAATAGTTCTTTAGATAAATTAGTTATCAGAGTAATTGGAGAAAATGCTGTTCCAATGACTCAATTGATTAGTCCATCTTTGGTAGAATATCTTCCTTCGGGAGAGTATGAAGGAGATGTAATTTATTCTGAAGACAGCCAATCAAAAAAAGCATTCTGGACAATTACCAAACCTGAACTTGGGACTTGGCAAATAAAAGTATTATCAACAATACAAAATTATTCTATTAATTATTATAAATTTGAAGGAAAACCTGAATTTAGAATTCACACGATTCAAAACTTAGATGAAGTAGATATTTACTGGGGAACAAGCGGATTAAATTCAAACGGGATAGTTGAAGTTTATTTTGACGATAATTCAATTGGTGAAGATGGTATTTATATCGCGTCATTCAATGCACTGGATGGGCACGGAAGAATTAAATTAAGTGACTCTATGCAACTATGTAGATATTATTTATATGCAGTTTATAGAAATGATAATTTTACTTTAAGTAGTTACTCGAATGAAGTAATATTAAATAGCAAATCTATTTTATTCCCACCAAATAATATTACTGCAAAATATGTTACTAATAAAGAGAAATGCGTAGTTGAATGGGAGAAGTCGAAAGAAAATAACGTTGTTGGATATGTGATTGTGGGTGAAACATACACAGGAGACGAAGTAGTTTTCGCATCGGCTTCAAAGAATGAGACAAAAAAGGAATTCGTAATTGACGATTTCAGTAAATACAAGATAAAAATATATTCCTATAATATGGATGGCTTAAAAGGATGTCCGTCTAATCCGGTAGATATAATAATGAGCAATAATGAACCACATCAAACTGAAACAATGCTTAGCAAGGATAGACTGGATGTATTTCCAAATCCAACAAATGACAAAATACATATCTGTTGCAAAATTGAAAAACCTACTTACCTTAGAATGAAAATATTCAATTCAGTAGGTGAACTTGTTGCTACGATTGTAGATAATTACTATTTAGCTGAAGGAATATTTAGCACAACATTTGATTGCAAACAATTAAGCTCGTCGGTTTATTTAGTAGTTTTACAAACGGATTATGGAATAATCACACAGAAAATACAAGTAATAAAGTAAAGATGATAGAATTATAATAGTGCCGGCTGAGAAAGTCGGCACTATTGCTATATATATCAATTCTACGTTATTTTATTGGAATAGTAAATTTAAAAGTAGAGCCTTTGCCTATTTCGGACTCGACCCAAATTTTCCCACCGTGTTTCTCGACAAATTCTTTGCAAAGAATAAGTCCAAGCCCTGTGCCCTTTTCTTGCGAAGTGCCAATTGTTGTATGGTGAACATCAATGCGGAAAAGTTTTTGTTTGTCTTCGTCGGAAATACCAATACCTGAGTCTTTGACAGCTACAATAACTTCATTATCTGTCTTTTCTGCAAATACAGTAATTTCACCATTTTCGGGAGTGAATTTAATTGCATTTGTCATTAGATTTCTGACAACAGTAGTAATCATATTCACATCGCAAAAAACTACTAAATTATCCTCGACTTTATCTTGAAGTATTATTGATTTGTTATTAGCACTTCCTTTGAGTAATTCAACGCAGCTTGACACAATAAATTTAAGATTAGTTTCATCGGGATTAAAATCAAGTGTACCTCTTTGAGAACGAGACCAGGTTAAGAGATTTTCGAGTAATTCATACAACTTTATTGAAGTATTATGAATTTCGTTGATTATTTCAATTCTTTCTTCTTCGGAAAAGTCATTATACATTGAGTGTAGAATGTCCGAAAGGTTTTTCAAAGCGCCAAAAGGATTTTTCAGGTCGTGGGCAATAATTGAAAAGAATTTATCTTTAGTTGCATTAAGTTCTTTGAGTTCTTCTAAATATTGTTCTAATTTTCTTTGGGATAATTTCTTTTCAGTAATGTCAATTGCTGTTCCGACAAGTTTAATTACTTTTCCTTCAGAATTATAAACTGGTCTGCCACGCCCTTCAATAATTTTCAAGTTGCCATTAGGAGTAATTATTTCAGTTTCAACAGTGTATGGAGTTCCTTCGTTGATAGCTTTATTAACTAATTCCATAAAATGCGCTGATTCTTCGAGTTTTAACATACTCTTAATAAGTTCAATTGTAGGAACAGTTTCTTCTGGATTGACTTCATAAATTCTATATAATTCTTTAGACCAAGTAATAGAGTTAGAATGTAAATCGTATTCCCAGCTACCGAAATGAGCAATTGATTCGGCTTCTGAAAGCAGTGCTTCACTTTTAGCGAGCAACATAGCTTCGAGTTTCCTTTGAGTAATATCACGTGCGATAATAATATAGTTTGCCTGGTTTGAGATTTCTACATAAGAAACAGAAACTTCAAGTTCAAGTGGATGTCCACCTTTGCGAATAGCTTGAATTTCGAAATGCTTAGAAAGTAAAATATCTTTTGCCGACTGTTTGATCGCTTCAAAATTAGAATTGTTTATCTGATATTTTCCGGGTAAGGAAATTAATTTTATAAAATCAATGTTTTGAACTTCATTAGAGGAGTAACCAAAAATTCTAAAAGCGGCTTCATTCCAGAAATTAATTTTATTATCCTGGTTAATCATTAAAATAGCGTCGTAAGCAGATGAAGTAATTTTTCTAAATTTTTCTTCGCTTTGACGAAGTGCTCTCTCGGCTAATTTGCGTTCCTCGATCTCTTTTTCTAACAATTTATGATTATCGCGAATTTTACGATTTACTTCTCTTTCGTGCAAAATAAACCTGAAATATAGAGCAAGAAGGCGAACAATTTCAGCTTCGGTAAATGGTTTATTAAGAAAGTCAATTCCACCGACATCGAAGCTCCGATTGACTACTTCTTTGGTTGGAGGCATAGCAGTGCAGAAAATAATTGGAATATCGGCATATTTCTCTTGATGTTTGATGATTTTAGCGGCTTTGAAACCATCGACTTCGGGCATATTTACGTCGAGAAGAATAATATCGATAGGATGGTTTCCAAGCAAACGCATAGCTTCGAAAGCGTTGCTTGCCTCGAAAATTCTAACGTGGAAATTATCTTCTATCATTTTTCTGGCAGTAACTCGGAAAAAATTACTGTCATCAACTATTAAAACATTAAAAATATTATCTGACAGGTTCATAAAACCTCTAAAGAAATATTAAATTTTAACGATAAAATACAATAAATATAAATGTATTATCGTAACTTTTATTGTTTTATTTAATTTTTTGATAATAATTTTGATACTGGAATAGGGGAAAATTTATGAAAGTAGATCTAATAAACAAGCAGATTGAAGAAACTGATCTGAATCAGTATTTAGTTATTCAAATAGCAGATAATTCTTATGCTTTATCAATTCTTCCGATTAAGGAAATTGTGATTGTCCCGGATGCAACCCCTATGCCAAATTCACCTGAATTTGTAAGAGGATTGATAAAACTACGTCAAAACATAATAACTCTTATTGATTCCCGAAAACGATTAGGATTTCGTTCAATTCTGGAATACGACAAAGAATTATTTCAGATGCTACAAGAAAGGAAGCAGGATCACATTAACTGGCTGCAAACACTTTATTTAGCGGTAGAAAAAGATGGAGATTTTAATTTAACAACGGATCCCCATGCTTGTGCCTTTGGCAGATGGTATGATAATTATAAAACTGATAATTATGGCTTCGAGGTTTATTTAAGGCAATTTGATGCACCACATAAGAGAATACACGCAATAGCGAACCGTGTTCTAAAAGAAAAAGAGTTGAATGGTAAAAACTCTGCTCTAAAGATTTTAGAACAAGTGAAAAACACTGATTTAAAAACAATGATAGATCTATTTGATAGTGCAGAGCAAGCAATTAAAGAAGCACACAGAGAGTTGGCAATAATACTATTGCATGACAATTCAATAGTTGCAATTACAGCTGATAACGTTTCTAATATAGTAAATTTTGAAAAAGAACAAATTCAGCAATCAGAATTAAATGAAAAAAATCGCTTTTTGAAAGGGTCGGTTAATATC
>JAOAGZ010000079.1 GCA_026415495.1 Eximiradius proteiniborus | reverse complement strand
ATATTAGTATCGCGACTGGAATGTAATTTGCGGAACAAAAATTTGGAAGGCGAGACTCTGAATTGTACTATATTAGTATCGCGACTCTTGATTGCTGTTCGATCTGTTGTTGTTTATTCAACTCTGAATTGTACTATATTAGTATCGCGACGCTTTGTTATCGATCCAGCAGAAATGGAACAACGCTCTGAATTGTACTATATTAGTATCGCGACAAAAGCTTTTCGTTGCATATCAAAATGCCGTATGACTCTGAATTGTACTATATTAGTATCGCGACCCCGCAGCAACGAAGGCAATGTGGCAGGAATACGTTAATACTCTGAATTGTACTATATTAGTATCGCGACTGCGCGGACACTGTGAAATCGTAGGTGGCGATTGCTCTGAATTGTACTATATTAGTATCGCGACTCTTTTGGATTTTCAAAATTTTCTGGAATTATTACATCTCTGAATTGTACTATATTAGTATCGCGACATGTTCCCAAAATAAGATGTATAAATCATAAATTGCCATCTCTGAATTGTACTATATTAGTATCGCGACAACGACACAATTAATTTAAATGATAATCCCATAAATGCCTCTGAATTGTACTATATTAGTATCGCGACAAATGGCGTAAATTTGCTTGGAGCTGGAGACGTGAATCTCTTAATTGTACTATATTAGTTTCTTCTATTTTGCCCCTTCCTTTCAAGTGTTCCTACTTCTCCAATATTATTTTTGGAATTATCTATCTCTTTGTTATATTTGTTGTAAGTAATTATCACCTTTGTATAACTACTAATTAGATTTTATGAAAGATTTCTTTACTCAATTAGGTTCGGAAAAAGCAGAAACACACCACGGCAATCCCGAAATGTTGCGGACATTTTTCGAACAAATATATAAGCAAATTATCGTCGAACCTCAGTTTATTGTGCAACCAAACCCTCTGAACAATGTTATTGAAAATGAAAAAGAAAATCTGCTCAATAAAATCAAGCAACTCGACGACAAAATCACGGATGTCCGCCAAGATGAAGAAAAATACCGTCGTGAGAAAATCGAAACTGAAGAAAAAGCTCGCAAATACGACCTCGAAAACAAAAAACTTACTTTCAATCCACGATTTTATCGAACTTTGCAAGTTATCAGCTGGCTACTTGTGATAGTCTTGGTTTTGGTTTACAGCATTTTCTTTATGCATTTGTTTGCGCCCCCTTCGACAAAAATAATTCCTCCAATTAGTGAATTCCTTGTCCTATTAGAAAACTATTGGTTGGCTTGCATTATTTCAATCGTTCCAATTGCTTTGGGGTTTGTTTTTGATATGCTATGGCGTTCAGAGAAAAAAAGCAAAATATTCGCTATTATTCCTATTGTTTTGCTTACATTTGCGTTAGATTTTATTATTGCTTACTCAACTCATACACGAATTGCTCAGGCAAATGAACTTCTTGGACTTCCTTCGCCTTCGCTTCTGGCAGACACAAATTTTTGGATTGTGATTTTTATCGGTCCAGTGCCCGTAATTATTTTATCCATAGTTCTTCATTTTAAATATAAAATTCTCGAGTATATTGAAGAAAAATCCAAAAATCCATTCCTCGAACAAGTTGCCAAATTGCGTGAAAAGGAAATGAACCGAAAGCGCAAAGCCGAAGAACTAATCGCAGAAAAAGAAGAACTACAACGCCTTTTTAATAAAAAAGATGCTATTCCAAAAAGTCTGAAACTTTTGCCAAAAGAACAGCTCGACGTCCGTATATTCTATTTCTATGATGGCTGGACTTCCTGGATAACTAACTTCTTCAATAGTTCTTTCGAAAAAAAATATAATAAAAGTAAATCTGAACTCCTTTCCCAATGCAAATTAGAATATGATGAATTTTTGAAGGAATCAGATAAACAATTTACAAATATTTACAATTTGTATCAATAGGTAAATTATGAAAAATGTTGCTTCTTTGCTCCTCTTGCTTATATTAATTTCTTCTTGTGGCAATAAATCTGAACTCGAAAAAAAGCCCGTCTCTCGCAATGTCATTATTTTGCTCGATTTGTCCGATAGAATTTTGCTCGAAAACCAAATAGCCAGAGATAAATCTACAATTAATGCAATTATCCAGACTTACTTGAATTCAATAAAAGATACAATTGTTGCCTACGACAAAGAATTTAACCGAATAAGCGATAAATTCTCTGTTAGAATTGCCTACCAGAAAAATATTCCCTACGATAAACAACACTTCGAGAACATTCTGCAATTTGATTTTGCTCGCAAAGATGCCAATAATGCTAAATTCATTCTTCAAGACTTTCCAAAACAACTTTCCACTGAACTCGATAATCTGTATAACGCAGCAAAATTTAGCGATAATTCGAAGGATTACCACGGTGCTGATATTTGGAAATTTTTCAGTGAAGATTTGGATAATTTGATTTCAGATGATGATAATTCAATTAATTATCTTTTTATAATAACTGATGGTTATTTGTATTTCGAGAATTACAAGGAAAATATTAAGCAAACAAATCGCCGACCCGATATGCAATTTTTGTCCGAACTCCGAAATAAAAATTGGGAAGAAAAATTCGACAAGGAAGATTGGGGCTTGATTCCTCTAAATAAGCAATTCCCGAATTTGAAAGTCTGCGTTTTAGAAATTGCTCCAAATGATTTCTGGAATGAGTTCGATTTATTGAAAAAAGTTTGGAGCAAATGGCTTACCGAAATGGGTATCGATAGAAATAATATATATTTCAGCAAGTCTGAAAATACAGAAGTTACTACTTCACTTGTAAAAAAAGTTCTTCGCTGATATAGTTGAATTAGTTCAAAATCAAAATAGAAATCTTTCCCCGTATTTGCGGAGGATGAGGGACTCGAACCCCCACAGGCTTGCGCCCGGCGGTTTTCAAGACCGCTGCAATACCATTATGCGAATCCTCCGTAGCGTCTTGAATTACAAAATTAACTCATTTTTTATTTTCTTCCAAAAATTTTTTTTCTCTGCTGTATTGCTTTTCCACCAATCTTTTAAAAATAATTGAAACTTACATAAAAAATATACGTATTTTCTTCGAAATATTTTTTATTTTTGTGCGTCAAAAAACTAATTTCGTTTTTAAAGTTTTCGGAGTTTATTTTGGACGTTAAAGAAAAAATAATCAAAATCGCTCGCGAAGAATTCGTCCGCCTTGGCTTTCGCAATGTCCGTATAGACGAATTATCTCAAAAAATTGGTATTAGCAAACGCACTCTTTACGAACATTTCCGCACAAAAGAGGAATTGTTCGAAGCAATCATCGATATAGAACTCGAAAGAGTTAAATCGTTCGTTGAAAACATCATCGAATTCGTCGAGAAAAACCCACAAGCTAATCTTATCGAAGAAATTAACAAAATGTGGCAATTGAACGCCGATTCGGCAATTGAATTCACTCGCGAATTCTTCGACGATATGCAAAAATATACACCGCATATCTGGGACAAAATTTATCAGTTCCGGCAGAAAGTTATCGAAAAAAAATTTTCCCGTATTTTCAAAATTGGCGTCGAGCAAGGCTTCTTCCGCTCCGATGTGAATGCTGAAGTGATATTCCATATGCATCTTACCCTTGTGCAAAACCTTGTTACACCATCTATGATTATGCGACTTCAAGCCTCGCCAAAAGAAATTATGGAAACTATTATCAATGTTATGTTTCGTGGTGTGCTCACCGACGAGGCACGCCAAAAATACGCTGACTTCTGCAAAAAAATATGTTCAATAAATTTTCAAGAAAGTTGATGAAAAAACTAATTCTATTAACCATTTTGCTGATAAGCTCGCTGGCTGTCTCCGCCCAGATTAAAGTTTATACGCTCGAAGACGCTATCCGAACGGGTTTGGAGAACAACTACGACATCAAGCAAGCTGTTCTCGAAATCGAAAAAGCTCGTGCCGCGGTTCGCGAAGCTTATGGCTATGCTATGCCTTCGGTTGATTTGTCGGCAGGTTTCAATCATTTCGTCGAAAAGCCAAAAATGGCTTTCCCCGATTTTCGTGCAATGCTTACAAATGCCACCTATGGCGTTCTCTTCGACGAAGGGTTGTTGCCACGCGATAATTCCAAGTTTCTTCCGATGAAAACTACTCTTCAATCGTTTTCTCAAGCAAATTCTTATGAAACTAAAATTCAGGTTTCGCAAATCCTTTTCAATTCGACTGTTTTCGAAGGTATCGGTGCATCTGGCACTTATCTTCAAACCTCGAAGGTTGCTTTGAAATCAAGTATCGTTTCCAAAATTACTGAAATCAAGAAAAACTTCTACTCCGTTATCCTTACCAAAAAGTTGCTCGAAATCACTCGCGAAAGCTTCGAAAATGCAAAACGCAACTTGTCCAACGTTCAGGCACTTCGTCAGCAAGGTCTTGTTTCGGAATTTGATGCTCTCACAGCCGAAGTTCGCGTTGAAAATATTCGTCCGGCGGTGCTTCAAATGGAAAATGCTTTGAAACTTGCAAAAGAAGGTCTAAAAATTTCTATGGCAATTCCTCAATCGCAAGAAATTGACGTCGAAGGCGAAATTGACTACGACGATAGCGATATCCTTCCCGAACAAACTGCAATCGAAAAAGCAATGAAAAGCAACTACGACCTGCTAACTCTTGAAAACCTTCGCCGCGTAAATAATGCTTACGTCGAAATTAGCCGTTCTGAATACTGGCCTTCACTTGTTGCTTTCGGTAACTATTCATTCAATGGTTCCTCGGATAATCTAAATTTCAATAATTATAGAAGTGCTATTGTTGGTCTGAGCTTTAGCATCAACCTATTTAACGGTATGCGAACTACAAACAAGGTTCAGCAAAGTCTCATAGAAGTAGAAAAGACCGACTATCAGATTATGCAGCTTCGTCAGGCGATTTCTATGCAGGTGAAATCCAAAATTAACGACTTAGCTCGGATTAAGTCCAACATTGAAGCTCAGGAACGCAATGTGAAACTTGCGGAACGTGGCTACGAAATTGCAACTACCCGTTATCGCGAAGGAACAGGTAGCCAACTCGAAATAGAGAATGCAGACCTTGCTCTTCGTCAGGCAAAAACTAATCTATTGCAATCATACTACGATTGGACTATCGCAAAGAACGAACTCGAAGCTTTGCTTGGAAACATTAGCTCTAAATATTTCACAATTTATTCGAAATATATTGATGAAAATTAATAATTCAAGGAGTTTTATAAATTATGAAAAATTTTAATTTATCTAAAACATTACTACTGGGACTAATTATTGCTCTGTCCTTTTCTGCCTGCCAAAAGAAAGTGAAACCAGGCAAAAGTATCGAACAAATTCGCGCCGAAGCTGGCGTCCCGGTTCGTATTACAACTATTGGTGAACGTGGTTTTGAAAAAGACCTCAGCTTCTTAGCCAAAATATCAGGAATTAAAGAAACTATGCAGCAGGCTGCTCTCGAAGACAAAATAGCAAGAATAAACGCCAAAGTCGGTTCTCGTGTTCGCGAGGGACAAGTAATTGTAGAATTTCCGAAGGACAATCCTCGTATTCAATACGAACAAGCAAAGGTGAGCTACGAAAATGCAAAGAAACTCTATGAACGTATGAAACAATTGCTTGCTGCAGGCGAAACTTCACAACAGAATTTCGATAATGCCGAAGCTCAGTATTTAGTTGCAAAACGCAATTGGGAATCTATATACAAACTTATTAATATAGAATCTCCGATTAGCGGCACAATCACTCAAATGCTTGTGAAAGAAGGCGATAAGGTTAAAGCAGGCGATAATTTATTCACTGTTGCTCAACTGAATAAAGTTAAGGCTAAAGTTTGGGCTTCACCAATTGAAGTGCAATACATTAAGCCCGGAATG
>JAOAGZ010000078.1 GCA_026415495.1 Eximiradius proteiniborus | reverse complement strand
GAGCAATTTCATTTTGTTTGTCGATAGCAAGTCTGAAACCAAGCCCAAATTCTGCGTTATCTTCGAAAAGTGAATTTGACCAAGCAGGACCACGCCCGTTATGGTCGAACGACCAAGGAGTAGTAGGCAAATTACCACCATAAATAGAAGAGCAACCAGTAGCATTTGCAACAATTGCACGGTCACCAAATAATTGGGACATTAATTTAACGTAAGGAGTTTCTCCACAACC
This sequence comes from Eximiradius proteiniborus, assembly GCA_026415495.1. Taxonomy (GTDB): domain Bacteria; phylum Bacteroidota; class Ignavibacteria; order Kapaibacteriales; family UBA2268; genus JAKIZO01. The sequence goes on along the minus strand of JAOAGZ010000078.1, from coordinate 5,866 downwards.
AGCACAAGCACCAGAGAACTCAAACAATGGACGCATTATTTGCTGCTGGCGAATTTGAGATACTTTAATTTTCGCTCTGTCAATATCCGGAATTGAAAGGAAGAAATCCCAATTAATTGCTTCTTGTTTACGCAAAGGTAGTTGTGGAGCCATATTTAAGGCTTTCAGGCTGGTGTTCGATTTGTTTTTAGCTGGACAAGCTTCAACGCACACACCACAACCGGTACAGTCTTCCGGAGCAACCTGAATTGTATATTTTAATCCTTCGAATTCTTTATCTTTTGCATCCACATACTTGAAAGTTTCAGGTGCATTTTCGAGATACGACGGGTCGTATACTTTAATACGAATAGTAGCGTGAGGACATACAATTGCACACTTTCCGCACTGAATACAAGTTGCTTCGTCCCAAACCGGAATTTGCAGAGCAATATTTCGTTTTTCATATTGAGTTGTTCCGGTTGGATAAGTGCCATCGACAGGAAAAGCACTGACAGGGAGATTATCTCCACGACCTGCAATTATTTCGCCGAGCACTTCTTTAACAAATTTCGGAGCTGTTTCAGGAACTGGAGCAGCAATATCCCAGTCGGCAGTAACTTCATTTGGAATAGGTACTTCAAATAAATTATCCAATGTGTTATCAACAGCTCGAAGGTTCATAGCAACCACTTCGTCGCCTTTTTTACCATAAGTTTTAATAATTGATTTCTTAATAGCATCGATAGCCTGTTCTTTTGGAAGAACACCAGAAATCGCAAAGAAACAAACTTGCATAACAGTGTTAATTCTGCGTCCCATTCCACTATTTTCTGCAACCTTCTGTGCATCAATAGCATAGACTTTGATTTTTTTATCTATAATCATCTTTTGTTGTGAACGAGGGATAGTGTTCCAGACTTGGTCTACCGGGAACGGAGTGTTAATTAAGAAAACACCGCCTGGAACAAGTTTAGAAACAAAATCAGTTTTCTCAAGGAAAACAGTTTGATGACAAGCAACAAAATTAGCGTGAGAAACCAAATAAGGAGCACGAATAGGTTCGGGTCCAAAACGGAGGTGAGAAACAGTCATTGTTCCGGCTTTCTTTGAATCGTAAACAAAATACCCTTGTGCATAGAAATCAGTTTCATCACCAATAATCTTGATAGAATTTTTGTTAGCACCAACTGTACCGTCAGAACCAAGACCGTAGAACAGTCCGCGGAATACATTGTCTGGTTCAATGTTAAAGTTTTCATCATATTCAAGGCTGGTGAAAGTAACATCATCTTTAATACCAACTGTAAAATGATTTTTGGGATTTTCGCTTTGAGCATTTTCGAAAATTGCTTTAACCATAGCAGGAGTGAACTCTTTCGAGCTCAATCCATAACGTCCGGCAAAAACTTTAGGCATAGATTTTATTGAACCATAACCTTGAGATAAACCTTCGTGAAGAGCAGTAATCACATCAAGATAGAGCGGGTCGCCAATAGCACCGGGCTCTTTTGTTCTATCCATAACAGAGATTGTTTTGCAAGTTGAAGGAATTGCTTCCATAAAACGTTTAACGTCGAAAGGACGATATAAACGCACTTTAATAACACCTGTTTTTTGTCCCTCTTTGTTGTTAAGATACTTGCAGGTTTCCTGAACAGTTTCTGAAGCAGAAGCCATAATAACAATAATATGTTCAGCGTTTTCATCGCCTTCATATTGGAAAATTTTATATTGACGACCAGTAAGTTCAGCAAATTTGTCCATTTGTTGCTGAACAATATCAGGACAAGATTTGTAGAATTTGTTATTGGTTTCACGATTTTGGAAGAATACATCAGGATTCTGAGCAGTACCACGAATAACAGGTCTATCAGGAGAAAGCGAACGTAAACGATGTTGATGAACGAGTTCATCAGAAATCATTTTACGCATCACATCTTCGCTGATTAACTCGATTTTCGATACTTCGTGAGAAGTACGGAAACCATCGAAGAAGTGCAAAAATGGAACTCTTGAATGGAGTGTTGAAGCTTGAGCAATAAGCACAAAATCCATTACTTCTTGAACTGATGCAGAAGCAAGAAAAGCAAAACCGGTCGAGCGAGCACTCATAACGTCGCTGTGGTCGCCGAAAATCGAAAGAGCGTGAGTAGCAAGAGCGCGTGCAGTTATATTAAAAACAGTAGGAGTAAGCTCGCCAGCAATTTTAAACATATTAGGAATTTTAAGAAGTAACCCTTGGGAAGCAGTAAAAGTAGTAGTTAATGCACCTGCCTGAAGTGAACCGTGGACAGCACCAGCTGCTCCACCTTCGCTTTGCATTTCACAAACTGTCGGTACAATACCCCAAATATTCTTTATACCTTTTGCAGCCCATTCATCAGCCCATTCACCCATATTAGATGAAGGAGTAATTGGATAGATAGCACAAACTTCGTTTACTCTGTATGCAACGTAAGCAGCTGCCTCGTTGCCATCAATTGTAGCAAATACTTTTTCTTGCATTAATTAACCCCTCAAATTTGATATTCAAAAAAGATTTATTCTTATTTTATTTTCAATTTGCAAAATAACAAACTTATAGTAAATATTTAGAGATTTTTTTATTTAAAAAAATGTTAAGTTATTAAAAAACAAACAATTAGTTTCGACTAACAATTGTGTTTTCAGATTATTTATAAAATATTTATGCAAAATCGAGTAACAAATTTCAAATTTTTCCGATAAATGTAATAGAAGTCTGAATTTTGATGTTCTCAAAAAAAATATTACTTTTGTAGTTGGAAATAATAGAAAAAATGTTATGCTTACAAAATACGGAACTGATAATATAATAGTAATGCTAATTATTGGTGGAATTTTAATTTTTTCGCCACTATTTCTTTCTAATAAATATATATCAATAATCTTATTTTCGATTGGATTATTGCTAATATTATTTACTTTTTGGTTTTTTAGAGATCCTGAACGAACTGTGCCAGAGAAAGCAAAAGCAGACAATTCGTTTGTATTATCTCCGGCAGACGGGAAAGTAGTTGAAATAGTTGAAGAAGAAGAAAATTATTATTTAAAAAATAAAGCTCGCCGAATAAGTATATTTCTCTCACCGCTGGATGTGCACGTCAATAGAGTTCCTGCAACCGGAGAAATTGAATTTTATGATTATAATCCCGGTAAATATTTAGTTGCGTATCATCCAAAATCATCGGAACTAAATGAGCAATCAAGAATAGGATTAAAAACACAGCACGGAAAAATTTTTTTCAAACAGATTGTAGGAATTGTTGCTCGAAGATTGGTGTGTGAATTAAAGGTAGGTGATAAAGTAAAAGCTGGCGATAAATTTGGTATGATGAAATTTGGTTCGAGGATGGATGTAATGGTGCCATTAGACGCACAAGTATTCGTAAAAGTTGGTGATAGAGTAAAGGCTTGCGAGACAATAATCAGTAAACTACAATGAGAAAAATAAGACTTCGCATAACTCGTTCTGTTGTCCCCAATTTGCTTACACTTGGAAATTTGTTTTCAGGATATACAGCGATTATATATTTAACAAACAACAATATTAAAGCAGCAGCCGCATTTGTTTTGCTTGCCGGCATTTTCGATATGCTCGACGGAATTACTGCAAGGCTAATAAACGCCGCAAGTGAACTCGGTGCCGAACTTGATTCTTTATGTGATGCAGTTTCGTTTGGAGTAGTTCCTTCATTTATGCTATATAAAGTAGTTTTCTACCAATTTGGTGAGTTCGGAATTCTACTTTCATCATTTCCGGCTTTAGGAGGTGTGCTTCGCCTTGCAAGATTTAATATTTTGCTATCAACGTTTGAAGATAAGCTCTACTATCGAGGGATGCCAATACCTTCGGCAGCAATAACAATTATTTCCTACATTATTTTTCATCATTTCGATACAAATATAAGCGAACAAATAAGATATGTTATGCCATACTTGTTGACTGTAATTGTCCCATTACTAATGGTATCGAACATAAAATTTGATAATTTACCGAGACCAACCAAACGTTCTTTTCAGGAAAGACCTTTTGTTTTTGTAATTTTCACGATTGCATTTATTGCAATATTACTCTCAAAAGGATATCTGATATTCCCGTTTATGATTTTCTACATAGTTGCAAGTAGCCTCCGACATTTTATTAATTGGATAAAAATCAACTCAATTCCAATTGATGAATTCGATGAAAATATTGAAGAAGAATAATAACATAAAAGTTGCAAAATGAGTAAAACCTACAAACCTGAATGGCAACCAGAAAATGCAGGCAAAGAATATGCCTCTTTTGTTATGCCGGGTGTGGAGATAAATCCGAATGTCAAAAAGTCATATAAAGCAAAAAAAGTAAAATTAACCGTTGATGACTATGTCAAGGGAGTTTTAGAACAAAATATTACAATTTTTTCTAAAACTATAACATTAATAGAAAGCAATGCAGAAGAACATATAAAAATTGGGCAAGAAGTATTAAAGAGATTGCTACCACACACCGGGAAATCGGTAAGAATAGGTATTACTGGTTCGCCTGGTGCAGGTAAAAGCACTTTTATTGAAGCATTTGGCACTTATCTTTGCAAGCAAGGATTAAAAATTGCAGTGCTCGCAATTGATCCAAGTAGCACCATCACCAAAGGATCTATCTTAGGTGATAAAACAAGAATGGAGATGCTTTCGCGTGAGCCGAATGCTTTTATTCGCCCTTCGCCCTCGGGCGGTGCGTTGGGCGGAGTTACTCGCAAAACGCGTGAAACAATTTTGCTATGCGAGGCAGCCGGCTATGATGTGATATTAATTGAAACCGTTGGCGTAGGACAAAGTGAAGTAACGGTTCGATCAATGGTGGATTTCTTTATGCTACTTTTGATACCGGGCTCAGGCGACGAATTGCAAGGAATAAAAAAAGGAGTCGTCGAACTCGCTGATTTGCTCATCGTAAATAAAGCCGACGGGACGAACGTAGAAAAGGCAAAAGTAACCTGCCATCAATACTCAATGGCTTTGAATATGTTGCAACCAGCTACAGAGGGATGGAAAACTCACGCAGTTACTGCATCAGCACTAACAGGAAAAGGAATTCCTGAAATTTGGACAGAAATAAATAGATTTGTTGATATAACAAAGCGGCTTGGCATATTCGACCAACGACGCAGACAACAAACCCTCGAATGGGTATATACTATTATCGAAGAAGAATTAAAAAAGAAATTTTTTAATAATCCTGATATTGCAAAAGTATTGCCTGAAATTGAGAAAAGCGTTCTCTCCGGAGCATTGACACCAACAAATGCTGTAAATCAATTATTAAATATTTTCTTTAATAAACAATGAAATTATTAGTTGCAACAAATAACAAACATAAGCTATCCGAAATTAATCAGATATTGGATTTATTACAATACAACAATATTGAGCTTTTATGTTCTGCTGATTTCGGGAAGAAAATAATTCCTCAGGAAACTGGAACAACCTACTACGAAAATGCTGAAATAAAAGCAAGAGAGTTTTTTCGCGAATTTAAAATATGTACTATTGCTGATGATTCGGGATTAGAAATTGATTTTTTAGATGGAAAGCCCGGTGTTTTTTCTTCTTGCTTTGCCGGAGAAGAAGGAAATCACGAAAAAAACAGAAAAAAGGTAATCAAATTACTTCAGGAAAGAAACTTAACAGAGGCAAAAGCTCGATTCAGATGCATTATTTGCTACATAGATAACAATGAATTATTTTTTGTTGAAGGAACAGTAGAAGGAAAAATTATTCCGGAAGAACGCGGAGAAAATGGATTTGGCTATGATTCGATGTTTATTCCGGATGGTTTCGACAAAACATTTGCTGAAATGACAGACAATGAGAAAAATAGAAT
>JAOAGZ010000077.1 GCA_026415495.1 Eximiradius proteiniborus | reverse complement strand
GTTCGACTTTATGGAAACTCATAAAGACTGTGGTATTGCTGGTTGCAAAGTGCTTAATCCTGATGGCTCTTTTCAGGTTGCCTGCCGTCGAGGCTTCCCGACCCCTTGGGTTGCCTTCAGCAAACTTTTCGGTTTGCAATCGCTTTTCCCTCATTCTCCGGTTTTTGCTCGATACAATCAGCTCTATAGATCAATCGACGATACTTACGAAGTTGATGCCGTTATCGGAGCTTTTATGTTTTGTCGAACCGACTTGATTAAAAAAGTCGGTGGTTTCGCTCCCGAATTCTTTATGTATGGCGAAGACCTCGATTTATGCCGACAAGTCAAGCTCCAAGGCTGGAAAGTTATGTATGTCCACACAACTTCCATTATCCATTACAAAGGAGAAAGCACAAAACGAAGTTCAATAAACGATGTTCGCCATTTTTACGAGGCAATGGAAATTTTCACCCGCAAGCATTTTGGCAAAAATCATCTGTTTCTTTTGCTATTGCGGCTTGGTATTAAAATCAGGTCTTCTATTGCCTATATTGAACGGTACTGGCGCGATTTCTTGTTTATCATTTTAGATTTGTTCTCAATTAATCTTGCTCTTCTTATTAGCACAAAAATCCGTTTCGAAAAATTCTTCGGGTTTCCGGACTATGCCTATCCAATAGTATTCATCGTTATCAGCCTTGTTTTTCTATCTTCTATGTTCATCGTTGGCGAATACTTCGAAGGCAGGCACAGCATCAAGCGAGCTTTTTCAGCCTCGATGATTACATTTTTTGTTCTTTCCTCGCTTACTTACTTTTTCCCCGAATTTCGCTTTAGCCGCGGCGTTGTGCTTATGTCAATTGGTTTTACTATTGTATTTACCTCTGTTTCACGTGCTATTACAAAAATTTTAGAACAGTTTTCTGAACAAAATAAATCCAAACGTATTATTATTGTCGGCACTGGCGAAATCGCAAAATCTTTAAATGATAAAATTTCTGAACTCTCAAATACAAATATTATTATTGATGGATTTGTTGCTTCTTCAGGTGATGAACTCAATAATTCCAATTTGCATATTATTGGCGAAAAATCATATCTTAACAAAATAATAAAAGAAAAAAAGCCAAATGAAGTAATTTTTGCTGACGAACAAATCTCTTCATCCGAAATGATTAATCTTATGCTCGAATTCTCTTCTCAAAATGTGCGTTTTCACCAGGTTAAAGAATTCGATGAATTGCTCGCTGCCTCTGTCATTCAGGATATTGCAGATATTGAACCAACCGTCCCGGCATACAACTTATCTCGTTTTCGGAATAAAGCACTTAAACGAATTGAAGACATTGCAATTTCTCTCTTTCTCCTGACTATTGGACTGCCCTTTATCTTTGCATTCAGAAAAGAACCAACCCGCTTTTTGAAAATGCTATTTAGAGTGCTTAAAGGCGAAATTTCATTCATTGGTTTGCATATTATTTCAAATAATTTCGCTCCATCGATTGGGAAAATTGGCATTATCGGTCCAAATGCAAGCGAACAAACTCTTAATTTATCTCTGGAAGCAATAAAAAAACTTAACGAGTATTATTTACGTCATTATACTTTATCAATGGACTTTGATATTATTATCAAATATTTATTCGGGAAAAAAAGTGACAAAACCAATCCTTGATTTCGAACAGCCAATAGTACAGCTTGAAGAAAAAATCGAAGAAATGCGTGAACTCGGCAAAGCAATCGATTTATCTAAAGAAATTGCTGAACTCGAGCGTCGCACTGATAATCTTCGCAAGGAAATATACTCCAACCTTACTCGTTGGCAACGTATCCAGATTGCCCGTCACCCTTTGCGTCCTACCTCAGTTGATTATATTAAGAACATTTTTACTGATTTTATTGAATTATTTGGCGATAAAGTGTCCGGCGACGACCCTTCAATAATTGGTGGTATCGCAAAAATTGGCGGAATTTCTGTTGTTGTTCTTGGCAATAGAAAAACAAAAGACAAGAAAACTAATTTATACAAACCTGCTGCAATCCCCTCAGCTGAAGGATTTAGAAAAGTAACACGGCTTATGAAACTTGCCGAAAGACTTGCTAAACCTGTCATTACTCTTGTTGATGTTCCTTATAACGTTCCTTATGCAGAAACCGATAGCCCGGGACTTGCCAATGCTATCGCCAGCCAACTTTCTGAAATGTCTGCTCTGCAAACACCGACCATAAGCGTTGTGATAGGGGAGGGGGCTTCTGTTGCAGCTTTGTCCTTAGCTATTGCTGATAGATTGCTTATGCTCGAAAATTCTTGGGCGTCAATAGTCTCTCCCGAAAAATGTGCCGAAGCTCTATGGGGTAGCCTCGATTTCAAAGAACAAGCTGCCGAAGCTATGAAGCCAATTGCTCGAGACCTTTTGGACTTGTCTTTAATCGACGATATTATCCCGGAACCTGTTGGCGGTGCCCATAGAAATCACAAAATGATGTTTGAAATTCTTAAGAAAAAGTTAATTGTAGAATTGAAAGATATACGCCGCGAAAAAACTGAAAAACTTCTTAAAAAAAGATCTGAAAAATACCACGCAAAAGGAGTTTGGCGGGAATGATTCAAGTCATTACAATTGATTTTTGGAATACTTTATTTGATTCTTCTGGTGGCAACGAAAGAAATGCTTTGCGCCAAAAAGCTATAATGAGCGAAATAAATAATTATAACCGGGAAATCTCTCCTGAATTATTCGAAAAAGCTCTTAAAGCTTCGTGGGAATACTTCAACAAAATCTGGCGGCAAGAAATGCGAACTCCTTCAGTGCAGGATAGCGTTGCTTTCTTTTGGAAATATCTCGAATTACCAACAGACCCACAGGCAATTAATCGCATCGCGGATTATTTTGCCAATTCGGTGCTCATCCACCCTCCGAAACTTATTGATGGAGTTGCAGATATTTTGCCAGTTCTTGCCAGCAGATACAAACTTGGAATTATCTCGGATACAGGATTTAGTCCGGGAATTGTTCTCCGCAAACTGCTCGAACAAAATAATATTCTTCGTTTCTTTGATAGTTTCAGCTTCAGCGATGAAACCGGATACTCAAAACCTCACCCTGAATCTTTTCGAAAAGTGCTTGCAGAACTTGGTTCAAATACTTCCGGGGCTTTGCATATTGGCGACATCGAAGCTACCGATATTGTTGGTGCTAAACAACTTGGTATGTATGCTATTCGTTTTGCCGGCGATAGCACCGGCTACTTTGCAAATGAAAGTTCTAATCCGACAATTGCTGATGCTATAGTTTATAATTGGAACGAAATTCCTGAAACCATTGAAAATATCTGCTAAGCAGTTCATTATTTTTTTTGCTTCACCTGTATTGAAAAAATGAACTCCACCTTAGAGGTGGAGTTCATTTAGAAAATTCATTGCAGAGATGCCCTCCACCTCGCAGGTGGAGGGCATCTAAAGAATTCACAAGAAACCATCGGAAGGTTCTCCAGTTACAGATGGGCTCCACCTTAAAGGTGGAGCCCATCTTAAAGAAATCATAATCACTTCTTCACTTCCTGCGATCCCGGCTGGATTCGAACCAGCGACACCAAGTTTAGGAAACTTGTGCTCTATCCTACTGAGCTACGGGACCAAACCTCAATCCAAAATTACAAAAAAATTACTCTCAAAACAAACACCTATAAATTCCACGCCTACGCTTTTTACAAATATTGTATTATCAATAATTTCCACAATTTAACTGCCTTATTCTAAGTAAGTATATCCATATAGTCCCGAACGATAGTTCGAAAGAAACTCTTTGCCTTCTTCCGTTGTGATTTTCCCGGATTTTACAGCTCCTGTTACCCACGTTTCAACCGTCCGAACCAGCTTTTTCGCATTGTAGCCAACGTAGTCAAGAACTTCTGCCACAGTTTCACCATCGATTACTTGCTTGATTTGATAGCCATCATCGTCAAGTATTATGTGCACGGCATTTGTATCGCCAAACAAATTATGCAAATCGCCCAATATTTCTTGATATGCACCAACGAGAAAAACACCTATGTAATATGGTTCATTCGGATTAAAATCATGTAAAGGCATGTAATATGAATAGTTAGTAGTTGAAATAAACCTGTCAATTTTTCCATCCGAGTCGCATGTAATATCTTGTAATGTAGCAATTCTGTCAGGTTTTTCATTCAGTCTGTGAATTGGCATAATAGGGAATACCTGGTCAATTGCCCATGAATCCGGCAAAGATTGAAATAATGAAAAATTACAGAAATATTTATCTGCAAGCATCTTCGCAAGCATCCTTATTTCCTCTGGTGGATGCTTAATCTCGGTGCTGATTCTGTGGCATTCTTTTGCAATCGACCAGAATAATCGCTCAATTAATGCGCGGGTTCGCAAGTCAATCAATCCTAAACTAAATAAATCAAGCGATTCTTCACGAATTTGCTGCGCATCGTGCCATCCTTCAAGCATCTTAGTTTGATTAATATTCTCGTATATATTATGCAACTCTTGCACCAACTCGTGGTCTTCTTCAGATACTTCCATCGTCTCTGGGTCCCAGGTTGGCATAGAAGTGCTCTCAAGAACGTCAAATACAAGTATCGAGTGATGTGCCGTCAGCGAACGCCCGGATTCTATTATTATATTTGGATGCGAAAGTTCGTTCTTTTCACATACATCAACCAATGTCGAAACTGCATCATTCACATATTCCTGTATTGTATAATTTACCGACGAGCCTGAAGTTGATGAACGTGTCCCATCATAATCTACACCAAGCCCTCCGCCAATATCCACAAATTCAACTGAACATCCCAATTTCAACATTTCTACATAAAATTGTGAAGCTTCTTTCAAAGCAGTTTTAATCTTGCGAATTTTTGTTATCTGGCTACCTAAATGAAAATGAATGAGTTTCACTTGGTCTTTTAGCTTGTGCTTTTCTAAAAGTTCAACCGCTTCAAGCAATTCAGATGACGTTAGCCCAAATTTGCTCCTGTCTCCACCAGAATCTTCCCATTTCCCACTTCCACTGCTCGATAGTTTTATTCTTATCCCTATATTGGGCTTAATCTTTAATCGCTTCGATATATTAATAATCAAACGTAATTCATTCAATTTCTCAACTACTATATATACTTTCTTGCCCATCTTTTGTGCAAGCAAAGCAAGTTCTATAAAATCTTCGTCTTTGTAGCCATTGCAGATTATTAGCGAGTCGTCATCTTCAGTGTTTATTGCTAATACGGCGTGCAACTCAGGTTTTGATCCAGCCTCCAGTCCGATATTGAATTTCTTTCCGTATGAGAATATCTCTTCAACAACTGGTCTCATCTGATTGACTTTTATTGGATAAATAATAAAGGAATTTCCTTTAAATTGATACTCCTCCGTTGCCAGCTTGAAACAATTAGCTATTGTTTCAATACGGTTGTCTAAAATATCCGGGAATCTCAGTAATACCGGCGTCGAAACATCACGTAATTGCAGTTCATCAATCAATTCTTTCAAATCAATTTCGGAACCGTTTTTTTTTGGACGCACCACAACGTGCCCCTTCTCGTTTATCGAAAAATAATCAATACCCCAGCCGTTTATGTTGTAGAGTTCAGCTGAGTCCTCGACACGCCATTTTCTCATCTAACTCCTTTCTTTTTGATGGTTTAAATAAATTATTGACAATTTGTCCAAATTTATATTGCAAAAATATCATTTTATTTAATTATTAAAGTTATATTTTTGTTAATTCGTTTTTTTAATTTTGCTTTTAATTTTATGCCTACTCTTTTATTCAACAAAGCATATTCCTCGAAATTTTCAAATTCATCAGCCGAAATTGATTTGCTTTGTTTCGACACCCATTCAATGATGGATTTTTTTATTGAAAAGAAGAAGCCAAAATCAATGTTGCTTGTTCTTCCAACCAGAAGAATGGTGCTTTTTTATAAAAATCATTTCATCAGAAAATATTTCGAACGCCATAAGCAACCTTGCGAACCTCCTTCTTTTCATACTTTCGAGTCTTTTGTCTTGTTTTGCCACAAAAAAATTTTTCAAAACAAGAAAACTCAAATTTCTGAACCTTTTATTTATGCTCTCATTGAAGAAGCTATCAAAAACAGCCAGCTTGAATTTTTCCGTCATAATCCTAAAAATAAAAGAGTTAGCTTTAGCCTTGTTACCAAAATTGCTCAAATTATTAACGGACTAAAAGAAGACGGCATTTCTCCCGACGACCTGTTCAACGATGTCGAAAACTATTCTCCACAAGATTATATAGATTACAATATCGGTGGTGTAAGCGACCCCAAAAAACTTCACGATTTCGCTGTTATATACAAAAAATATCAGGAATTGCTTTCCGATAAGTTTTTGGATAGTCCTCAATACTTAATTGATTTAAATGACTTTTTTCTGCAAAATACTTCTTCAGAGTTCCTGCTTAACAAATTTTTCGACCCTGATAGCGTGATTTTGTTCGATAAATTTTCTGAATTCAAGCATCCACAGGCTACATTCCTTAAATTGTTAAGCCAGAGCACCACTCCCGTTGCAATTAATG
>JAOAGZ010000076.1 GCA_026415495.1 Eximiradius proteiniborus | reverse complement strand
ATGTGTATAAGAGACAGGCGTAAAACTATGCCTGTTACCTACTTTACTTTCTTGTTTTCGACTATAGCCATTGCCGGAGTGCCGTTTACCTCTGGTTTCCTAAGCAAAGACGGTATTCTTGCGGGCACTATGGCGTTTGGTCAGCTCTCAGGGCATTGGTTTATTGCTTTCTCGGGCTTTGCCTCCGCTGCTATGACAGCGTTCTATATGTTCCGTCTGCTTATTTCTGCTTTCCACGGACAACCCAAAACTCATATTGCTGCTCATACTCACGAAAATAATAAACTTATCACCGTTCCTTTGATTGTCCTTTCAATTCTTACTTTCTGGTTCTTCTATTCATTCAATCCATTCGATGGCGGTAGCGGGTGGTTCTACCAAAAAATAAAAACACCTGCAACTGTTGTTCAAGCTGAACATCAATGGGGATTTTTCGTTCCTTACGAAAGCAGTCATTCTCATTCAACTGCTTGCTGTGGCGAACCTACTGCAACTTCTGCAGCCGAATCAACACATAATCACCAAAAAGAATCTCATCACGCTTTAAATAAATACGAAGAAGCTCTTCACCACGCACACCTCCCGGCAATGATTATTTCTCTTATTATTGCCGGACTTGGTATCTTTCTCTCGTTCTCCTTCTATCAGTTCAAAATATTCAATCCTGATGGTGTGGCTGAATTGATTAAACCATTTTATCTGCTTTCATACAACAAATGGTATTTCGATGAAATTTACGATGCTTCTGTTATCTGGGGAACGACTACATTTGCGAAAATACTTGCTCTGTTCGATTTATATATCATCGATGGAATTGTCAATTTAGTTGGCTGGTTCACAAAACTTGTCGGGCATTTCATCGGATGGTTCGATTTGTATGTTATCGACGGCTTGGTAAATCTTACAGCTAATGTAACTGCCTTCTTCGGCTTGGTATTCAGAAAGTTCCAAACCGGAAGAATTCAGGCATATATCGTTATGACAATTATTTTTGCTATGGTATTGCTTTATTATGTTTTATAATTTGAATAGTATGTAAAAAAATAAATTTAATCCGGAGGATTAATGTTCACTATTTTCGGAATAGGTCCGCTTACATTTATTACATTTCTACCTTTGCTTGGAATGTTGATTCTTCTTGCTATTCCATCAGGCAAAGACGAAAAATCAAAAGAAACATCAATTAATCTGTTACGCTGGGTTACTGTTGGAATTACCTTTATCCAATTAGTTGTTGCTCTGCTGATTTATGCTAATTTCCGAACAGACTTAGTCGGAGTAAACGACCCGAACAGTTTCCAGTTCGTCGAAAAAGTTAAGTGGATTAGCGTGAAAGGTTTGCCACTTTTCGGAGACTTAAATATTGAATACTTTATCGGTATCGATGGCTTGAGCGCTCCGATGGTGTTGCTTACTGCACTTATTTGCTTTGTTGCAACTTTCTCCTCCTGGAGCATCAAGAAAGCCCACAAAGGTTACTTTATGATGTATCTTCTGCTCGATTTGGGTATGATGGGCGTTTTCGTTGCTCTGGATTTCTTCCTTTTCTACGTTTTCTGGGAACTTATGCTCCTGCCGATGTATTTCTTAATCGGTATCTGGGGTGGTCCACGCAAAGAATATGCAGCCATTAAGTTCTTCATCTATACTTTGTTTGGCTCGGTCTTTATGCTTTTGGTAATGATTGGGCTGTATTTCTCAGTTGGTTCGTTCAACCTGCTTGATATGATGAACCCGGCAAACTTCAAGCCCGGTGAAATTTTCTCTGGTTTCCAGACTACCTGGAGGCTTGTTGCTTTTGTTGCACTATTCGTAGGTTTTGCTATCAAAGTGCCTACCGTTCCGTTCCACACGTGGTTGCCTGACGCACACGTTGAAGCACCAACGCCTATTTCAGTTATTCTGGCTGGCGTTTTGCTGAAAATGGGAACTTATGGTATGCTTCGCATCGCTTGGCCTATTTTCCCCGAAGCAGTTGCTTATTTCAATAACTATATAGCGTTCATCGGTATGGTGAGCATCATTTATGGTGCATTGTGTGCTTTGGGACAACATAAAGTTGGAAAACGCGACTTGAAAAAACTCATCGCTTATTCCTCCGTTTCTCATATGGGTTATGTTATGCTCGGTATTTCCGCTCTCAACACTAATGGACTTACGGGCGCAATATTCCAGATGTTCAACCACGGCACCATCACTGCTATGCTCTTTATGATTGTGGGCGTCATTTACGACCGTGCCCACACTCGTGGTCTCGACGAATTCGGCGGGCTTGCTAACAAAATGCCTGTTTACACCGGAATTATGGCGATTGCCTTCTTCGCTGCGATAGGATTGCCCGGCTTGAGCGGATTTATCAGCGAAGCTCTCGTTTTCCTCGGTGCTTTTGCTACTTATCCGGTCCTTACAGTTATTTCCGCTCTCGGTGTTGTACTCGGTGCTGCTTATATGCTCTGGGCTCTCCAAAGAATGTTCTTCGGCAAATTGCCTGAACGTTGGAGCGGACCTTGGGACCCAACCGGCAAAGAATACAAGCACGACGACATCAAAGGTATCGAGCTTGCCGCTCTTGTTCCTCTTGCTATCGTTGTGATTTATCTCGGTGTGTTCCCGGGCGCTGTTGTTAATTTGATGACTTCATCGGTTAATCACCTTGTTGAAATTGTTAAAATCGGTGGTCAGTTCGCCGGTATGTAATTTTTCGTTTGAGTAATAATAATTAAGACAAATATATGGACAGCTTACTTTCTTTATTTATCGGACAATACGTAGCAGACCTGAAGCGTAGCCTTATCCTGTTCGCTCCCGAACTTATATTGGCTATTGCTTTTGTCTTGCTTGTTATTGTTGATCTGATTTTTCAGAAGTCAAAATACATTACCGGTGTTGTTGCTTTGCTCGGATTTGCTGCCGCTACAATCTTTATGATTCTTAGCCCGGCAAATACTTCATTTGGCTTCTGGCAAATGTATGTGTTCGACCCATTCAGCACTTTCTTTAAATATATTTTCCTCATCTCTGGATTTGCGGTTGTGCTTATTTCGTTCTTCTCGAACGAACTGAATAAATCCGACCGCACTATGGGCGAATATTATACGCTCATTCTTGGAATGACTCTCGGCATGTTCGTTATTTCGAGTGCTGGCAATTTAATTTTGATCTATCTGGCTTTGGAAACAATGTCGCTAAGCTCTTATGTGCTTGCCGGCTACACCAAAGAAATTAAACGTGCAAGCGAAGCATCCCTGAAATATGTTATCTATGGTGCTTTGGCTTCTGGTTTGATGATTTACGGTATTTCTATCTTATACGGACTTACCGGAACTATGAGTCTTTTCCAGATTAATTCTTTCCTTACTCAATACCAGGGACCAGTTTTGCCTCTTGCCGTTGCCTCGCTTTTGGTATTAGTCGGTTTTGGATATAAAATTTCTGCTGTGCCTTTCCATTTCTGGACTCCTGACGTTTACGAAGGGGCGCCTGTTGCAATTACAGCCTACTTGTCCGTTGCTTCCAAAGCTGCCGGCTTTGCAGTATTTATGCGTTTTCTTAAAGCCGGATTTATCGATCCTGCAACCGCCGGCTCGCAAGTGTGGGCAGTAGTTTCATCTATTGATTGGAAGTTTATCGTTGCCGTTCTCTCTGTTCTTTCGATGACTATCGGCAATCTTGTGGCTCTCTGGCAAACCAACGTTAAGCGTATGCTTGCCTATTCGAGTATAGCTCACGCCGGCTATATGCTTATGGGCGTTACCGTAATGACAGAAGGCGGATACCTCGCTGTGATGATCTATTTCTTTACTTATCTTTTAATGAATTTCGGCGCTTTCTACGTTATTCAACTTATTGCTAACGAAATCGGAAGCGAAGAACTCGAAGATTATAACGGGCTCGGCTACCGTTCTCCTCTGCTCGGAACAGCAATGGCAATTTTCCTTGTTTCGCTAACAGGCTTGCCACCAACTGCCGGATTTGTTGGCAAATTATATATTTTCCAGGCAGTGGTTAATTCAAACATGATATGGCTTGCTGTCATCGGCGTTCTCAACTCTGTTGTGTCGCTGGCATATTATGCAAAAGTTTTCAGAAATATGTGGTTGCGTGGAGTCGATAGCAATTCTGCACCATTGAAGTACTCTATCTACGCTCAATTGCTCGTGTATGCTTTTGCAATCCCGACTCTCTATTATGGTATTTTCTGGTCGCCGTTAGTATTCTGGGCAAAAAGTTCAGTTCTGATGTTCATCGGAAAGTAATTCAAATTATTATAGCATTATTAATAATTCAAAGAGGCGAATGTTTGTTCGCCTCTTTTTGATTATTTCAAGTTATCCAGATATAATAAATTAATCTATCGAACTTGTTATTTCACGATAATAATTAAATTCAACTTTAGATTCAAATAAATTTTCTTCCAATAGTTCAAATTTTTTAAGTAATATTTTAATTGCTTCCTCAGAGTTATCTATGCCTATCCAATTCCTGCCATTTAAATGAGCAGCTTTTAAAGTTGTTCCTGAACCTGCAAAGCAGTCTAAAACAATGCTATCCGGATTTGAAGAAGTTTTAATAATTAAATCTAACATATCAAAGTTTTTCTCAGTTGGATAAACAGGGTATTGTGGATCCTTAAAATCCCATATATCCTGCATTCTTTTGCCCTGCATCTCATCAAGATAGATGATTTTTCTTGGATTACCTCGCTCGCTCCACTCTATTAATCCAGCCTCGTCCCATTTCTCTAATGTAAGAATGTCGCTTCTCCAGTGACGACCAGGTGGTGGCAATATTCCCTTAAAAGGTAAAGCAGTGTTGCCATTTTTTGTCTCACCAGGTGCGTGAAGTGGAATGGTAGTGTATCGTCTCCCATTTTTATCAATTTTAGAGAATAATTTGATTTTATCTGTTTCTGAATAAGGAATTCTCGGTTCGTTCCAGATTAATTTATCACTTTTTGAATAAAACAAAATTAAGTCTTTAATATTGCCATAAGCTTTTCTGTAAAAGTTTTTGGGATTACACTTAATACGTGTAATATCATTACGAAAATTATCGATACCAAATATTTCATCCATAATTACTTTAACGTAATGACCAATTTTATAGTCTGTATGAAGATAAATCGACCCCTGTTCAGATAGTAGCATTTTAAGCAGAATAAGTCGCTCTCGCAGGAATTCGATAAAATCTGAACCTAATAATTTATCTTTATACGCTATTTTCCCATTTGTTGAGTTACTGATAGAGTTGGCTCTTTCGTCAGTTAAAGTGAAAATATTGTTTGTTGAAAATGGTGGATCTATGTAAATAAGATCAATTTTGCCACTTAAATTAGCCTTTGTAATTAAATATTTTAGTGCTTTTAAATTTTCAGATAAAAAAAGCATATTTTTCTTGCTACACGAATTTACTATTTCATACTCAACATCAGGTATTCTGTTAAATATTTCTTTAACTGATTTCTTATTTTTATATTCTAAAATCATAATTGATATAAAAAATCCCTTAATACTAAACAACTCATAATATTCAGGTTATGATATTTTGTTGAAATATCACGATACATTTTATTTTTACCTTTTATGTAAACTACTCCATCAAGAATTGCTACTTTTATTGCCTTAACCGCAGGAGTTTGCAACATACTAATTGCATCATTAAATTGTGCATTTTGATGACCACCAAAATCAGTTAAGAATTTTGCTTCTCCGATTACATATTTACCGTTAAAGCGGCAAACCAAATCCAAACCTTTTGTATGATTATAGTTTAAATGCTTACTCGCAAATTCCATTAGTTGATTGTCGCTTCCAGATAAGATTGCATCTTCATCGTTTTCAATAAATTTATCGATAGGAACAGGTTCTAAACCCAATGCTTTCGAATTAAGCCACCGTCTGAAAAATGGTCCAATTTGACGATTTGTTTCTTTTGGCTCACTACAACGTTCATAAATCCTGTCTAACCCCATTTCATATAAACGCCCGCATAGCCAGTTGATAGTTTTAGGATTTCGTTCAATTGCCGAAGGGTCTCTTCTCAAATATGAAACATAACTATCTTTAATTGGAAATAAGTTAAGTTTTAAAAGATCTTATATTAATGAAATATTATCTTTATTATTAAAGGATATCTCAATTGAATTCCATACAGAATTATCAATTTCCCTTATTCCTTCGGGAATCGTCGGATAAACTGCAAACAGCTCATCAAGATATGCTTTTTGATTTGCTAATTCTATACTTAATTCAGTCCAGTAATTCATAAAATTATAACAAAAAGGATATATGAACATATAAAAAATACTAATAAATAATTACTCAAATTAATAATTTTATCATTCTTCAACAAATATCAAATAATTATCCGAATTCAACATTCATCCTTCTAATTATTTATAAAAATTAATTTTCAAAAACACAATTTTATTTAATATTTTAAAAATCAAGTCCCATTTTCGAAAAAAATAATTCCTGTAAAAAATTTACTAAAAAATTTATAAATAATTCGCATAAATTTAAAAAAATCAAAAATTTATTTGGAAAGAAATATTTTTTTTTATAGTTTTGTCAGCTCTATGAGAGTAAATTGTTAAAAAGTAATAAAAAAATGGAGACTTTTGAGTGCCAACAATAAGTCAGTTAATACGAAAAGGGCGTAAAAAGGTAGTTTACAAGAGTAAATCGCCCGCTTTGCAATCTTGCCCGCAAAGACGCGGTGTATGCACTCGCGTTTATACAACTACGCCTAAAAAACCTAATTCAGCATTAAGAAAAGTGGCACGTGTTAGGCTGTCTAATCAAATCGAAGTTACTGCTTATATTCCGGGCGAAGGTCATAACCTTCAGGAACACTCCATCGT
>JAOAGZ010000075.1 GCA_026415495.1 Eximiradius proteiniborus | reverse complement strand
GTTCCGGCGGACTTGTTGTAATGAATAAAGACACTTGTATGGTTAAGATGGCTCATTTCTTTATGCAGTTTACTCAAAATGAATCCTGTGGTAAGTGTGTTCCTTGCAGAGAAGGAACCAAACAGATGCTTGCATTACTCGAAGATATTATAGAAGGACGTGCTACTGAAGAAACATTGGACATTTTGGGAGAATTAGCCAGAGCAGTTCAGAAAGGTTCATTGTGCGGACTTGGTAAAACTGCTCCTAATCCAGTCCTTTCGATGATGAATCAATTCCGTGAAGAATATGAAGCTCACGTAAAACAAAAGAAATGTCCTGCTAAACAATGTAAAGCATTATTAAGTCCTCAAATAATTCCAGAAAAATGTAAGGGCTGTGGATTGTGTGTAAAAGCTTGTCCTGTTAATGCAATTTCAGGTGTTCGTAAAGAAGTGCATTATATAAATGAAGAACTGTGCATTAAGTGCGGTGCTTGTTTAGAAACTTGTAGGTTAAATGCAATTGTAGGAGTATAAAATGAAAAAGACTTTAGAAATAAATGGTAAGATATTAGAATTCAATGGAGAGAAAAATTTATTAGAGGTAATCAGAAAAGAAAATATTGATCTTCCGACTTTCTGCTACCATTCGGAACTTAGTATTTATGGGGCTTGTCGCTTGTGCGTTGTCGAAGTAGAGGGTCGCGGGGTGCAAGCATCTTGTTCGTTAGCTCCCGAATCAGGTATGGTCGTCCGAACTAATACTGAACAATTAAGGAATTTGCGTAAAATCTATATTGAATTGCTACTTGCAAGTTATAATCACGACTGTCCGACATGCACAAAAAACAACAATTGTAAGCTTCAGGAATTAGCTTATAAATTAGGTGTCAGAGAAATTAGATTTAAGCGTAACCAAGAACACTTACCAATTGATAATTCTTCACATGCACTACTTCGCGATCCAAACAAGTGCATTCTATGTGGTGATTGCGTAAGAGCCTGTGAAGAAATACAAGGTATTGGTGCTATAGATTTTGCTTATCGTGGCTCAAAATCAGTTGTTTCTCCTGCTTTTGGAAAAGGTCTTTCTCATATAGATTGTGTTGATTGTGGGCAATGTAGCAGAGTATGTCCAACTGGAGCGATAGTTCCAAAATCAGAGGTGGTTTATGTATGGAAAGCTATTGAAGATAAATCAAAAGTTGTAGTTGCTCAAATTGCACCAGCTGTAAGAGTTGCTATTGGTGAAGAGTTTGGTTACAAATCCGGAACTATTGTTACTGGACAATTGATTGCAGCAATGAAAATGTTAGGCTTCGACAAGGTATTTGATTCATCATTTACAGCCGATTTAACTGTTATTGAGGAAGCAAACGAATTTATTGAAAGAAAAACTAAAAACGAAAATTTACCTTTGTTTACATCTTGCTGTCCAGCTTGGGTTAAATACGTAGAACAGTATTTCCCTGAATATTTGCATAATTTGTCTACTTGCCGTTCACCACAACAAATGTTTGGCTCCATTGCTAAGTCGATTTTACCAGATTTGTTAGGTAAAAAACGAGAAGATATTGTTGTAGTTTCAATTATGCCTTGTACAGCAAAGAAAGTTGAAGCACGACGACCGGAATTTGCAACTGATGGAATTCAAGATGTAGATTATGTGCTTACAACTCAAGAACTTGCAAATATGATAAAGCAGGTCGGAATAAAATTTGAAAACCTATCTCCTGAAGCATTCGACTTACCACTTGGGTTTAAAACAGGTGCCGGCGTTTTGTTCGGGAATTCCGGAGGTGTTTCTGAAGCAGTGCTTAGATATGCTTACGAAAAAATTAGCGGACAAATCCTTGATAATGTAGATTTCAAAGAAGTTCGTGGAAACGATTCAATTAGAGAAACTACATTACAAATCAATGGTCAAACTATTAATTTATGTATTATTCACGGGCTTAAAAACGCTAAAAATGTTGTGAAGCAAATTCAAAACGGAGAAAAACATTACGACTTAATCGAAGTTATGGCTTGTCCGGGTGGTTGTATCGGTGGTGCGGGACAACCTGTTTACTACGACGAAGAGACTCGCAACAATAGAACAAAAGGGATATATGATTGCGACAAAATGTTGCAGTTACATAAATCTCAAGAAAATCCTTATGTCGCTGATTTATACAAAAATATCCTTAAAGAACCAAATAGCGAAGTTGCTCATAATTTATTACATACTCATTATAAGAGCAGAAAGAGAATTAAAGAAGGTGCAATGGAGTTAATAACAAGTGATAGTTCTAAACTTCAAGTTAGCGTATGTGTTGGCACAAACTGCTTTATTAAAGGTTCTCAAGAAATATTGAAAAAGCTAATTAACTACGTTGAACAAAATAATTTAACTGATATGGTAGATATAAAAGCCAATTTCTGTATGGAAAATTGCGACGAAGGACCAAGTGTTACAATTGGAGATAAGTTAATCAAAAAGTGCAGTGCACAATCTGCAATTAATACCTTAGAAACATTGGTTTCTCAAATAGTATAAACATACATCCATATACTACCTTAACGGAGGCTGTTCATAGCAGCCTCTTTTTATTTGAGTAATATGATTAATATATGTGTATCCAAATAAAAAAGTTGCCAAATATGGCAACTTTAACATTAATTTGAGATTGAATTATTTTCTTAAATCATTATTTTTTTGCTATTAATTTTACTTTGAAGATTATATCATCTTTAATCATTCTGTCGCCCAAATTATCGAAAAACTTTCCTGAACCGTAACGTATATCCCATTTAGTTCTATCAATTTTGAATTCTGCACGGGCTTCTAATCTATTATTTTTAATATTTATTGTAGCGGGAAATTTGATTGAATGTGTGATTCCTTTTATTGTTAAATTTCCTGTAATTTCATATTTATTGTTGTTTCTTTCTTTAATACTTGTAATTACAAATTCAGAAGTAGGATGTTTATCAACACTGAAAAAATCATCAGAACGTAAATGCCCCTCTAATTTGGACTTCCCACTTTTTTCGTCTAAATCTAAAACAACTATACTATTCATATCAATTACAAAACTTCCACCTGATAACTTACTGTTTTTGAATTCGAGATTACCGCTTTTGATAAGAACATCACCCCAATGTCCTCCAACAATTTTTTTACCTTCCCAGCGGATAACACTTTCTTTTGTGTCTGTATTGTAAGTGTCCTGAGCAATCATAGCTAAGATTGAAGAAAAAAATGTTATGAATGTAAGCAAAATTAGTTTTTTCATTTTTAGCCTCTTATATAAATAATAAAAATACAAAGATTTAGACGAGACTAAAAAATAAATATTTTATAATTATTTGTTCGAGATTACTTTGTGAGTAAGAAAAGGCGGATCTATTCTCAAAAGTGATACATTTGAAGGCAAATTAATTACAGGCTTAATAATACCAGTGGTATCATTAATAATTTTATCAAATTCAATGACTGCAGAAATATCAAATTTTGTAATTTCAGACAATATTCCTACACCTCCTTGAATAACAACAGAAATAATAGGTGGTTCTATTATATGTCCAGCAGGCAAAGAACCATTGACAATATCAACGGCAATATCGTCAATGGTGATTTCGGCAGATTGTTGAACTTCTGCTTTTATTAATACTTTTTTGGGAGTAACTGAAACAACACCTTTCAAAGTATCAATAAGATTAACACTTGCAAGAATTGGAGAATTAATATTATCAAACAAAATGTTTTCTGTTTCCCACTTATTTATTTTGGATACAATTTTATCATTACCTCTAATTTTAACTTTCAATGGATCTATAATTGGTTTCCCAATTAACATAAATCCATCACGTGGGATAATTGTAATTTGTGGATCTACCAATACCTCATATTCTTCAATTTTTCCAGTAATTAGCTGTATATTTTCAGGTAAAACATTGATAGGACTTACATTTTTTAGATATTTTAAGCTTCTTTGCAGGTCGATTTTGTTAATTCTATAAATACTATCTAATAATACTTCTCTCGAAAGATCAATGTTGCAAATCTTAGCATTATTTAAAAATATCAAATAAAAAAGATTCCAGCCACTTCCTTTGACATCTACGAAAACATTTTCAGGAGGAACATTTTCTAATGCTCGATTAGAAGGTAGGGTAATCTTTAAAGGAATTTCGACAATAGTTTGATATTCTGAATTTAATGAAGTGTAACTCCAAAGAGCAATCGCAAAAAGCAACGAACCCCAAAAGGATTTTGACTTATACCAGGCTTTCTTTTTCGTTTTTTGCATATGCTTTTAAAATAAAAAAGGACGTTTTTCAACGTCCTTTAATTTATGTAATTCATTAAATTAATGCAAGTGCTTTATCCAAAGCATTAATCAAATCATTTACGTTTTCAATACCTACAGAAATTCTAACTAATCCATCTGTGATTTTTGCTTGTTTTCTTGCTTCGGCGGACATTCCAGCGTGTGTCATTGATGCTGGGTGCTGGATTAATGATTCAACTCCACCTAATGATACAGCTAAACCAAAAATTTCAATATTATTCATTAATACTTTGCCAGCTTCAATACCGCCCTTCAATTCAAAAGCGATCATTGAGCCAGGACCTTTCATCTGGTTCTGAGCAATATCATATTGTGGATGTGATGTCAAACCTGGGTAACGTACCCATTCAACTTTCGGGTGATTATTCAAATATTCAGCTACTTTTTTAGCATTTTCTTGTTGTTGAAGCACTCTTAACTTTAGAGTTTTTAAACCACGATGAACTAAAAAAGAATTAAATGGGTCAATTGTTCCACCTAAATGATTTAAAATTTTTCTGAAATGAGGATATTCTTCTTCGTTTTTAAGAATTATAATACCAGCCACAACATCAGCATGTCCATTTAGGTATTTTGTCATACTGTGAATAATATAATCTGCACCAAGTTCAAATGGTCTTTGCAAAACGGGGCTCATAAATGTATTATCAACAGCAAACTTTGCACCAATCGATTTTGCAATATTTGAAAGTGCTTTTAAATCACTAATTATTAAAGTAGGATTACCAGGTGTTTCAGCATAAATCATTTTTGTATTAGGTTGAATTGCATTTTTAACGTCATCTAAGTTTGAAGTGTCGACAAATGTAGTGCTTATGCCAAAATTAGGCATTACATTCGCAAGCAGTGTTGCTGTTGCTCCATAACAAGATTCACTACAAATAACGTGGTCTCCTGATTTCAACGTTGCAGCAAATAGGGTATGAACAGCTGCCATACCAGTTGCACATCCTAATGCTTTTGCACCACCTTCGAGAATTGCAACAGCATCTTCCATTGCTTCAACTGTCGGGTTTCTCATTCTTGTGTAAATATAACCTTCTTCTTCTCCTTTGAATAATCTTGCCCCATGGTCAGCATCTTGAAATTTAAAAGTTGAAGTTTGATAAATTGGTGTAACTACTGCTCCTTCTTTTGTTTCTTTGAGCCCAGCGTGAACACATTGTGTCTCAATTCCATAATTTCTTATGTTTTTCAAAACTACCTCCAATATTGAAGAAAAAATAATCTACAAAATTATCAAATCATTGCTTGGTAAGCAAATTAATTAAGTATTTATAATTTATAAAATAAAGAAATTATCTTTTAAATGGGTTGTTTAAATGGTATCTTGCGGTTTCATGAGAAGAATTGTAATCTTTCATTTTTAAGATTTTTTCGTATTGTTTGATTGCGTAATTTCGTTTGCCTTGAATATCCAATATTTTACCAGCATACAAATTTGCCATTACCATAAATCCTGATGGTCCATCTTTATCTAAGATTCGAGAGCCTTCATCGCATTTGTAGAAATATTTTAAAGCATTTTCATAATCACCTCGCTCAAAAAGTGCTACTCCAATATAATACATTGCCTCTCTTGCTGTATATCTCTCATAGCCAAATTGTTTTGCCATACATCGCTTTAAAATTTCACGCCAGGTCTGCTCAAAATCATAATAGTAACCACGTCTAACCTGAATTCTTCCTAAATATCTATGAAAATAAGGGTTATCAGGGTATTTAGAATACAACTCATTAATAATTTCTTCTGCTCGATATATGTCGTTCTCAAACGAATAATAAATCTGCAACAGAACAACTTTTGCTTCAATATTGGCATACTTTGCCGAACGTGCTGCTGCATTAAGTTGCAAAATACCAAGAGCTCGGTCGCCACGCGGTAGAAATGTAGCGAGTGGCTTGATTATAGGATATTTTTCAGGTAAAACTGAGGCAAAATAATTATAAATACCGGTACCGAGCATAATATCATGATTTCCAGGTGCAATTTTTAGAGATTCTATCAATAAGTCATATCCTTCTGCTCCATCTTTGACAGCATTAAGCCAGCTTTCGCGTTGTGTATAGTATCGTCCACGAAAACCTATCGCTCCTGCTTTAAAAAAAAGTGCATTTATATCTTTTGGATTTTCTTTTAGTAAAGTATTGCTAATATCAATTACTTTTTGGATTTTATTTAAAAATATCTTGTCGTATTTTGTTTCATCTTTGAGCAATAAGATTTTCCACCATTCTACCATAGCATCGAGAAAGTAACCAACCGGATGATTAGGATAAATTTTTTGTACTTGTCTAAAGCAGTTTTCAGCTTCGGAAAATTTAACATTATAGATATAATTTACGCCTAATGAAACTAAACTATCAGCATCACTTTTCATTATTGCCCATTGGGAATATCCATTTGATGGGATTATGAATAATATTAAATATATTAGAATTGTGATTTTATGCTTAATTATTTTCATTTTGTTCGTTGATTAGTTTTAAAAATTCATCTTCATTTAATATTGTAATGTTCAATTCTTTAGCTTTATGATATTTAGAACCGGGATTTTCTCCCACAACCACATATGAAGTATTTTTAGATACCGATTTCGTTTCTCTTCCACCATGCTTTTCAACCAATTTTGCAGCTTCAGCTCTTGTCATAGTGCTTAATTCCCCAGTAAAAACGAAGGTTTTACCAGATAATTTATCAGATGTTGATGTTGGCGTCTCATCTATACTAAATTTTAGTCCTCTTTCTTTTAGTTGATTTATTATTAAAAGATTTGACGAATTTTTCAAGAAATCGTAAACAGATGAAGCAATTTTTTCACCGATTTCATATACAGATGAAATATCTTCTTTACTTGAATTTATTAGGTTGTCAATATTCTTAAAATGTCTACATAATATTTTTGAGACAGTTTTACCAACATAACGAATACCAAGTGCGTAAAGCACATTCTCGAATGGTTGATTTTTGCTCTTTTCAATTGCTATTAATAAATTATTTGCTTTTTTGTCGCCCCAGTTCTCTAAGTTTAGTAATTCATCTTTTTTTTCTGCTAAATTATAAATATCACAGATAGAAGTAATAATGTTATTCTCAATTAATGTTTGAATGATTTTTTCACCCATTCCTTCAATATTCATAGCATCACGACTTACAAAATGCTCAATTCTACGTCTTAATTGCCAGGGGCAGTTCGGTTCAATGCAATAATAATTTGCTTCACCCTCAACTCGGATTAATTTACTTTTGATTTTGCAAGGGCAATATTCAGGAAATACATAAGGCTTGATATCAGATGAACGCTTCTCGACTACTGGTGCAACAACTTTTGGAATAACTTCTCCTCCTTTTTCTACAATTACTGTATCACCGATACGAATATCACGCTCTCGAATATAATCGTAATTGTGTAATGTAGCTCTGCTAATTGTGCTACCTGCCAAATATACAGGTTCAAGCTCAGCGACCGGTGTGATAGCACC
>JAOAGZ010000074.1 GCA_026415495.1 Eximiradius proteiniborus | reverse complement strand
ACCCTATGTTGGACTTATTGATTATCACGAACAACATGCCTACGCGTACGAGATATTTGGATTTGAACGAAGAGACGATTTAGAAATAGGTCCTCTATTCAAGGGTAAAAAAGAAGAACAACGAAATTCCTATGCTATAGGCATTGCAGAAGTTCTTGTGAATTGCAAAAAATATCTTCAAAAAGATTATGACATATTTTTAGTTGCCAACGATAAGTTTAATCTTTATCCTAAGATTGCTGAATTGGCTGGAATGAAAATTGTCAATCAATTCAAGAGACCTGTGCTTAATAGAGTAGAGAAAGACAGAGATACACCTTATACCGAAACAATATTTCACTTAAAGGAAAAATGAGATATGGCTCTTACAGATGAACAAATACAAAAGATTGAAAATACAATCAAAGAAAGTTTAAGAAATAAATTTTCAACATATAAATCAGTTGTTCGTCAATGTAAAAAGACATTCGACCTGTAAATGGTAAATTTGGTTTTTGCCGATATACAGCTCAACGATGAAAAACCAAAAGAACCATTTTTGCCAACATACATACGACAACTAGAATTAAAAAAATAACTTTGTAGATCAAGAATTAAATATGACTTATTACGATAAAATAAGAGAATTAACCAAAAAAGTTCCAACAACTTTGGTAGACTTTTCGATTCCACGAGACCCTGCAAGAACACCTACTCAAGCATCTTCAAACTTCATTACCAACAAGGAGCAAGGGGATTGGGCTGAAAATTTGTTATTCAGAGCTATAAACGAAACTTTAAAGAACTTTGTCGCAATCAAATATGGCAAGTCAGATGACTTAGTAGCGGGAGAAGATGGTTTTGATGCGTTTTACCAAGATTTTCAGGACGAACTTGATACAATAGGGAAAAGACCTGACTTACTAATTTTCAGAAAAGAGGATTTCAAAAAAGATTTTGGGAATGATATAAGCCAGATTCCACATCATACCATTACTGAATATGTTAAAAAAGCAATAGCAGGAATTGAAGTAAGATCAAGTTCTTTCTTAATTGACAAATACGAAGAAGCAATGCAAAAAAGGACTGAAAAATTTAGTCAAATTGCATTGCAGACAAAAGAATTAATTCTTAAAGAATTTATGAACGAATTAAATCACCCTACAAGGCAAGCATATATTGATTTACTTCAAAGTATTACACCAAAGACTTTGGCGGTGACAGATTTCAGAGTTCCAAGCTGGAGTTCAACTGAACGACTTACGGAATTAAAAGAACACTTTAAAAAACTCAAAGATGCCATAAAGGAAATACAGAAACGGGACTATCTTTCTATTACCCCAAAAGTTGAAGACATCAAAGTTGTTTACAAATGGATTGAAACTTTCAATGTTCCTCATTTTTACTTTCAAGTTTTCTTTGACAAAGTTTACGGAATTTCATTCGAGCAAATTCTCACAATTATTTCAGATTCCAACAACGAAGGTACGATTTTCTCAGTTGAATCAGACACTAAAAATCAAAACAAAACTACTATCAAAATAAACTCAAAATCGGGAGTACTTATTGCATCAAAAGTTGAAGAACCTACTCACGAAAGCGTTAGAAAAGAAATGGATAGGGGCAGACTTTTGTTTTATGTGACTTTCAAAGGAGGAACAGCATATCTTGATGTTAACAATCTGATTAATCTACTCGGAATAGATAGCAAAAAATTCTAATGATTGAAGTTAAAGACATACTGACAGATAATCAACTTGAGAAAGACTACTCTAAATTGGTTCCTTTAGAACATAGGAAAAAATTTGCTCAATTCTTTACTCCATACCAATTAGCAGCCTTAATGGCAGAGTGGTTGTTGGGTAATTATAATCTGAAAACAGTTTTAGAACCAGCATTCGGTCTTGGGATTTTCTCGAGAGCGTTACTAAGAAAAAAAACTGACTTATCAATAAAGGGTTTTGAAATTGATGAAAGAATTTTTACAAAAGCAAAAGAAATTTTCAACAATACTCCTAATGTTAATTTACATTTAGAAGATTATATGTTCAATGATTGGAACAACAATTATGATGGCATTATTTGCAATCCACCATATTTTAAGTTTCATGATTATGATAATAAAGCAATTTTAAAAGAATTTGAGAATCGTTTAAAGATAAAACTCACTGGATTTACAAATCTTTATACACTTTTTTTATTAAAATCTATTTACCAACTTAATTCAAATGGCAGACTTGCCTATATCGTACCATCGGAATTTTTAAACTCAGACTATGGTAAACTTGTAAAATCGGCACTAATTAAAAATAAGGTTTTAAGGCATATTGTTGTTTTCGATTTTGAAGAAAATGTTTTTGATGATGCTTTGACAACTGCGTGTATTCTGTTATGTTCAAATGACAACCACAATCAGAAAGTAAAGTTTTCGTCTATTAAAAAGGTTGATGATTTAGAGCAAATTAGAAGTTACATTTCACTGTATCCGTTTATCAATAGTGACGCATCAACTTTTAACATTAACGACCTTGAGCCAGAATTAAAGTGGCGTAAATATTACCAACAACAAAACGGAATTAGATATAAAAACTTGATTTCATTTTCAAGTGTTGCCAAAGTGGTTCGTGGAATAGCCACAGGTGCAAATGAATATTTCATATTTTCTAAATCTAAAGCAGACCAATATGGGATTAATGAAAAGCATTTACTTCCCTGCATATGCAAAGCCGTTGATGTGAAAGGTAATTTTTTTACGAAAGATGATTTCAATTCATTAGTTAATAGTGATAGACAAGCATTCCTATTGAACGCAATAGGTTCTAATGATGAAAATGTTTTAAAATATATTGAACTTGGAGAAAGATTAGGGGTTAACAAAAAGTATCTTACAGCTTGTAGAACTCCTTGGTATTCTTTAGAAAATCGTCCGCCATCTCCAATTTGGGTTTCTGTTTTTAACAGAAGTGGACTTAAATTCATAAAAAATGAAGCAAACATTTCAAATTTAACAACATTCCATTGTGTTTATCCAGTTCAAAACAGCTTGTCCGACAATGTTAATGTAAACATTTTGTTTGCATATCTTTTGACAGATGTAGCAAGAGAGATGTTTGAAGACAACCGTAGGGAATATGGAGACGGACTTCAAAAATTTGAGCCTAACGACCTTAACAAAGCTATGATGCTTGACCTGACTTTGCTCGACAAGAAAACCGAAAATAAAATCATAGAGCTTTATAAGAAATATAGGGAAACAGCTATAAACAAATCGCCAGACAAGAGTTTATTGGTTGAAATAAACGACATTTTTAAAAACAAATATTGCCAATATTAAACAGACACACACATTGCCAAGCTGCATCAGCCAACCCACAAGCCAAAACTTGGCAAAGAGTGTGTCTGTTCCAACGCACAACAAACAGACAATCAGAACGAAAGAATAACACCGAACGCACAACAGCGGTTTGGCATAATGACGGGTACAGTGCTTCGTATGACAGCTTTGTGGTAGGTTTGAGTGCAGTTCTTTGATTGGACTTTAGTGCTAATAATCCGCCACTACGCCAAGCCGCAAACCAGAAAGCAATAATATGCCCTTTCACTACCGTTAACTTGGTAGGGATAGAATGGCATTGTTCTCTTTTATTCATTCTTTGAATACGACTTTCGGAACATCCATTTTTGAACCTGTTGCTGAAACATTGGCAAGTTTGAAATTTCCTGTTGCCAAAAAGCAATTTGTAGTAGGTGATACAATAAGCGAACAAGCACAAAATGAAATTCAACACATTATTAACGAACTGACAATTGGAGGCAATCCAAATAAAAAAGATGAAATTGAAAGGATAAGAAATGTCTGTAAGCAAGGCAAAATGAATAAATTAAAGACAGTAAAAGTAGATTTGTTTGTCAAAAGCAATGATGGAGCTATTCATTTATTCGATTTAAAAACTGCTAAACCAAATATTAGCAATTTCAAAGATTTTAAGAGAACACTATTAGAGTGGGTAGCAATTTATTTATCAGAAAATCCAGATGCAAATATCAACTCATATATTGCTATTCCTTACAATCCTTATGAACCAGAACCTTATGAAAGATGGACGCTAAAAGGAATGCTGGATTTAGATAATGAATTAAAGGTTGCAGAAGAATTTTGGGATTTTCTCGGAGGAGAAGGAGCTTATTTAGACCTGTTGAATTGTTTTGAAAGAGTGGGCATAGAATTGAGACAGGAAATAGATGATTATTTTTCAAACTTCAAATAATAAAAATACCAACCACGACTAACACAGCATAATAGGTTCGCTAACGTACACCCAAATTTTTGCTTCGCAAAAATTCTTTTATACTGTGAATGTTCTTCCACCACTTCCTCCAACACTCCTCTTTCATTTTTTACTTTTTCACAATCCCATTTTTAACTAATTCTAAAATAAATTATTTAGCCTGTTCCCGTATTTATCCGATTTTAGACGAAAAACGATTTGAGTATGAGAAAAATCAAAAAATATGCTCTTTCGCCGGCTGTTTTAGCAAAAATCATTACCAATGGGGTTTATCAAATCCCACCTCATATTAAATTTATAGACAATATTCTTTATCGTATGAGCTTCAGCAGAAGTCATCGGATAATTGTCTGCTTGCCACCTCGGCACGGCAAAAGCGAACTTATCTCGAAGTATTTTCCGCTCTGGTATTTGACCACATTTAGCGGGAAAAGATTGCTTCTTGCCTCTTATGAAGCCAATTTTGCCGCATACTGGGGACGCAAAGTGCGGGATTTGATTGAAAACTTCGGCAAATATTTCAACGTTTCTGTTGAAAAAGGAGCGTCTGCCTCAAACTACTTCGAGCTTTCGAACACAAGTTCAATGATGACGGCTGGTGCCGGTGGTGCACTCACCGGAAAAGGTGCAGATTTACTAATAATCGACGACCCTGTCAAAAACGCCGAAGAAGCCAATAGCGAAACTATCCGGCAAAATATCTGGGATTGGTTTGCATCCACTGCATACACCCGTATCGAGCCCGGTGGTTCTTGCATTATCATAATGACGCGCTGGCATAAACAAGATTTAGTAGGACGTCTGCTCGAAAATTATTCTAATGAATGGCAATTAGTGAAAATCCCAGCTATTGCAACTATTGCAGACCCACTCGGAAGAAGTCCGGGCGAAGTGCTCTGGGAAGAACGCTTTCCTATTGACACTTTAGAGAAAATTAAAAAACAAATCGGTTCATACTGGTTCAGTGCTCTTTACCAACAGGAGCCATCCGACAAAGCTAATTCTCTTTTCAAACGCGAGCATTTCAAATACTACAAGCAAACTGATAGCTACGCTCTTGTTGATGGACACTCCGTCAATTTAACAGAATGTATAAATTTTGCAACCGCCGATTTAGCCGTTTCCACCAGCCATAATGCTGATTGGAGCGTTTTCTTGGTCTTTTCGGTTACTTGTGATAATTCAATACTGATTAGAGAAGTTTTCCGTGTTCGTTGCCTTCCAACAAAACACGTTGAAATAATAAAAAATTTATCAATAAAATACAACGTTCGGCTTTGGGGCATCGAAGCAATCCAATATCAATCTGCATTGGTTCATCAGGCATCTGCTATTGGCATCCCTGTAAAGGAAATAAAGCCTTACTCCGATAAGTTCACCCGTGCTATTCCCATAGCAGCAATGCTCGAAGCCGGTCGTATCTTTTTCCCTGATTATGCTGATTGGTTAAATGATTTTGAACAAGAACTCACTCAATTTCCCGAAAGCAAACACGATGATCAGGCAGACGCCTTTGCCTATATTACTGAAATATATAAAGAAAATAATCTTGGGCAAATAGTTGGCAAAAAAATATCACGCAATGTATTTGCGCACTTTTAGCTCGAAGTTCTGAACATTTTGCACCACAATTTCCTCGCCTTCTTTTATTTCCTCATCAGATACCGCCTTCCAAATCTCACCAGAGACCTTCACTTGTCCTTTTTGCGCCGGAGAAATGTCTGTTATAGCTGTGCCTCGTAGTCCGATTAAAGCCAAATCGCCTGTTACTGCCCGGCGGGTTTGTGCTTTAATACCGAAAACAATTAGAACAAGGAACAGCAATGTTGTAATTATCACAACCGTAATTATTAGGTTCATAGAAATATCCATAATTTCATTTGGTGCATCTATTAACATAATTGAACCAATTGCCAGCGACAATATTCCCGCAATAGTGAGCAAACCATAACTCACCACTTTAATTTCGAGAATAAACAAGATAATTGCAATTAAGATTAATCCTATGCCGGCATAATTTATAGGCAACATTTGCATTGCATACAGTGCTATCATAAGCGATATTGCACCTAATATGCCGGGAAACATTGCTCCTGGGCTCCAGAATTCAAAAAGCAGACCATATATGCCAATCATCAGCAAAATGTAAGCAATATTGGGATTTGCCAGCCAGAATAGAAGGTTTTCCCGCCACGTCATCTGCCGTTCTACTACTTTTTCTCCTTTTGTTGAAATAATTTTCTTTCCGGTTGCAATCTTGACTTCAAATCCATCTATTAACGCAAGCAAACTATCAATATTTGGAGCAATAAAATCAATTGCACCAGCGAGCAACGCTTCTTTCTCTGTTGCTGATATGCTTTCGCGCACAGTTCGTTCAGCCCAGTCTATGTTCTTATTGCGTTCATTTGCAATTGAACGAATGAATGCAGCCGCGTCGTTTGTTATCTTTTCGTTCATCGTCGAATCAATTTTTTCGCCACCCATTCCTACCGGATGTGCCGCCCCAATGTTTGTGCCCGACGCCATCGCGGCAATATGTGCCGCAAGCGTAATAAACACACCTGCCGAACCAGCTCTCGCTCCAGATGGAGCAATCCATACAACTACCGGAACATTTGCCCCCATAATTTCCTGCACTATATCGCGCGTTGCATCAAGCAATCCGCCGGGAGTATTTAGCTTGATAATCAATGCTTCTGCTTTTTTTTCTTCTGCATATTCAATAGAATTTTTTATGTATAGCGTTGTTGCAGGAGAAATACCACCCTCAACGCTTATTTTGATTATGTCTGATTTACCCTCCTGAACAAAACAGAAAAGCAGAAAAATCAGTATCCCTATGTAATTATATCTTTTCATACTATATTATTTGACGCAAACTTACTAATTATATTTATTGCTTTTTGATAAATATTTCATATTGTTTCATTTACAAAAAATATTCATTTCCACATACTTTTGCTTCGATTTAATTCAATTACTTGCTTCTAATAAATTCAACAAATTCTCGAAATGCGTATTAATCAATTGATTAGCAAAAACATTATTTTTCGCATAAGAATGTTTGCGAACTTTCTTATTTTTGTGTTTATTCTTAATATTAATTTCGAAATATGTTACAAGTTGTTCAATATCAAAAAGATGGGCGATTAGAAATTGCCGAACTTCCTTCGCCGCAATGTCCAGTTGGTGGAGTTCTTATCCAAACACGTTTTAGCTTGATAAGTGCAGGCACTGAAAGAACCTCAGTCGAAAATACTCGATCAAGTTTGCTTTCACGTGCCCGAAAGCAACCAGAGCAGGTTCGGCAGGTGCTTAATATGGTTAAGCGTGACGGGCTTCGCACAACAATTGGCAAAGTTTTAAACAAACTCGATTCATATAAATCTCTTGGTTATTCAGTTTCTGGTGTTGTCGTCGAAAGCGATGTCGATGGCTTCTCTCCCGGCGATAAAGTTGCTGCTGCTGGGGCTGGCTATGCTGTTCACGCTGAATTTGTGGCAGTGCCAAAAAATTTAGTCGTTCGTATTCCCGAAGGCGTTTCTTTCGAAGATGCTGCCTATAC
>JAOAGZ010000073.1 GCA_026415495.1 Eximiradius proteiniborus | reverse complement strand
GTAGTGCTTTCGGTACAGAATGCAGCAGGAGTTCTGCCAGCAGGAGTATACAACTTACGAGTTCACAACGGTTCAGAATACATTGACCAACGCATAGTGATTATGCCATAACACATATGCTATCATACAAAAGAAAAGAAGCAGCCTCATCTGGGGCTGCTTCTTTATTTATTCTAAAATAAAAAATTCTTATTAAATCATTCCTAATTCTTTTCCAACTTTAATGAATTTTTCAATAGCAAAATCAATATGTTCGCTTTCGTGTGCAGCTGAAATCTGAACACGTATGCGATCCTTGCCTCTTGGCACAACAGGGAATGAAAATGCTACAACATAAACACCTTCTTCAAGCATACGATTTGCAAAATCTACTGCCAATTGCGAACAATTCGGATATTTGCCGAACATAATTGGAGTGATTGGATGTATTCCGGGAAGAATGTCAAATCCAGCTTCCGTCATTGCTTTACGGAATCTCTTTGTGTTCTCTTCAAGCTTATCCCGAAGTTCTGTCGAAGCAGTTAGAATTTCCAAACATTTTATTGTTGCACCTACTACTGCCGGAGCAACTGTATTCGAAAACAAATACGGACGAGCCTTGTTGCGCATCCAGTCAATGATTTCTTTTCTACCTGAAATACATCCACCAGATGCTCCTCCAAGTGCCTTCCCAAACGTTGTTGTTATAATATCAATTCTATCCATTACTCCATAAAGTTCGTGTACCCCACGGCCAGTTTTTCCCATAAAACCAGACGAATGGCTTTCGTCAATCATTACAAGTGCATCATATTTCTCTGCTAAATCGCAAATTTCATCCAATTTTGCAATATCTCCATCCATCGAGAAAACGCTATCTGTAGCAATTACCTTGAAACGGCAGCCAGCTTCGTTTGCTTCTTTTAAGCAACGTTCCAATCCTTTTGCCATTTTGCCTGTTGCTGGATCTTCTTCTTCCACATCACGCATATCACTATGCTTGTATATCCAGCGTTTAGCCTTCGATAAGCGTATCCCGTCAATAATCGAAGCGTGATTGAGTGCATCTGTGATAATTGCATCTTCTTCTTGAAAGAGTGGTTCGAATACCGCACCATTCGCATCAAAGCAGGAACTAAATAATATCGTATCTTCCGTCCCTAAAAATTCCGACATTTTTCTTTCCAGCTCTTTGTGTATATCTTGTGTACCACATATAAATCTTACCGAGGAAAGCCCAAATCCACGACTGTCAAGCGCCTGGTGTGCTGCTTTTACAAGTTCCGGATGTGATGACAAACCAAGATAATTATTTGCACAAAAGTTTAATACTTCTTTGCCACGAACGATAATTTTAGCCGCCTGAGGGCTCTCAATTATCCTTTCGTGCTTATAAAGCTTTTGCTCTTCTAATGTTTGAAGTTCTTTTTGCAAGAACTCTTTCATTTTTCCAAACATTTTCTATCTCCAAAAACAACAAAAAAAGTTCTGCAAAATATGAAAATTTTAAATGATTTTTCAAATTATTTCAGATTCGGGTTGACTTCATTAATTGATAATGTTTTCAAATCTTTGGCAATATTTCGTTCTTTTAGAATAATTATAGCGTATTTTATTTATAACAAGACTTGCCCATAAATTAATATATTTATTACTTGCAACTCAATTAGATATGTTTATTATTTTCCATAATATTTTCTTTTAGATAGCGTTTTTAATTAAAAACTATCAGAGGTTATCTATGAATAAAATTAAAGCGGAAGAGCTTCTTGCCGAACGCTCCAAAGAATTAAATTGCTTGTATTCAATTGAAGAAGTTTTAAGCAAACCTCAACTCACTTTAGATGAAATATTGGGAAAAATTGCTATTCTCTTGCCCGAAGCCTTCCGCTTCAATAAGGATTGCAAAGTGAAAATTTCTATCGACAACAAGTTCGCCGCAACCAACGGTTTTAAACTCACTAAAAAAATAATTCGCGAAACTATATTTGAACAGAATAAACCTGTTGGTGAAATTGTTGTAGCCTACGATAACGAAAATTATGATTTCCTCGACGAAGAAAAGCGACTTGTTAAAACACTTGCCGATAGATTTGGTCATTTCCTTCTTTATTCCAAATTGAAGAAATTATTTGCCGAAGCAGAAGAAAGCGGCGATTTGACTAAAAAAGAATGGTTCGTCGTGCTTGATATTATCAAAAAAACTGACCAAAATTTGTTCTCCATCATTTCTCGAAAAATGCTTAACAACCTTTTCTGCAAAGGTATCGAAGAATCAAAACAACTTTTCGCTAAATTAGGAACAAACGTAGATATTCAATCCTCCACTGCTGAAGAAAATCTACCAACAAAAAAACAAGTTCTCGAAATATCTTTCTATCTTGGAAATGAAATTTTCGAAGTTGCTGCAAAATATTTATCTGATGACGAAATTCTTGCTCTTGTCCAAAAATGGATTTACGAAGATAAATCTCATTTCCTTATCAAAGCACTTGCCAATTTAAATACACCATTGCCCGAAATTGCTGATGCAATTCGCCGCTTCTACAATATTAATCCAATTTCAATCAAGGAAATCACAACTCCTTTGCATAAAGGTATTCTGGTTGCCTTAATTCGACGATTTCTTACTGACCAACTCGAATATATTGAAATTGCAAAAAATTACATCAATATATCAGATTTCTACGATATTCTTCAAAATATGATTTTCACCACCGAAAGCCACGGCAAACTCGGTGGAAAAAGTGCCGGAATTTTGCTTGCTAAAAAAATAGTAGATAAACTTCAGGACGAAGAGGGACTTTTCAAAAATATTAAAACGCCCAAAACCTGGTATATTACCTCCGACGGACTTATGGCATTCCTCAACTACAACAATTTGGAAGATATTATTGAACAAAAATACAAGCCTCTCGAAGAAATTCGCTACGAATATCCTCATATTATTCAGGCATTCAAAAACTCGCATTTCCCGCAGGAAATTGTAAATGGGCTTTCCAATGCCTTGGATAATTTCGGCGACCATCCAATAATTGTTCGCTCTTCAAGTTTGCTCGAAGACCGCTTGGGTTCTGCTTTTGCTGGTAAATACAAAAGCTTGTTTTTGGCAAATCAGGGCAGCAAAAAAGAACGCCTCGAAGCATTGCTCGATGCTATAGCCGAAGTTTATGCTTCAACTTTCAGCCCCGACCCGATTGGCTACCGAACCGAACGCCAATTGCTGGATTTCAATGAAGAAATGGGTATTATGATTCAGGAAGTTGTCGGCAAACGTGTTGGTAAATACTTTTTCCCTGCTTTTGCCGGCGTTGCTTTTAGCAACAACGAATTCCGTTGGTCCCCCCGTATCCGTAGGGAAGATGGGCTTGTTCGACTTGTCCCAGGTCTTGGAACCCGTGCAGTTGACCGCATAGGCAACGACTATCCAATCCTTGTGGCTCCCGGTCAGCCCGATTTGCGCGTGAACATTACTTTTCAAGATGTTATTTCCTATTCTCCTAAATTTATCGATGTGATAAATTTGGAAAAAAACACTTTCGAGACTATTTCTATCGATTCTCTTATTAAATCTGTTGGGAATTCCTATCCTATGATTAACGAGGTTTTCTCAATCATCGAACAAAATCACATAAAGCATCCATTTGGACTTGGTATCGACACAAATCGGGATGAAATAGTTGTTACCTTCGAAAATTTAATATCAAAAACTAAATATATTAAACAAATTAATAAATTACTGAGTGAAATCAGTAGAATACTGAAAACACCTGTTGATATTGAGTTCGCTTGCGATGGAGATAGCCTATATCTATTGCAGTGCCGGCCTCAAAGCTCAGCGTTGGAAGGCACTGCCGCTCAAATTCCTTCGAATATTCCGCCAGATAAACTTATTTTCTCCGCAAACAAGCATATTTCAAATGGCAAAGTTGGTGATATTACTTATGTTGTTTACGTCGATCCCGAAGCATACGCTCATCAGGAAAGTCTTGAAAAACTAAAGGACATTGGTCGTGCAGTCAGCAAGCTGAATAAATTGCTCCCGAAACGAACATTTATTCTTATGGGACCGGGACGCTGGGGCAGCCGGGACGATATTCGTCTGGGTGTAAAAGTTACCTATTCAGATATTAATAATACCGCTGTCCTTGTCGAAATTGCCAAAAAGAAAGGTAGTTACGTTCCCGATTTGTCTTTCGGAACACACTTCTTTCAGGATTTGGTAGAATCTCAAATCAGATATATTCCTCTTTACCCAGATGAAGACGGAGTTGCTTTTAATTACGACTTTTTCTATAAAACTGAAAATACTCTATCGCGATGGTGTCCCGAATACGAACACTTGCAAGATGTGCTGAAGGTCATTAATGTTCGTGAAGCAACTAACGGATTAGTTCTTCGCGTTCTTATGAATGCAGACGAAAATCTTGCAGTTGCAATGCTCGCCGACCCAATGGTTGCCGAAAAAACCGAAATTAAACACTCAGAACTTACTTTCAACGAAATTGGTTCCGACGAACCTCTTCAATGGCGAAAACGTATGATTGATAGCATTCTCGAGCATCTCGATCCTGTTCGCTTCGGTGTCAAAGAACTCTATCTCTATGGTTCTGTCTTCCTCGGAAATGCAACTGCAAAATCAGACATTGATTTTATTTGTATATTCCAAGGTTCCGAAGAACAGAAAAAAGAACTGAAAATCTGGATAGAAGGTTGGAATCTTGCTCTAAGTCGTATTAATTACAATAAAACTGGTTTCAAACTTGATCGCTTAATTGATTTTGCAATTCTCACCGAGAAAGAACTTGAACAACAAAAATACTATGCTGAACTTGTTGATTTAAGCAAAAATAAATCAAAAAAATTGCGTCTGTTAGGTGAAAACATTTAAAAACATATTTATATTTTGTCCGTCAAAAATAAGATTAATCAATTTATTGAAGGAGAAAAAAAATGTCCAACAAGTTTTATGAATTATTAGGCGACAAAGCTGAATATTATCTCGGATTTAATAATCCAAAAATTCCAAAAGAATCGCTCACTCTGCCTTCATCCGATTTTGTAGACAAAGTTTGGCTAAATTCTGACCGCAATAACCGTGTAATTGGCAACTTACAATGGATTTATAATCACGGACGCCTTGCTGGCACAGGATACCTTTCTATCTTGCCTGTCGATCAAGGTATTGAACATTCCGCTGGAGCAAGTTTCGCTAAAAACCCTCAGTATTTCGATCCTGAAAATATTGTGCGTCTTGCAATCGAAGGTGGTTGCAACGCTGTTGCTTCAACATATGGTGTATTAGGACTTGTAGCACGCAAGTATGCTCATAAAATTCCATTCATTGTCAAAATCAATCATAATGAATTACTTACTTACCCAAACGAATTCGACCAAGTGCTTTTTGGCACAATTGACGAAGCTTATAATATGGGTGCTGCTGCTGTCGGTGCTACTATTTACTTTGGCTCCGACCAATCACGCCGCCAAATCGTTGAAATTGCCGAAGCATTCCAATATGCTCACGAACTCGGTATGGCAACCGTTCTCTGGTGCTATCTCCGCAATCCTGAATTCAAAAAAGACAAAGATTATCACGTTTCTGCAGACTTAACCGGTCAAGCTAATCATCTTGGTGTTACTATCGAAGCCGATATTATCAAGCAAAAACTTCCTGAAAACAATGGTGGCTATTTAGCTCTGAATATGGGTGGTTCGTCCTACGGTAAAATCGACAAGCGTGTTTATTCTGAACTCTCAAGCGATCATCCAATTGATCTAACTCGCTATCAGGTTGCTAATTGCTATATGGGCAAAGTTAGCTTGATTAATTCCGGTGGTGCAAGTGGTGATAACGACTTCGCCGAAGCTGCGATTACTGCAATTGTAAATAAACGTGCTGGTGGTGCAGGGCTTATCTCCGGTCGCAAAGCCTTCCAGCGTCCTATGGACGAAGGTGTGAAACTTCTCAATCTAATTCAGGATGTCTATCTCGATAAAGAAATTACTATTGCATAGTGTATATTTTTTTATATCAGGGGTTCATCTATGAACCCCTTTTTTATACTTATTCGAGAATAAAGCTCCATTAAAATTCTGCTGAATAAATTATTGTCTAAGTTTCATTTTGTTAGCCTTTTAATTTTCCATTCATTAGCTACTTTATTTTTCTTAGAAATCCGTTTGTTTATTAATAGTTTATTCCTAAGTTTTTCTATATCTATTCTATTTCGCCCTTCCAGCTTCGCTAACAATTCTTGCTACCACCCGTTTTCGTTGCGGAAACTATCTTCCTCCAATTTAACCCTTTTAAAATTAATCGAATATTGCTAATTTTGCTTTATTTTCATTTGACGGAACAATTAATGAAAAGAACTTTAATTACATCTGCTTTACCTTATGCTAACGGATATATTCATTTAGGTCACGCAGCAGGTGCTTACCTTCCTGCTGATATTTACGCCCGTTTTCTTCGGCTTTGCGGTGAACAAGTGCTTTACGTCTGTGGTTCAGACGAACACGGTGTTGCAATTACTATTTCTGCCGAAAAAGAAAATACTACTCCAAAAGCTATCATTGACAAATATCATTCAGCAAATGCCGAAGCCTTCAAAAAATTTGCAATGACTTTCGATATTTATTCACGCACTTCTACTGAAATTCATCACAGCACTGCGATTGAATTTTTTGCTGACCTGTTGCAAAAAGGCTATCTGGTTGAGAAAGAAGAGGAGCAATTCTTCGACGAAAAAGCACAAATGTTTCTGCCGGACCGTTATGTCGAAGGCACTTGCCCAAATTGCGGCTACGACCACGCCCGTGGCGACCAATGCGATAAATGCGGTGCATATTACAACCAATTAGAACTAAAAAATCCTCGTAGTATTATTAGTGGCGAGCCTCCGGTTGTCCGCAAAACAACTCATTGGTATATGCGTTTCGGCGAATTCCAGAAGTTTTTAGAAGAATACATAGAAAGCAAATCCTCCGAATGGAAAGACAACGTTCTTCAGCAAAGCCGAAGCTGGCTTCGACAGGGGCTTTCCGACCGCGCTATTACTCGCGACCTTAATTGGGGAGTGCGACTTGACAAAGTCCCCGGCATCGACAAAAACAAAGCTAAAGGAAAAGTTCTATATGTTTGGTTTGATGCTGTGCTTGGATATATTTCTATCACTAAGGAGTGGGCAGATCAACAAGCTCAAAACGGTCGCGGTAAATCTGACGACTGGAAAATTTGGTGGCAGGACAAAGATACTCGCTATATAGCTTTTATCGGAAAAGACAACATTGTTTTCCATACTTTGATTTTTCCCGCTATGCTCCAAGCCCGTGGCGGGTATATTCTGCCAAGCAACGTTCCGGCTAACGAATTCCTTAATTTAGAAGGTGAAAAATTTTCAAAGTCTCGTAATTGGAGTATTGATCTGCCCGCCTTCCAGAAAGATTTCCCCGAGCCTCAATATACTGATGCTCTTCGATACACACTTGCTATGAATGCTCCCGAAACTCGCGATAGCGATTTCACTTGGCGCGATTTCCAAAATCGCAATAATAACGAACTTGCTGATATCTTCGGTAATTTTGTAAATAGAACACTTCAATTTATTTTCAAAAATTTTGAACAAAAAATCCCTACTCTTTCCGAACAAGATAAATCCCTTGTAGGAAACTGGAATAATTTAATTGACACTCTCGAAGAATATTTCAGCGACAACTATCTTGAAGCAATCGAAAAAGCTTCTCGTAAATTCTATGGCTTATTTAATGAAGCCGAATTTACCTTAATTACATCGGTTTGGAAACATTCCAAAGAATCTCAGCGACTTTTCAATAAATTCCGTTTTCGCGATGCAATTACAGAAACGATGAATATTGCTCGCGCTGCTAATAAATTTTTCAATGACGCTGAGCCCTGGAAAACAATCAAATCAGACCGCAATGCTACTGCTCGAACTCTCTTTATTTGTGCTCAGCTTGTTTATTCTCTTTCTATTTTTCTTGCTCCAATTATACCAAATTCTTCGAAGAGAGTGCAACTTATGCTCGGATGCGAACTCCAAACTGGTGAACCAAACTACGATAATTCAAATGAAAATTATTGGCTCACCGCTATTTATC
>JAOAGZ010000072.1 GCA_026415495.1 Eximiradius proteiniborus | reverse complement strand
ATATCGACTTGATTGCTTTGAAGCAGTTCTGCTGCTTTTTCTTCTGTCGTTTTCATAATTACACCATCTGAACCAATATTATTATATAATGGTTCAAATAGTTTGTTCTCTATTACTGCTATTTTCGATTTCGGGTTCGACGTCTTGCAAAATTACAAACTATTATCGAATATTCTAAATTCAATTCGTTCCTAATTATTAATATTTAATGAACAAAAATGAAAAAAAATTTTTGAAAAGTATATGCTATTTTTGTAAATTTGTCATCTTGAAAATTAATTAAAGACTATTTTTTAGTTAATTTAAGTTGTTTAATAACTTTTGTGTTGGGGAAATATATGACAAAAGCTGATATTGTAGATGAAATTGCAAAAGCTACGGGACTAACTAAAATTGAAACTAAGTCCGTTGTTGATGGTGTTTTTGCAAGCATAGTGAAAGCGATTTCAGAAGGAAAAAGAATAGAGTTACGTGGATTTGGTGTGTTCAAAGCTAAAAGTCGCAAGCCAAGAATGGCTCGTAACCCAAAAACTGGTGAAGTTGTGCAACTCGAAAAAAGATATGTGCCTGTTTTCAAACCTTCTCCCGAATTTCTCAGCAAAGTCAATGATATGATGAAACAAACTGAAAATTAATATATTTTTTCATTTTCCTTGGAGTAGAAAATGCCCTGCGGTAGAAAAAGAAAACGCCATAAAATGGCTACTCACAAACGTAAAAAACGTTTGCGCAAGAATAGACACAAGAAGCGTAAGTAATTAATATCCAAAAAAGCGTTTTACTTTTTG
This sequence comes from Eximiradius proteiniborus, assembly GCA_026415495.1. Taxonomy (GTDB): domain Bacteria; phylum Bacteroidota; class Ignavibacteria; order Kapaibacteriales; family UBA2268; genus JAKIZO01. The sequence continues at coordinate 7,709 of JAOAGZ010000072.1, read as the reverse complement.
TGAAACGCTTTTTTAAAATTATTTGAGGAATATATGAAAAATATTCTTATTTCTGGTGCTTCGAGAGGTATTGGATGGGCACTTCTGCAAAAATATCTACAAAACGGTAACCGTGTTTTCGCCGTTTCACGTAATATTTCTAACTTTATTACGCTCAAAGAACAATTTTCCACTACTTTCGATTTTGCTTCGTGTGATGTTTCCGATAAATCCGATGTCGAAAATGCTATCCAAAACGCCGGCAATTTTCTGAATAATATTGATTTAGCTATTCTCAATGCAGGTATCAGCGGTTCCGAAAACTTCGAAAATTTCTCTTCTGAAAAATACAAATATATTTTTAACACAAATCTTTTTGGTGTTTTACACTTTTTTGAATATTTAATCCCTTCGATGAAAAATAATAATGGTGGGACTATTGCCGTTACAAGCTCTCTTGCTGATGTGCGTGGTTTTGCCGGAAGTGCCGCTTATTCCAGCAGCAAAGCGGCTCTTACCAGAACATTAGAAGCTGCACGCGCTGAACTCCACCGCTTCAATATTAAAATTGTTACTATCCGACCCGGCTTTGTTCGCACCGATATGACTGCAAAAAATCGTTTCCCTATGCCATTTATGATTGATGCCGGGCAAGCCGCCGAGATAATTATCAATGCACTCGATGCTGGAAAAGCAAGAATTAATTTTCCATTGCCAACTTATCTGATTACAAATCTTCTGCAATTGATGCCTGATGCCCTCTTCGACTTTGTTATGAAATTTTATAAGGTTTCCATTGATGAGTAATTTCGAGTGGTTAGTTGTTGGTCTTGGCAATCCGGGAACTAAATACCAGAGGAACAGGCACAATATTGGCTGGATGGTTATCGATAAATTTATTGAAAAATATAATCTTTCCTTTTCGGACGAAAAAAAATCTCTCACTGCAAAACTCAGTTATAAAAGAAAAAATATTATTCTTGCTAAGCCAACAACCTATATGAACCTTTCTGGCAAAGCTGTGCAAACTCTTAAAATTAAATACAAAATCCCAAATGAAAGAATTATTGCCATTGTAGATGATTACAACCTCCCACTCGGAAAACTTCACCTGAAATTGGGAGGAAGCGACGCAGGGCATAACGGAGTTCTTTCGATTATTCAGGAAATTAATGATAAAAATTTCTATCGGTTACGTTGTGGGATAGGAAATGATTTTCCGAAAGGAATGCTCGTGGAGTATGTTCTATCAAATTTCAGAGACGATGAATCAGACGTACTCGATTTAATGATACAAAAAGCTTTGCAATCTATCGAAACAGTTGTTGAATTTGGAGCTGCTCGGGCTATGACACTAATTAATTCTGAACGCTTATGGAAATCTCAAAGTAATCAAGAGGTGCCTCAATGATTAACTTCTCTAAATATCCTCTGCCAAACAGAATGAGGCACCACACTTCTCCTAATTTTTATCTTCCAGCAAGCGAATTGCAAATTATTCCGAAGGGCTACCCTCCTCTAATTGATAAAATTGATTGGGCTAATCATTTTGCAAATTCACAACCTCCTCTTTTAATCGATATTGGATGTGGTCGTGGCAGATTCCTGTTAGATATGTCCTTCCGTTTCCCAGAAAAAAATATTTTGGGGATTGAGGTTCGCCCTTTGCCTGTCGAATGGCTCCAACAAGTAATAAAAGGCGAAAGTTTACCAAATGTGTCTGTTATTCGCTATTCTGTTGTTAATGGATTGCCGTTTATAGAAGATAATAGCATTGAAGAAGTCTATTATTTATTCCCGGATCCTTGGCCCAAAAAGAAGCATATTAAGCGACGCGCCTTTAATCTTGATTTTATTCGTGAAGTTCATCGAATTTTGAAAAACGAGGGCAAACTTCTTCTTGCAACAGATGTTCCGGAAGTTCACTCTTATCATTTGGAAATATTAAATGAATTTAAGTTATTCAATGTTCAAATAGTTGAAAATGATGAAGAGTGGAATTATCCTGTTACAAATAAAGAGGATTTCTGCAGACGCGTTGGAATTCCATTCTATCGGATTATTTGTAGAAAATAAAATAATATGTTAGGTCTTCTGTCTCCTGAGATATTAATTAAAGCGTATTGTTCTGGCTATTTCCCAATGGCTCAGTCTCGTTATGGTCCGGTTTACTGGCACTTCCCGGAAATGAGGGCTGTATTTTTGCTTTCAGAATACAAAATGCCTCGTAAAATTATCAAAAGCATAAAAAACAATGATTTTCAGTTTACTATCGACGCAAATTTTGAATTTGTTATTGAACAATGCTCCAATAGGGAAGATACCTGGATTTCCGACGAGATTATCGAAGCTTACGTTGAACTTCACCGTCTTGGTTATGCTCATTCTATAGAAGTTTGGTCTGAAAACGAAATTTGCGGTGGGCTTTATGGTGTTGCCATAGGTTCTGCTTTCTTTGGTGAATCAATGTTCAATTTGGTAAACAATGCTTCGAAAGCTGCTTTCTGTTTTCTGGTAAATCATCTTAAAAATCGTAATTATCATTTTATTGATTCTCAATATATCAATCATTTTACTGCCCAACTCGGTGCAATCGAAATTAGCAGCAATAAATATTTAAAATTGCTTAATAACGCAATTTCAAAGGAAAACTCGTTCGTTTGATTGAAACTAATTATGCAACTCTAAATTTGACTAAGATTGCAAATATTCCCGGCACCAATTGTAATAAATACATCACCTTCTTTCAAAATTAAAGGCAGTTGTTTCTTCAATTCATCTAAGGTTGGGATATATAATACATTTTTGTGTCCATATTTCATTGCACCATCAGCAATCAACTTCCCGGTTACTCCTTCTATTGGCTGTTCACGTGCAGGATATACGTCAGTAATGATAATTACATCAGCATCATCAAAAGAAGCCGCAAATTGCTCGTGTAGATGCATTGTCCTTGTATATGTATGTGGTTGAAATGCCGCGACTATTCTTCTGTTCCAGCTGTTTCGCGCTGCTTTCAGCACTGCTTTTACCTCAGTAGGATGGTGAGCATAATCATCCACATACAAAACGCCATCCTTTTCGCCTTTAATGTCAAATCTACGAAAAACTCCTTTGAATTCTTGCAATGCAGCGTTAATTGTATCAAATTCAATATTCAGTCCACGTGCAACTGTGATTGCAGCCAGAGCATTTTTCAGGTTATGTTCTCCCGGAACATTAATTGTAACTTCTCCTAATTCAACGTTATCTTCAATTATTATTGCTCTGATTTGCCTGTTTTCATAAACAATTCTTTCTGCTCTGATATCGCAATTTCTTGAAAAGCCATAAGTTCTAATCTTTTTGTTTACTTTTGCATATATTGATTTCACTCCGGGATCGTCAATTCCAAGTGCAATAAACCCATAGAATGGCACTTTGTTTGCAAATTGTGCAAATGTTTCCGTTAAATCATTCATATCTTTGTAAATATCGAGATGTTCAGCTTCAATATTATTAACAACTGCAACCGTTGGAAATAGTTGCAAAAATGATCGATCAAATTCATCTGCTTCTACAACTGTCCAATCACCTTTGCCAAGTCTTGCATTTGTTCCGCCAAAATCACGAAGCCTTCCGCCAACAATTACTGTTGGGTCCAATCCAGCCTTTATCAGAATAAGCCCAATCATTGAGGTTGTTGTGGTTTTTCCGTGAGTTCCGGAAATTGCAATATTATATTTTAATCTCGATACTTCTGCCAACATTTCAGCACGTCTTAGCAATGGAATATTTTTTTGAATTGCTGCAATAGTCTCCGGATTTTCACTTGGATTGACAGCACTCGAATATACCACTACCTCCGCTTCGTCAATGTTTTTTTCGTTATGTCCGATATATATTTTTATCCCTAACTTTTCTAAATATTCAGTATTTTCAGATTTTGCAATATCTGAGCCACTTACTTCAAATCCTTCATTTAATAATATTTCGGCTATGCCGCTCATTCCAATTCCGCCAATTCCAACAAAATGTAGCCTTTTGACTGTAGAAAACATTTTTTCTCCTTTAATTATTTCAATTCTGCAATTTTATGAAAAAATTAGTAATTTTATCAAACTTATTTGTTGTTTTATGAGAGAAAAAAATGGTTCGTGAAATTTTTGCTCCCAAAAGTATTGCAATTATTGGTGCTTCAAACGATATCACTAAGCCCGGTGGTAGAATTTTGAAAAATATAATTGACGGAAAATTTCAGGGCTCTCTATATGCAGTCAATCCAAAAGAAGATCAGGTTCAGAACTTGAAATGCTACAAATCAGTTGAAGAACTGCCAAATGTTGAACTTGCAGTTTTGGCAATTGCTGCGAAGTTTTGTCCCGATACTGTTCGAATACTGGCTGAAAATAAAGGTACGAAAGGTTTTATTATTTTGTCTGCCGGATTTAGCGAAGTTGGCGACGAAGGGAAAAAAATCGAACAGGAGATTGTTGAAATTATCAACAAGTACAATGGCACTCTCATCGGTCCTAACTGTATTGGTGTCCTTACTCCTACTTATCAAGGTGTTTTCGCTGGTCCGCTTCCGAAACTTGAACCTAAGGGCGTCGATTTTGTCTCAGGCTCAGGTGCAACTGCTTGCTTTATTCTGGAACTTGCTATACCAAGAGGTCTCACATTCGCAAGCGTTTACTCAGTAGGGAATAGTGCTCAAACTGGTGTCGAAGATGTCTTGCGTCACTGGGACGAAACATTCGACGAGGCGACAAGCTCCAAAGTTAAAATTATGTACCTTGAAAAAATTAATAATCCGGAACTCTTTTTAAAACATTCTCGTTCGCTTATTAAAAAAGGATGTCGTATTGCTGCTATTAAAGCAGGGACGACCGAAGCAGGTTCTCGTGCTGTTTCCTCCCACACAGGAGCGCTTGCCGGTTCTGATTTGCCGGTAGACGCTTTATTCCGCAAAGCTGGAATTATTCGCTGCCACAGCCGAAGCGAGCTTGTTGATGTAGCAATTGCACTTCAACAAAAACCTCTCTTAGGTAATCGAATTGCTGTAATTACTCACGCTGGTGGTCCTGGTGTAATGCTTACTGATACACTTGACAAAAATAATATGCAAGTGCCACATATTACCGGTGAAAAAGCCAATGAATTACTCTCAAATCTTTTTCCCGGTTCCTCAGTTGCAAATCCTATTGATTTTCTTGCCACTGGCACTGCTCAGCAGCTTGGAATTATTCTCGACTATTGCGATAATTATTTTGATAATATTGATGCTTCTGTTGTTATTTTCGGAACAACCGGTATGTTTGATTCTTATCCGGTCTATGAAGTGCTTCACGAAAAAATTCGTTCCTGTAAAAAGCCAATTTTCCCTGTCCTGCCATCGGTTGTGCTCGCCAAAGAAGCCGCAGATAAATTTATTGAAAAGGGAAATTGCATTTTTATTGATGAAGTTTCAGCCGGTAACGCTTTAGCTAAAATATATCATACTGCGAAACCTATTTCATCTAATGATTTGCCTGATATCGACAAAGATACAATTCGCAATATCATTGACAATGCCCAAAACGGCTATCTCGAACCAGAAAAAGTAACGAAAATATTAGATGCTACTGGTATTGCTCATCCAATGGAATTCTCCTCAGGTAAATTGTCCGATATTATTGAATTTGCTGATCAAATCGGTTATCCGCTTGTAGCAAAAGTAGTTGGACCTGTTCATAAGTCAGATGTTGGTGGAGTAATTGTCGGAATTAAAAACGAAAATGAACTGTCCGCTGCCTTCGAAAAATTAATGAAAATTCAGGATGCGAAAGCCGTATTAATTCAACAAATGGCATCTGGCACTGAAATTTTTATCGGAGCAAAAAAAGAAGAGAAGTTTGGTCATCTTGTCCTTTGTGGTATCGGAGGTATTTTTATAGAAGTTCTGAAGGACTTCTCCTATGCCTTAGCTCCAATTTCGGATGAAGAGGCACTTTCTATGATTCGCTCTCTTCGTTCATATAAATTAATTCAAGGTGTTCGTGGCAAAGAAGGTGTGAACGAACAAATTTTTGCTAACTACATTCAACGTGTTTCGGCTCTGCTGCAAGTAGCACCGGAAATTTCCGAAATGGACATCAATCCATTGCTCGGTTCACAAAAAGCACTAATTGCTGTTGATGCAAGAATTAAAATTGAAAAATAACACTTCGCTTTGTAATAAATAAAAAAAGGGGCTTGATTTAAGCCCCTTCTTTGTTTTATTTTTCTAAATTATCTGTTTACGATAATTTTGTCTGTATAGACGCGATCACCAATTTTTAGCTTTAAAATGTATTGACCATTTGATAGGTTAGATGTGTTAATTCTTTCATTGAAGTAGCCGTTGTGTAATAAACCTAATTCAACTGCATTGAGCAATTTTCCATCAATTGTATATAATTCATAGGAAATTGATTTTTCGCTTTTAACAGCAAATTTTACAGTTGCAAATTCATTCGCTGGATTTGGATATACTGCAATAATACCAGATCCATCATTTTCATAAGGAACGTCAAGGACTGTTTTCTTTACTGCCCAGGCAGACTGATAAACTCGCTTGGAATCTACATCTTGCACCCATATTACAACTGCTAAATCGTCATATTCTTCTACTGTTGCATTAGCTGGGAACTCATAAGTATAATACAATTTTTGAGTGGCATCCTTATCAAGCTGAGTTACAGTTGTGCCGCTGGCATTTGGTAACATCTTTTTCATTACATAATGAAACTCAGTCTCACCATTTGTTGTTTTATTATTACTAGTTGTCATTTCAATAACTGCAATATGAGCAACTACATTCGAACCAGCAAATGATTGCAAAGGCTTAATATCGGCTTCCACTGTAACTGTTCTTCCATCTACTTTGTATTCCGGATTAATAATATCAAAAAATCCGGGCTGATCCATTAAATTGTTCATTCCTACTGAAGATAAATTCTCCTGAGTGAATGAATATTGTTCCCCATTAGCAAATGCAGAAGGAACTGCGTTTACTCCATAATAAGTGCGGCGAACACCACCTTCGGCTGTGTAGTATGGGTCGCCATTACCAGGCCAGTTCATCTGATATTTTACAATTGCCACTTTGTCTTCAAATTGAGCAAGCAATGGATTTAGATATTTATTGACGCTTGCACAAGGTGCACACGTCGAACTTGTAAATTCTTCAAATAATGGGAAAATATTGCTGGCTATCGTATTATTCCATACATATACTTCAATTGATGTAGTATCATTTTCAGGATTTACATCATTTTCGCTGTTCCCGTTAATATTTGAAACCCACAATTTTATTGTTCTGTAACCTAATTTTGTTGGTGCCCATTGGAAAGGCAACGTGAATTTTTGATATGAATAGTAAGGAATCGAATTATCCAAATTCATTGTTACTGAAACAACTTCTTCACCATCAGCCTGGAAATTTGCTACAAATGAATATACACTATCAACGCCCATCGAACCTACATAAAATGGAATAGAAATTCCATTATCGGTAAGTTTGATATATTTCTTCAAATCAATCATCAAAGCAGAAAGGTCGAAGGCAAAAGGTTGCCATACAATAATATCATCAATACCTAACAAAAATTTGTCATTCGAGTTGTTTCTAAATGCAATGTATATATCCTGATTTTGGTATCCCAATTTGGATAAATTCACAAAACGTCTGTTTAATGAACCATTTGGTTCGGCTTGAATTGAAAAGATTT
>JAOAGZ010000071.1 GCA_026415495.1 Eximiradius proteiniborus | reverse complement strand
GACAATGTTCGGTGTAAATTGCCCCTTAGTCCTCCAGTAATCGTGAGAACATTCAACTAATTGCTCCATAGCAGGCCAAAAATAATCTGCAAATTCAGCACCTTCAACAACTACACGAGCATCTCTATCGAACCGACAGAAACCATTCGCAGTGCCAACGATACAGTCTTCGGCAATAGGAGCATTAAATACACGATCTTTCCCAAACTCTTGCGGCATCCCTTTAACAACATTAAAAACACCACCTTTCCCAACATCCTGTCCCCAGAGAAAAGTCTTAGGATTGCGGCGAAATTCCTCTTTAAGTGTCAGATTAATTGCTTCGAGAAAACTCACTTGATTAGATGAAGAATCGATAAATTCATTGACATTTAATTCATCTTTGAAATATGGTTCTGGCAGTACAAATTGATCATATGATTTACCGTTCGCACTTGGAGCTGCTTCAGCTCTATCGGCAGCATCAAATACTTCCTTTTTATTTGCTTCCTCGATTTTTAATATTTCCTCTTCTGTCGCAATTCCACTTTCTATTATAAAAGTCCTTAATTGCAACATTGGATCGCGACTACGAACTATCGCAAGCTCTTCTTCAGAGCGATACGCTTCGTGACGATCAGAGTTTGAATGAGAACCAATTCTATCACAGTCAGCGTGCACCATTGCAGGTCCAGCACCAGATTTGGCATACTCAATTGCTTTTTGCATAGCACGATAAGAATCGAATGGATCGCGTCCATCGCAATTAACAATAAGCAAATCCTTCATTCCACTATAATTATCAGAAACGACCTGATTAGCTGTTTGATCTACTAATGGAACAGAAATACCATATTTGTTGTTTTGAATAACAAATACTACTGGTAATTTTTCCAAAGTGGCAACGTTTATAGCTTCCCAATAGTAGCCTTCCGAACAAGCTGACTCGCCATTTGAACAAATAGCCACTTCATCTGAACCGAGCTTCTTAATAGCACGAGCTACACCAGCAGCATGCAAAGAGTGGTTCCCTGTGCAAGAGGAAACATTTTGTATTCTAATAGATGGCTTAGCAAAATGATTGCTCATATGTCGACCACCACCCGCTACATCAGTTTCCTTGCTAAGCCCATTTAAGATAATTTCTTCCGGGGTAATCCCAGCAGCAAGTGAAGTGAGCATATCTCTGTAGTAAGGAAATAAAAAATCCTTATTTTGACGAAAAGACACACCTATAGCAAGCTGAATTCCGTCATGTCCACCAAAAGGTGCGTGATAAGACCATCCTTTTGCCATTTTCAGATATAAAGCTGCTTTGTCATCCAAACGTCTTCCTAAATTGATAATTCTATACCATTCAAGAATTGTATCTCTATCAAATCCAGAAATATCAAATTTGCAGGTGATTTCAACAGTTGTTTCTTTGCCATTGATCATTACATTTCTAAGTCCTGGCTTAATAGATTTTACAACTGTATTATCCAATGCATTTTTTTTAACATTCTTTGCCATAAATATCCCTTTTTTGTGTTCAGCAACATTACACAAACTATATAGAGTGTTTTTTTAAAATATTATTTTAGTTTAGATTAATTTTTTTGCTTTCGAAGATGTTAAGATATATCAAATCGATTGAAAAACAAAGAACTTAAGATATTGAGTTTCAGGCATTGAAATTAGAATTGGATGGTCGGGCGACTGCATTCCACGATAAACAAGCCTTAATTTTATTTTTTGCTTCGATGCTTCACGTTGAATTATCTCATAAAAATCCTGTTCTTTCAAATGATGCGAACAAGAAGAGGTAACTAAAAAACCGTTTTGATTTAATAATTTCAAAGCTAAGCGATTAATTTTTGCATATCCAGCTTTTGCTTTCGGAAGAGTTTTACGATTTTTTGTAAATGCTGGCGGGTCGAGAACAATAATATCCCACTTCTTCCCTCGTGTATTTTCTTTTTCCAGAAAATTAAAAACATCATCTTTAATAAATTCGACGTTATTAAAGTTGTTAATTTTAGCGTTATTACTCGATGCATCAACTGCATTCTGAGAAATATCAATCCCTAAAACATAGGAAGCATTAGCAACTGCTGCATTTAGGGCAAATCCGCCCTGGTTGCAAAAACAATCAAGGATAGTTTTTCCTGCTGCAATATCTTGAAGAAACTTACGATTAATTTTCTGATCTAAGAAATAACCTGTCTTTTGACCTTCTTTGAGGGAAACGTCAAATAGTATATTATTTTCGCTGAAACGAATTTTATCGGGAACATTTCCGTAGAGAATAGTCTCGATTTCTGGCAAATTTTCAGATTTCCTATGTGTAGAAATATCTTTTTCAATAATACCCTCGATATTTGGGATTACCTCTAAAAGTGCATTAATAATTGTATCTTTTATTTTGTCCACACCAGCAGACAGGAATTGAACAGAAAGGAAATTTGAATACTTATCAACAATCAGACCCGGTAATAAATCTGATTCTCCAAAAACAACTCTGTATGAATCCACATTTGGGAAAATGGATTTTCTATATTCAAGTGAGCGATGAATTCTTTGGCAAATAAGCGAATAATCAAATTTGTCGGTATACAGCAAACGAGCAGAAACTAAACTATGAGCATTATAGAATGCTAATCCATAAGATATTCCACTTGAAGAAACAATTTCTACAATTTCACCATCTTCGCAATTTATATGCCTTTCAACTTCATTGCTAAAAATCCATGGATGACCGTGTTTTATTCTCTCATCGGCATTTTTCTTTAAGATTAATTTTTCCATTTTTATACTAAATCCCTGAAATCAATTGTTTTAGGTGTATCAATAGGAAAGCCAAGAAATCTTTGAGCCTGCTCATAAAATACAGAAGGAATATCAGTAACATAAAATTCTATTTCTGGCTTTTGATTAATAGTAGAGGATTGTTTACGTAATAAATTTTTCTCAGCTAAACTTCTCAATGCTGCGACGGAAGAGTGTTCACCGCAATCAATCAGAGTAGCACCCGGAACAATTTCAGAAATCACACGAGACAATAAAGGATAGTGAGTACAGCCAAGAACTATCGTATCGACATTTTCGATTATCAAATTTGATAAATATTCTTGTGCAGCAAGATATGCAATTTGATGATTTATTAATCCTTCCTCAACAATAGGAACAAATAGTGGACAGGCTTGCGAGATGATTTTAACATTTTCTCCACCGGCTATTGACTTAATACCTTCCAGATATGCATTACTATTAATTGTAGCACGAGTGCCAATAATACCAATTTTATTGTTCAATGTGGTTCTTAAAGCAGCATAGGAAGTATGTTCAATCATACCAATTACTTCAATATCCCCAGCAATTTTTCTAACAGTATCTAATGCAACAGAGGAAACAGTATTGCAGGCTACAACAATTAATTTTACATTTTTTGCAATTAAAAAACGAGTAAATTGTTCGGCATAAGTGCGAACAATTGACTCTGATTTGTTTCCATAAGGAACACGAGCAGTATCACCAAGATAAATATAGTGTTCATCTGGCATAAACCGAATTAGTTGCCTGAGAACTGTTAGCCCACCAATTCCTGAATCAAAAACACCAATAGAAGAATTAACATCAATCATTTTTTTCAACTTGCACGAAAATAAAATGTTAATTTATGAAAAAAAGCCTAACTTAAAAACAAGAATAAAAAACGAGCCACTTAAAAAAGAGTGGCTCGTTTTATTAAATAAATGACTTATCAATAAGTTTTTGCACCAGTTGGTTTCGCTTCTTTTATTTTATGCAAAATTTCAGTAACCTGAGTTGGCTTAACATTACCAAAAACTTGCTCATTAATTGTTACAACCGGGGCTAATGCACAAACACCAAGGCAACGTGTTCCTTCGATTGAGAACATTCCATCAGCTGTTGTTTCGCCAACTCCACATCCAAGTTCAGTTTTAAATGAATCAAGAACCAAATCAGCACCTTTCACAAAGCAAGCTGTGCCAAGGCAGATCGAAATTTTATATTTACCAGCTGGTTTGAGCTTGAAGAAATGATAGAAAGTTGCAACACCATAAACAGTGGAAGTAGGAACTTGCAACAGGTGAGCAACTTCGTCCATATGTTTTTCCGAAAGATAACCATAGCGTTCCTGTACTTTATGCAGAACTGCAATAAGATAACTTTCAGGATGCTCTAAATTCAGGCAATTCGAAATAAAATCCTGAATATCCTGATCCAATGTATAGATAGGTTGTTCCATTATTTAATCCCCCTTGGTAATTTTGGTTCATAAGTAGTATGAAGAAGATGATGAGCTTTTTCGCTACCCGGTTCACCTAAAAATTCTTCATACAATTTGATAATGAAAGGATTTTCGTGAGATTTTCTCAGCTCTTTACTTTCGTCAATTCTATATAGTGCCATTTGACGTTTACGAACTGTTTCTGGATCTAATGGATAAACATAATCACCTGCATTGACAAGTGGCTGTCCACCGCCAGCAACACATCCACCTGGGCAAGCCATAATTTCAACTAAATGATATTGTTTTTCACCTGACTTGATTTTTTCCAAAATCTTTTTAGCATTATTTAATCCATTAGAAACTGCAACGTTCAGAGATAAATCACCGATTTGAATTGTTGCCTCGCGTAATCCCTCAATTGCACGAACATTTGTAAATTCAAGCTCTTGAATTTTTTCACCGGTAATTTTTTCGTAAGCAGTGCGAAGTGCAGCTTCCATTACACCACCAGTAGAACCAAATATATCACCAGCTCCTGTTGAATAGCCCAAAGGAGAATCAAACTCACTATCAGGAAGATTTACAAAGTCAATTCCATAAGCCTTAATCATCCAAATAAGTTCACGAGTTGTAAGAACTGCATCTGTATATGGAACATTTTCTTTCATATAATGTTCGGGTCTTTTAGCTTCATATTTTTTAGCAACACAAGGCATAATTGCTACAACAAAAATCTTCTCCGGGTCGATACCCATTTTTTCTGCATAGTACGTTTTAAGAAGTGTGGATTCCATTTGCATAGGTGACTTGCAAGAAGATGCATTTGGAATTAATTCAGGATAGAAATGCTCTAAAAACTTAATCCACCCCGGTGAGCAGGAAGTAATCAAAGGTAAATTCTCACCTTTTTTTATCCTCTCGATTAGTTCGTGAGATTCTTCCATAATAGTTAGGTCGGCGGCAAAATCAGTATCAAATACAGCGTCAAATCCAAGGCGACGAAGAGCTGTAACCATTTTACCAGTTACATAAGTACCTGGAGGAAGGTTCCATCCCTCACCTATAGCAGCACGAATTGCCGGAGCAGTCTGAACAACTACGTGCAAATCTGGGTTTTCAAGTGCCTTCCAAACTATTTCAGTTGCATCCTGTTCTATAAAAGCAGCGGTAGGACAAACATTGATACACTGACCACATTTAATACAAACAGAATCATCCATAGGTGCTTCGAAAGCAGGAGTAACAACAGTTCGGAAGCCACGATGCATCTGGCTAAGGTTATGAACACCTTGTATTTCCGAACAAACACGCACACAACGGCGGCATAGAATACATTTTTCAGCATCACGAATAACAGACACACTTGAATTTTCAATTGGATGACGTTTTCTTTCTCCTGCATAAAGTCTGTCTCTCACGCCAAGCTTATAGGCAAGATTTTGAAGTTCACAGTTACCGTCTCTGACGCAAGTCAAACAAGCACGAGGATGATTATCCAACAACAATTCAACCAAATCTCTACGAGTTTGACGTATTTGCGGTGAATTAGTACGAATTACCATTCCTTCCTGAATAGCAGTAGCACATGCAGGCAAATAATTGCGAGCACCTTCAACTTCTACAACACAAATACGACAAGCACCTTCTGTAGAAAGAAAAGGATGATAACATAACCGTGGGATATGAGCATTAATTTTATCCGCAGCTTCCATAATAGTTGTGCCTTTGACTACGGAAACCGGAATATCATCTATTATTGCATTTACATATTTCATTTATTCTCCTCCTTAAATTTTCTCTATTGCATCAAACTTACAAGCATTGTAGCATTCTCCGCATTTAATACAATGCTCTTGCATAATTTCGTGTGGTTTTTTAGCAAATCCACGAATACAAGAAACCGGACAACGTCTTGCACAAAGAGTACAACCAGTACATTTCTCAGGTATAATCTTATATGTGATAAGTTTAGAACATCTTTGGGTAGGACAGCGTTTTTCTTTGATATGTATTTCGAATTCTTCTCTAAAATGTTCTAACGCCGAAAGAACTGGATTTGGAGCAGACATACCTAAACCACAGAGAGAGGACTTTTGAATTGCACGTCCAAGTCTTTCTAATTTGTCCAAATCTTCCATTTCACCATGTCCAGAAGTAATTTTCTCAAGAATTTCGAGCATTCTGAAAGTACCTTCACGGCAAGGCAAGCACTTTCCACAAGATTCATCTTTTGTAAATTCAAGGAAGAATTTTGCAGTGGATACAATACAATCTGCATCATCAAGAACTATCATACCACCGGACCCCATCATTGAGCCGATGCCTTTTAAAGTTTCATAATCAACAGGAGTATCGATTTTATTCATTGGTATACATCCACCAGACGGACCACCAGTCTGAACAGCTTTTAACTGACGACCATTTGGAATACCGCCACCGATGTCGAAAATAATTTCACGAAGTGTAGTCCCCATAGGAACTTCAATAAGCCCTGTATTTTTAACTTTGCCAGCGAGAGCAAATACTTTTGTACCTTTACTTCCCTCTGTACCAATACGAGAGAACCAATCTGCACCATACAGCATAATAGCAGGAACATTAGCCCAGGTTTCTACATTGTTGATACAAGTGGGATGTCCCCATAATCCTTTTACTGATGGATACGGAGGTCTAATAACGGGTTGCCCTCGTTTTCCTTCAATAGATTGCAATAATGCTGTTTCTTCACCACAAACAAAAGCACCGGCACCTAATCTTATCTCTATATCAAAATCAAATCCAGAACCAAGAATATTTTTGCCAAGCAAATTCATTTTGTGGCATTTCCAAATTGCATTTTCTATGCGTTGAATTGCAAGTGGGTATTCAGCACGGATATATACATAACCTTTTGATGCACCTATAGCATACGCTCCGATTATCATACCTTCAATAATCGAGAATGGATCTCCTTCGAGAGCACTTCTATCCATAAATGCACCTGGATCGCCTTCGTCAGCATTACAAACAACATATTTAATAGGATCCGGGTTCATTGTTCTGGTATTACGCCATTTAATACCAGTTGGGAAACCGCCACCACCACGACCTCTCAATCCGGACTTAATAATTTCATTTATTACAAATTCAGGATCACCTTTATAAAGAACTCTTGCAAGAGCCTCAAATCCTTGAGCATGAATATAATCTGTTAAGCTTTCAGGATCAATAATACCGCAATTTCTTAACGTAATTCTTGTTTGCTTATTAAAGAAAGATACATCACCATAAAATTTAAAATATACTTCTGTTAAATTATCAGTATGAACCATAAAATCGCGTGCGCGACCATTTTCAATTATATGAATATCAATTATTTTTGATAATTCTTCTTCATTATGAAATTTGTAGATAACATTTTCAGGAAAAACCATCATAACGCCGTGGCTAATTTCGTTTGGCTCCTCTGTGCATAAACCAATACAGCCGCCTTGAAGTACTTTTACTTCAGTTGGAGGAAGATTTTTTTCTTTAATAAGTCTGTTGAAAATATCAATCCAAGACTTGTCGTCAGTATTGCATCGACTCGACGAACATATTGTTACAACATGTTTGTAGAGTGTTTCCGTTGTTTTGTCAAGCATAAATTTAGCAACAGGTTGCTGCCCAAGCACGTGTGTTTGAAAAATTTCTAATACTTCTTCGACTTTAACCTGAGAATACTTTACAGGAAACTGCTTGGGAATAAAAACACCAACAATTGGTTCTTGCGAGCAGCGACCAGTACAACCGGTTTGCTTGACAACAATATCGTCGCGTCCGGAAGCTTTGATAAGCTTGATAAATTCGTCTCGAATAGCATCAGAACCTGCGGCTTTTTCGCAAGTTGCAGAACCAACCTGAATAATAATTTTTCCGGTATTATCAGCATCGGTTGAAGCAAATTCGAGAGCTTTCTTTAGATTTTCGTAATTCTGAAGAACATTTGCCATATACTACCTTAATAAATTTATATTAAGTAACCTTATAAACTATACAAAATAAAGAGATATTTAAGAATAAAACAAAGAAAAAATAAATTTAGACACACCTAAACCTATAATTTATAAGTATTTATAGATTTCATTAACTCTAAATTAAAATATAGTGAATATTATGTATTTATAAATGAAAAATAAATGACAATAAAATTAATAGGTATTTTTTTATCGTTACCAATTTATCCGTAAATCAACTAACAATATCGTTTGTTTTTCACACAACAACTTTATTTATAATTGAATTAGGTGGATTTTCATCCATAAATTCTCGGTAAATACTTATCAAAAACAAAAGAAAAACCCCAACACAGCAGATACTATATTGGGGTGAAAAACATAGATTATTAATAGT